>DATFRZ010000079.1:0-29939 GCA_035262885.1 Candidatus Acidiferrum sp.
AATCCCTAGGGTCAGAGCCCCTCTAATCGACAGAAGATAAATAACTTAATCGCACTATAAAGAAACTTGACAAAGAGGCACTCAACCTGTATACTTTGCCCCGTGCTTGGCTTGGAACGCAAGAACCAAGCTAGATTTGCCCTGGAATCGGCTCGACTAGAGGCCGGAGGGCAACGGCAAACAGTTTGAGGAGGCGAAGGGGTTATGAGCAAGATTATTGGAATTGACCTGGGGACGACCAACTCGGTAGTCGCGGTGATGCAGGGCGGCGAGCCGGTGGTGATCCCCAACCAGGAAGGCGCCCGGACGACACCGTCGGTCGTGGCCATCACCAAGACGGGGGAGCGCCTCGTTGGGCAAGTAGCCAAGCGGCAAGCGGTAACGAATCCTGAAAATACCGTGTATTCCATCAAGCGGTTTATGGGCCGGCGCTATGACGAAGTCAGCGAGGAAATGCGACGCGTGCCGTACAAAGTCGTCGCGGGGCCACATCAGGACGCGCGTGTCGAGATTTCCGGGAAGCTGTACAGCCCGCCGGAAATCTCCGCGATGATCCTGACCAAGCTAAAGACCGCGGCGGAGGATTTCCTGGGTGAAAAAGTCAGCAAGGCGGTGATTACTGTGCCCGCGTATTTCAACGACGCACAGCGGCAGGCCACCAAACAGGCGGGCGAAATCGCCGGGATGGAGGTGGTGCGCATCATCAACGAGCCGACTGCGGCCGCTCTCGCGTACGGATTGGACAAAAAGAACGACGAAACCATCGCGGTTTACGACCTGGGCGGTGGCACGTTCGATATTTCCGTTCTGGAAGTCGGCAGCGGCGTGGTGGAAGTGAAATCCACCAACGGCGACACTCACCTGGGCGGCGACGACGTGGACCAGCGCATCGTTGACTGGCTCATTGATGAGTTCAAGAAAGAGAACAACATTGACCTGAGCAAGGACCGCATGGCTTTGCAGCGTCTGAAGGAAGCCGCGGAAAAGGCAAAGATCGAGCTGTCGCAGATGATGGAGACGGAGATTAATCTGCCGTTCATCACCGCGGGAGCAAGCGGGCCCCTGCACATGCAATTGAAGCTCACGCGGACGCGGCTGGAACAGATGATGAACGATTTGCTCGAGCGCTCGATGAAACCGGTGAAGCTGGCTCTGGAAGACGCGAAGCTTTCACCGAACGACATCCAGGAAGTAGTGCTGGTCGGCGGTTCGACGCGCATTCCGAAAGTGCAAACCCTGGTGCGCAATTTCTTCAACGGCAAGGAGCCGCACAAGGGCGTGAACCCAGACGAAGTCGTCGCGGTCGGCGCGGCCATTCAGGGCGCGGTTCTGGCGGGCGAGGTGAAGGACATCCTGCTGCTCGACGTAACGCCGCTCTCGCTGGGCGTCGAGACGCTCGGCGGCGTGATGACCGTGCAAATTCCGCGCAACACCACGATTCCGACGCGCAAAGTCGAGACGTATTCGACGGCGGCGGACAATCAGCCGGGCGTGGAAATCCACGTCCTGCAGGGCGAACGCAAATTCGCGGCGGACAACCGGTCGCTAGGGAAATTCAAGCTAGACGGCATCCCGCCGGCGCCGCGCGGCGTTCCGCAAATTGAGGTCACCTTCGACATTGACGCGAACGGCATCCTGAACGTGAGCGCGAAGGACAAGGCCACGAACAAAGAGCAGAAGATCACCATCACCGCATCGAGCGGCTTGACCAAGGAAGAAGCCGAGAAGATGCGCGCGGAAGCGGAGTCGCACTCCGAAGAAGACCGCCGGCGGTTCGAGGAAGTCGACGCAAGGAACCACTTGGACGGCATGGTCTTCCACGCGGAAAAGACGATTCGCGAAAACCGGGACAAGCTACAAGAAGCGGACGTGAAAAAGGTGGAAGAAGCCATCGCCGACGCCAAGAAGGCGATGGCCGAAGGCGGAACGGCACGGCTGCGTTCGGCCACGGAGACTGTGGAGCGGGCGATGCACAAAATCGCTGAAGAGCTCTACAAAACCTCGCAGGCGGCCGGCGCGGCTGCCGGGACCACCGCGGGCGGCGACTCGTCTTCAAGCTCAAGCGGCGGCCAGGAACCGAAGAAGCCTGGCGACGTGATTGACGCCGAGTACGTGGACGTGGACGACAGCAAAAAGCCCAACTAAAGGCACGTTGTAAGCCATAAGTTGCCGGCTCGAAGAGGAAGGTATCCATCTCCGGGGGAGCAGCATGCTGCGCCCCTTCGAGGAAGTGAGCGCCACGGTCGGCGCAGACATGGCCACGACGACGAAAACTGACTATTACGAATTGCTGGGAGTGCCGCGCAAGGCAAGCGTGAAAGACATTCGCGCGGCGTTTCGCAAGCTGGCGCGCAAGTACCACCCCGACCTGAATCCCGGTGACAAAGCGGCGGAAGAAAAATTCAAGCAGATTCAGGAAGCCTATGATGTGCTCTCCGACTCGAAAAAGCGGCAGATGTACGACCAGTATGGCTTCTACAACGAGAACCTGCCGCCGGGCGGCTATCCGGGGGGGCAGGAGAGCACAAGCGACCCCGGAGTGAATTTTGATTTTGGCGGATTTGATTTCGGCGGAAGCCCGGGCGCTGGAGCTGGCGGCTCGAGCTTCCGCGATCTGTTCAGCCAGTTTTTTGGCGGGCGCGGCGGGGTGGCCACAGAGCCAGAACACGAGCCGGGCGGCGACCTGGAATATCAGCTTGAGATTGACTTTTGGGACGCCGTGCGCGGCGCGGTAAAAAAGCTTTCGATTACGCGGATGGACGCCTGTGAGACTTGCCACGGAACGGGCGCCATCGGCTCGCCGCAGACCTGCCCGACGTGCCATGGAACCGGATCGATTCAGCAGGCGGCGGGCAAGATGCGCTTCAACGTGCCGTGCACGCGCTGCGGAGGAACGGGCAAGCTGCGAACCGTTTGCCGGACATGCGGAGGTGAGGGGCGCGTGCGGCGGACGGAAACGATTGAGGTGCGCATACCCGCAGGGGTCGCCAATGGCGGGCGCGTGCGTGTTCCGGGAAAAGGAAACGCTGGAACAATGGGCGCTCCGCCAGGGGATCTCTATTTGCGCGTGGTGGTACGGCCGCATCCCTTTTTTGAACGGCGCGGGAACGATCTCTACACCAAAGTCCCGGTAACGGTGAGCGAGGCGACACTGGGCGCGAAGATTGAAGTGCCGACGATTGACGGCCGTTCGCTCGTGAAGATTCCCCCGGGAACCAACAGCGGAAGCACGCTGCGTTTGCGCGAAAAGGGGGTTCCCAGCGCGCGAAACGGCGTGCGCGGAGATCAATACGTCGAGGTGCAGGTGGTCGTGCCAAAGCGCACCGATGAGCGCGTGCGCAACCTGATGAAAGATTTGGAAAAAATCGAGCCGGAGGATCCGCGGAAGGATTTGTTCACTAAGGCGGGAGTCTAAGGAGCGACCAGAGAATGCCGAGAGGAGAGAAAAAGCAGCGGGCCAAAGCGGGGTACATGATCAGCTCGGTAGCGGAATTGTATAAGCTCCATCCGCAGACCCTACGCCTGTATGAGCGCGTCGGCCTGCTGAAGCCCTCGCGTTCGCAGGGAAACACGCGACTGTACACGGATTCGGACTTGGAGCGGCTGGAAGTGATTTTGACGCTGGCGCGCGACATGGGCGTGAACCTGGCGGGGATCGAAATCATCCTGAACATGCGAGAAAAGATGATCGAGATGGAGCGGCAGATGGGCGAGTTCGCACAAGTCGTACAACAAGAGTTGTCGCGTGTGGCGGCGTCCTATTCGCGAGAGAGGGCGCCGCACCATGCGATTGTGAGGGCCACGCCGAGAGCGGCGCGAAGTTAGTCTTAAGAAGGAAAGAGGGCCGACGAGTTTTTTGAGGCTTTCTTGCAAAGTTTCTCTTCGTGTCAAGAGAGCAAGAGGACGAAGATCAGAAGTTTTCAATTTGATCCGACGTGCGACTTCTGTTCTGCGATCTCTGCTCTGTGATCCTTCCACAGGTTTCCCAAAGCGGACAGCTTGCCGAAGATGAGTCGCGACCGTATGCTGTCGGCAGAATGAACTTCGCGGAAGGCCTGGTGAAGGCCGTCCTTACAGCAGCAAGCAAAATCGGGATTATGGCGCTGGAAAATTGCACGCGGTGCAGAGGGACAGGATGGAAGCTGGTGCCGAGGGGGGATGGCACGGCGGGCAAAGTCGCGGTTCCCTGCGATTGCGGCATGCAAGAACGCGCCGTTCGCGTAATGGAGCGCGCACGGATACCCAAGCGTTACGAGCATTGCGATTTTGAAAGCTACGTGACAGACCTGGCCGACGGCAAGAACTATACGCCGCAACAAGCTGAATCGCTAAAACGAGCCAAGATGTTTGCCCAATCCTTCGTTCGCAACTATCCAGGAAACGACCAAGTCGGAGTCCTATTTATGGGCAATTCCGGCGTAGGCAAAACTCATCTAGCAATTGCCGCGCTCAAAGAGCTTCTTAGGCGCGGGCACACTGGATATTTTTGCGAGTATGGAGCTTTATTAAGGGAAATCCAACACAGTTATAGCGAGGAATCAGAAACCACTGAAATCCGTCTGCTTGCACCAATCCTGGCGGTCGAAGTTCTGGTGATTGACGATCTAGGGTGCATTAAGCCCTCTGAATGGGTTCGGGATACCGTCGGATATATTCTGAACACGCGGTATATCGAAGGCTCGCGTGATCTTAGTCACCCTCGCTGTACCATCATTACCACCAACTACCTGGATGCCCCCGAAGAAACGGAGGCGCAATTGCCCAATGGCAAGCGGATTGTGACACGAAAAGACACTCTGGCCGATCGAATCAGCGAACGAATGCGTTCAAGATTGTACGAAGTGTGCCGCACCGTGGAGATCTCCGCGCCGGATTTTCGTCGCGAGAAGACACAGGCGGGACGCGCGTAGGCGTAACGCCCAGGTCCACCACTTCTTTTCTTTGCCTTCGGAATGTCCAGCCGATCGATTACAGCTTTGCTGAGAGGCGGCGACCGGCGATCCATCGGGCGCTCCAACCGGGTTGTAAAGCTCGTTTTGCATGCGCCCAAGCGCTTCGCCGAACTTATCCGATGTTTGTGGAGTGACGACGCGATCGTAAGGATGAGAGCGGCCGACGCCGCCGAAAAGGTCTCCGCCGTTCAACCGCAGTTGCTCAAACCGCACAAAGCCGAACTGCTGGGTCTGCTCGTGGAAGCAGAGCAAATTGAGCTGCGATGGCATTTGGCGCAGATGATTCCGCTTCTGCCGCTGACAAAACCGGAGAGCGTCGGTGCGGCGCAGACCTTGCAACGTTATCTGGAAGATCGAAGCTCCCTCGTCCGGACTTTTGCGCTTCAGGCCTTGACCGAGCTTTCGCAATGTCACCCTGGACTTCGGCCGCGCGCGAGAAATCCTTGAAGAAAGCGTGGTTCGGGGAAGCGCGGCCATGAAGGCGCGAGCGCGCAAGCTGCTGAAAGAGCTGAAAAAGCTCGGTGTGAATCCCTTCTCTTCGCCCGGTCGCAGTCGCGCCCAAGGCCCCAGCCCCGTAGTTTCACAGCCCCGTAGTTTCATTGACATCGGAGCGAGGCCGCGAGTATCCTTTTCAGGTTGCAGCGTACCCCGTGACGTTCGCAGCATTTCCCGTTTGACCGTGTCCTTGTGTCCCGGTCAATCACCTTGCACTAAACCCTAGTAGGGATTCCGCAAGGAATTATGCGACAAAATGTGGGGCCGCCAAGCGGCTGCCACATCGGAAGTATCTTCTGGAGGCCAACAACCATGCTTTCTGACCACGAGAACCCGTCGAACATCGCGGCCGCAGCCGCAACTGCACCAAGCACCAACGAAACAAGCTCTCCCGGACAGACTGTTTCTCCGGCAAGCGAACCGGTAACGCAACAAGCCGATTCTGCAAATGGAGTACCCGCGAATCCAGCGCATGCACCGGCGGTTAAGGCGCCAAGCGCGTCTGCCGGAACGCCCGAAGCTCCTGCTTCAGCGGAGGTGGCTGGCGAAGCACCTGGAGCAGATCCCGAAGCTGTCGCTGACGCCGAAGAGGCCGCCGGCTCCGAAGAGATGAGCAAGCTGATGCAGGAATTCGACGAGAAGCAGGAAGCTGCTGCTTCGCACGAGGTGCTCGAGGTCAAAGTCGTCGCATACACGGAACACGGCGTTGTGGTGGACTTGGGCGGAAAGACGGAAGGCTTGATTCCTGCGGCGGAATTTGCGGAGACAGAAATCCCGCGGCCAGACCCGAACGCCACCATCGAAGTGCAGCGCTCCGGCGAGCACAAAGACGGCTACGAGATTGTTTCCTACCAGAAAGTGCTTCGCCGCCGGACCTGGGAAAAAATCGAGGCGGCTTTCAAGGCGAAGGAAACCATCACTGGAAAAGTGGTCGACCGCATCAAGGGCGGGCTGGTGGTGGACATTGGCGTGCGCGCGTTCCTGCCGGGTTCGCAATATGACCTGCGGCCAACACAGAATCTGGACGAACTACTCGGCACCGAAGTGCAGGTGCGCGTCACCAAGCTCAACCGCCGGCGCGGCAACGTGGTGGTGAGCCGCCGCGCGCTGCTCGAAGAGGAGTTGCACGCCAAGCGCGCGGCGTTGATGGAAACATTGAGCGAAGGCCAGATCGTTCACGGTCACGTGAAGAACGTGACGGACTATGGTGCGTTCGTGGATCTGGGGGGAATCGACGGCCTGCTGCACTTGACGGACTTGAGCTGGGGCCGCGTGAAGCATCCTTCAGACGTGGTGAAGCCCGAGCAAGAACTCGACGTGATGATTTTGAAGTTTGACAAGGAAAAGCAGCGTATTTCGCTGGGGCTCAAGCAATTGGCGCCGGATCCCTGGGTGGGCGCCGCCGAAAAATATCCCGCGGGCGGCAAGGTTCAGGGAACCGTCGTAGGCATCGTGGATTACGGGGTGTTTGTCGAACTGGAACGGGGCATCGAAGGCTTGGTGCACGTTTCGGAGATGAGCTGGAACAAGAAAGTGTCGCACCCCTCGAAGCTGGTCAGGGTTGGCGACGCGGTGGACGTGGTCGTACTGGACATCAAGCCGAGCGACCGGCGCGTTTCGCTGGGAATGAAGCAAGCGCAGCCGGATCCCTGGCTGATGACCGCGGAAAGATTTCCCGTAGGAACGATCATCACAGGAAAAGTCCGCAACATCGCGGAATTCGGCGCGTTTGTGGAAATCGAGGACGGCTTTGACGGGCTCGTGCACGTTGGCGACGTGAGTTGGACGGGCCGTGTGAAGAATCCGCACGAAGTGTTCAAGAAGGGCGAGCCGGTGACCGCAAAGGTTTTGAAAATCGATGCGGAGAACCGCCGCGTGTCGCTCGGAATGAAACAGGTCAACGACATCTGGAGCGACTGGTTCAAGCAGCACAAAGTCGGGCAAATCGTGAAGGGCAAGGTTTCGCGCATCGCCACGTTTGGCGCATTCGTCGAGTTGGGCGAAAACATCGAGGCGCTTTGCCACAACACAGAAATCGAAGACCGGCGCCGGCGCGACGAAGGCATGGGCGGCTATCGCCCAACCACCGGTCCGCTGAAGAGCGCGGGGCCGCTCGAACCGGGCAAAGAATACGATTTCAAAATCATCAAGATCAGCCCGGAGACGCGAAGAATCGGGCTGAGCTATCGCGCGGCGGTGAAGCAGCTCGAGCGCAAGGAAATCGAACAGTATCGGTCGGCGTCGAAGTCCTCGTCGACGGCGACGATTGGAGATGCGCTGAAGTCCAAGTTGTCAGCGCGTTAGAGTGTGGAAGCCTGACCCCGGGGGCAGGGCTTTCACAATTTCATTTACCTGCGGGTCATTTTAGTGATAGGAAAGGGAGCAACTCGGCGGTACGCCAGCCCCCTGTAAACCCATACGCTGCACTGCGTTGGGACAAAGTGAAGTGGTGGGAGAAGTGAGGTGGTCCCTTACAGGACCGCGCCACGAGGCATAGCGAAGATGACCAAGCAACCGACATCGACACTCACCAAGGCCGACTTGATCGAGGAAGTTCTGAACGTGACGGAGCTGCCTCGCAAGGAATCGGAAACGATTGTCGAGACCATATTTGACAGCATCATCGCCGCTTTGCAGAAGGGCGAAAAAATCGAGATTCGCGGCTTTGGCAGCTTCCGCACCCGCGAGCGCCGCGGACGCGTGGGGCGCAACCCAAAGACGGGAGAAAAAGTGGAAGTGCCCGCGAAGAAGATTCCTTATTTCAAGCCCAGCAAAGAACTGAAAGATTTTGTGAATAACGCCGCCGCCCATTCCGCTGCCGGAGACTCGCAGGGAGCTTAACCACTTCCGAGGGCCTCGCAGTTCCCTCCTGCCAAAGTTCCGCGGAAAAGCGCTTTCTAATCAATCTAGTCCCCAGAAATCTTGCCGGCTTGCGCCCAAGCGTGACCATTCTGGGTTATTCTGTGCGCGCACTTGGCAAGCAAAGGATCCGTCACGATGGACTATTTGTGGACTCCCTGGCGTTACCAGTACATGACCCAGGCGGCAGGCGGTGAAAACCCGGAATGCATTTTTTGCGATGCCGTGGCAAAAAAGAAGGATGGGGAGACACTGATAGTTCATCGCGGCGCGAAAGCGTTTGTCATCCTGAATCGCTTTCCCTACACTTCCGGGCACGTCATGATCGTGCCATACGCGCACGTAGCGGAGCTGAAATTGTGTGATGCTTTAACCTTGAGCGAAATCATGCAGCTCGCGCAACGCGTCGAAGGTATTTACCGGGCAAATTACAAGCCAGACGGCATGAACCTAGGAATGAATCTGGGCCGTGCGGCGGGCGCAGGTGTAGCCGGACACTTGCACCTTCACATGCTGCCAAGATGGATTGGCGATGCGAGCTTCATGACCGTGGCCGGAGAAACCCGCGTGCTCCCGGAAGATTTGAAGACCACCTACGAACGCCTTTCCAAGGCGCTCGCCTGATGCAGACCGTTCCACGCTCGTCGGGTTTGCTGGCTTTGTAGAGGCGGTGCTTTAGCCCCGCAAACGGGTCACTCAGGCTAAAATAGTCGCCACTCCAGGCCTCGACCTGATAGGAGCGCTCCGAGTTGGATCTCGAACTCACCGAAGAACAAAAGCTGCTGCAAAAAAGCGTGCGCGAGTTTGCGGAGTCGGAAGTCCGGCCGCTGGCGAAGGAGCATGACGAGACCGGTCATTTCCCGCGCGCTTTGTTCAAGAAAGCGGCAGAACTGGGGCTCACTGGCGTGCCATTTCCTGAGAGCGAAGGCGGAGCGGGCTTCGATCACATCGCTTACACCATCGTGATTGAAGAAATCTCGCGGTGCTGCGCCTCCACTGGCGTGATTCTTTCTGTGCAGAATTCGCTTTACTGCGATCCCATTCACCGCTACGGCACCGGAGAACAAAAGAAGAGATTCCTCCTTCCCTACGCGCGCGGAGACAAAATCGGTTGCTATGCGCTGACGGAGCCACAAGCCGGGTCCAACGCCGCTGCCCTTCAGACGAGGGCGGTGAAAAAAGGCGACTCCTACGTCGTTAATGGAACCAAGGCGTGGATCACATGTGGTGGCGAAGCTGACGCGGCTGTCGTGTACGTGAACACAGATCCCGCGAAGGGCGAGAAAGGCATCACCGCGCTTGTCGTAGAAAAAGGCACGCCGGGATTCAAGGTCGGAAAAGAGGAAAAGAAACTCGGCATCCATGCCACTGCGTGTTGTGAGCTGATTTTCACCGACTGTGCTGTGCCGGTAGCAAATTGCATCGGGAAGGAAGGCGAAGGCTACAAAGTGGCGCTCTCGACGCTGGACGGCGGGCGCATCGGCATTGCCGCCCAAGCTACAGGCATTGCGCAGGGCGCGTTTGAGGCTGCGTTGAAATATTCTCAGGAGCGTTTGGCCTTTGGCCACCCTATTTCCCAGTTTCAAGCGATTCAGTTCATGCTTGCGGACATGAGCACCGAAATTGACGCCGCACGCTTGCTAAACCGCAAGGCGGCATGGAAGCAGGATACCGGCTCGCGCTTCAGTATGGACGCGGCCATCGCCAAACTCTTCGCCAGCGAAATGGCGACGCGCGTCACGCACAAAGCCATTCAAGTCCACGGCGGCAACGGCTACAGCCGCGAGTATCCCGTCGAGCGCAACTACCGCGACGCGCGCATCACCGAAATCTACGAAGGCACCAGCGAAATCCAGCGCCTGGTCATCTCCTCCTGGGTTCTGAGGTCTTAGCCCGGCCGTAGTATCCTGACGACGTGCTCGAACTAGACAGTGGACTGGAATTTAACGCCGCACGGGCCGAGGAGAACTTCTTTACCGCTCTCCCGACAAGGCCTGCCGTCTGCCTGATCGAGCCGCGCGAAGAAAAAGCCGAGCCCTTCCTGATTCGCACGCAGAACTTGCAAAGGCGATTGCAGCGGCTCCTGGGACCTGCCGATCCAACGAGCAAGCGCCTCAATTTACGCGATTTTGCGCGCGGCATTCATTACCGCTTGACCGTCTCACGATTCGAACAGAATCTCACTTACTATCAGCAAGCCAAAAAGTATTTCCCTAAGGGTTACCGCAAGCTCATGCGCTTGCGCCCTCCCGCGGTCCTGAAAGTGAATCTGCGAAATGCCTACCCGCGCTGCTACGTGACGCGCAAAATTCAACTCGATCAAGACGGTGGGCCCGCTGCGGGTTCCTATTACGGACCATTCCCTTCCCGCCGCGCGGCAGAGGCTTTTGCCGAACGCGCGCTGGATTTTTTCAAGGTTCGCCGCTGCCAGATCAAGATTCGTCGCGATCCTTCGTTCCCAGGTTGCATTTACTCGGAAATGAAAATGTGCCTCGCGCCGTGCTTTGCGGGCTGCACGAAAGAAGAATACGACGTCGAAGTGCAGCGTCTCGTTCAATTCCTTGAAACCAGCGGCGGCTCGTTAAGAACCGCTTTCGAAGAGGAGCGCGAGAAGGCCAGCGAGCAACTCGATTTCGAGCGCGCCGCCATGCTGCATAAGAAAGTGGAGAAACTGGATGAAGTCTTGCGTGGCCGTCCGGAAATCACGCGGCGCATTCAGGACTTGAACGCCGTGATTCTGCAGCGCACCGCGGAAGAGCAAACCATCGGAGTTTACGCGATGCACGGCGGCCTCTTGGCGGAGCCGTTTTTCCTGCGCTTCGCGGAAATCGCCAGCCAGCCCCGCTCCGCTGAGCAAATCTTCCGCGATTATCTGGAAACGCCCGCAAACGTGGATAACGCCGATCTTGCCGAACATTTGTCGCTGGTCGCGCGCTGGTTTTACAGCAGGCCACGCGAGGGCGAGATGTTCTTCCTCGAAAAAGACTGGCCTTATCGTAGGATTCTCCGGGCTTGTTCGCGCTTGCTGGCACCGGCAAGCGAGACAGAAAAGAGTCCGGCCCCGGGGCCGGCGCCATCGCCTGAAGGAGGGTCATGACCAAGTCCGCCACGAAAGAGGGAACAACGCAATACGCGCAGAGATTTGCCGGGCGCGCGTCGGACGGCCACTTCCGCGAAACGCAAAGAATGGTGCTTTCTTCCCTCGGCATCGGAACCTACCTCGGGCAGCCCGACGAAAGAACCGATGCATCCTACACCGCCGCGGTCGTTGCCGCCGTGGAAAGCGGCATCAACGTCATCGACACCGCGATCAATTACCGTTTTCAGCGCAGCGAGCGAAGCGTCGGCGCCGCCCTTCAGCAGCTTGCAGTAATGGGCTTCTCACGCGAAGAAATCGTGTTGTGCACCAAGGGCGGTTACCTCACGCCTGACGGCTCCATGCCTGCCGACCCCAACCAATACTTCTTTCGCGAATACATTCGGCAAGGAGTTTTCAGCGCGAAGGACCTCGCTGCCTGCAGCCACTGCATAACACCAACTTTCCTGAAAGACCAGCTTGGCCGCAGCCTGAAAAACCTTGGGGTCGAATGTGTGGACGTCTACTACCTGCACAATCCCGAAACGCAGCTTTCTGAAATCGCCAAGCCGGAATTCTTGAATCGCGTGCGCAACGCGTTTGAATTCCTAGAATCGGCGGTAGAGGCCGGCGAGATTCGCTATTACGGAATGGCCACGTGGAACGGCTTCCGGCAGGATCCGCGCGCGCGTGACTCCATTCAGCTCGCCGAAATCGCGCAAATCGCCCAGGAAATTGCCGGCGGCATGCACCACTTCCGCTTCGTGCAGCTTCCGTTCAATTTGGGCATGCCGGAAGCGCTCACGCTGGGAAATCAGATGCTCCGCGAACGCGTGCGAACCTTGGCGGAGACAGCCGGCGATCTGGATATTGCCGTGATTGCGAGCGCGTCCCTTTTGCAGGGCCAAGTAGCCCGTAATCTGCCGGGATTGGTCGCCGAAGTCTTCGGTCTTGAAAACGATGCGGAGCGTGCGATGCAGTTCGCAAGATCGGCCCCCGGGATCACCACGGCGCTAGTAGGAATGTCCCGCGTGGACCACGCCAAAGCCAATGGGAGGTTAATGAGCGTACCCCCTGCGACCGTGGAGGAATTCAGCAACCTGTTTTCACGCGGCGAGGGTGCGTAAACAAAAGCGAGCCTTTCGCGCAGAACTGCGAGTCCGCACAACTCGCAACGAGAACGGGTATCAATGGCGAACGCGAAAGACTTCTCCCAGCCAGTTGGTGATGGCCACATCGAACTGATCCAATTGGCTCGCAAAAAAGTGGTCCGCGCCTTCGACAACAACAAGATGATTCACACCGGGCAACGACGGAATTAGACGTTTGACCTTTTCTATGGCCCCGTACTGGTCCCTGCTTCCTTGAACGAAGAGCTTCGGCTTCTTGCAACGCCGCAAGAAGGAAAAGTCGGAGCTATTAACGGGAATCCCCAGCCCAATCAAATGAGAGACTCGCAGCTCCTGGCAGCCGACGCGTAGTCCCACCCAGGCACCGAAGCTGAATCCTGCCAGCAGCACCGGCACACCTGGAAATTGCTTGGCGAGAAATTCCAGTGCGGTGCGCACATCACCCTGCTCTCCTAGACCGAGGTCGTGCTCTCCGGCACTCAGGCCCGCGCCGCGAAAATTGAAACGAAGCACGGGCAGGCGCATCGCGTCCATTGATTTCGCGGCCTGGTACACGACTTTGTTGTGCATCGTGCCGCCAAATAGCGGATGGGGATGGCACACCACGGCTGTGAGCGCAGGCCGCTGCCGCTCGGACGCAGACGGCGTCCACAAAATCGCTTCGAGCCGGCCGGCGGGGCCTTCTAAAAAGAAATTGCGTGAGTCATGAGAAGAGGTCATCGATGCGCCTTTCGAGAATTTTTTTGAGTGTAGCGCAAGGACGGAAAAACTATGAATCAAGGGACGGGCGCGCCTGGCGCGCCCATCGCTCTAGGTTGCGCGGCAACACCGAGGTCCAGCGCAATTGGCGGTCTGCCGCAGGGGGTTACAGTACTACCCTTGGAAGCCTAGGCTTAGGAGACCGACTCGGGCAAGACCTCGTACTAGGACAAAATTCTTGGATTTTCGCGTTGAAACTTGACCTCTCGAATGCTAGTTTTGCGCAAAATCCTAGAACGGCGGGGGTTATTTGATGAGTGATGGATCGGAACGCCGTGAAGCGCGGCGATTTAACATGAACCTTCCGTTGCGTGTGTTGCCCCGCGAAGCAAAGGGGCACGAACTGGAAGCGCATACTCGAGACCTGAGCTATCAAGGATTGTACTTTCTTGCGGAAGCCGACTTCCAAGTTGGAAACGAGATCGATTTCGTGATTACGCTTCCTCAGCAAGTAACCCAATCCGGCGACGTCAACATTCGGTGCCAGGGGAAAATTGTGCGCGTCGAAGCCACGGAAAATGGCCGGACGGGAATCGCCGCGAAGATTGCGCGGTACGAATTCATGCCGGCCGCTGCAACCGCAGCCTGAATTCGCAGCGCCATTAGCTCCTGTTCTCACGTCATTTTTCCTCGGCGTCCGCGCGCGAGTACAATGGATTGTGCGTATCTGTTGGTTCCGCGCAGGGGGAATCCATGTATCACTACGACCCTAGCCTAGCCTTGGAAGAGCTGCAGGAAGACGCATTGCTTCCACATCCGGTAAAGTTGCGCGACATGATTCTGCGAACGAAGCTCGACGCCAGCCAGGCGCAGCTCCTAAACCACGATTTCCAGGATTACTTGACGCGCTTCGGCGAGTTGCAAAAGCTCGGCCGCGGTATCCTGGAGCGGCTCGCTACGGGCCAGCGCAAGGCCTCTTGATGCCATCCTCAGCTCAGCAAGCTTCCTGTCGATGAAAGCCGAGCCGCGCACCCTTTTAGCCGGGAACTCTTACCTTCCCGGGTTGGAGATTCGTTGCAAAAACTTGGAAAGGCGCTGGTAGACTGAGTGGGCAGAAACGAGGCCGGGGGGAACGGTTTGCCGCGCTAATACGGCACACCGTCAGGACTAATGCGACGACACACACTGCTGATCGACGCAGACGATACACTTTGGGAAAACAACGTCTTCTACGAGAAGTTGATTGAAGACTTCATCACCGTACTTGAGCCGTACGGCTACACTCGCGCGTACATCCGCCACATCCTCAACGAAACGGAACGCAAGAACATCCGCCAGTATGGTTATGGCGTGCGCAGCTTCGGCCGCTCCCTCGAAGAAACCTACTTGAAACTCGCCGACCAGATGGCTCGCCGCGAGATTCTTGCGCAGATTCACAGCCGCGTGGTCGAACTCGAGCGCACCCCGCCGAAAATTCTTGATGGCGTGCCGGAAACGCTGGCGTACCTAACCGAGCGCCACCGTCTGATTCTTTTCACCAAAGGCGAGCCGGCGGAACAAGCCGCCAAGGTTGAGCGGTCCGGCTTGCAAGGATTCTTTGAGTTCATTGAGATCGTCCCGGAAAAAAATACGCAAACTTATGGTGGCCTAGTACACAAACACAAGATCGTGAAGGCCCACGGCTGGATGATCGGCAACAGCCCGCGCAGCGACATCAATCCGGCCATGAAGGTCGGCTTGAACGCCGTCTATATCCCGCACCAGCACACCTGGGCGCTCGAGCACGAACCGGTTGTAGCCGGCTCAGGCAAATTGGTCATCCTTCCGTCCTTCCGCGAGCTCCGCTCCCACTTCTAGAACCGGTCTTTCGCAAAGCAAAACAGGGGAACGGCAAACCAGGTAGGCTCGAATCATCTGCGAGTTTCCGCGTCTTGCGACCAGGAATCAGCTGGAGAATTCGACGTCGTCGTACGTTCTATCCCCTCGAAGCACATCGCTGTCGTTCTGCTCATCGGCGTTGTTGGTAGCGATGACAAAGGACACCGGACAATCCGCGCTGGGATTGGCGAGAGTGGCGTAGGCGGCGCTTTTGCAAGCCTTGTTGCCGCCGGAACATTGGGTATCCAGAGGTTTGCCTTCGATGGTGAGAGAAAAATTGGAAATCAATTGCTCATCGGACATGTCCACAGCGATGTCCCAGGCAGCGGTTACTTGCGCGTGGTCTTTGTTCACTGTGATTTTGTAACGGAGGGACACTACAACTCCATTCATTCTGTCCTGCAGATTCTCGCGTCAAACCCATTCCCCATGCAAGTGCCGTCCTCCGGCCGCGCTTGGTGCTACACGGGTGGATGAGGAAAAAAAGACTGCCCCTGCTCGAAGGAATGAGCGATGCGCAAGAGAAGGGGCTCGTCGGTAACGGAGCCAATGAGCTGCATCCCGACAGGCAGGCCATCAGCAGTACCCGGGCAAGGAATAGAAATCGCGGGAAGACCTGCAAGATTCGCGGGGCGATTGTTGCGCAAGAGCAGCGCCCGCGTCGGATGATTGGCGCCGCAGACAGCTGTCGTCTCCTCGCCGACGGCAGGCGCAAAGATCGGCGTGGTGGGAGCGACAAGCGCATCGATCCCGGCATCTGCCATCGCCGCATGGAACCCGGCAATGAAAGACTCGCGGACTTCGACGGCGTGCAGATACGCTGTGGCGGGGACCCTGGTGCCAAGTTCAAGCCGCGCGCGAACATCTTCGCCGTAATCCGCAGCGCGAGCAGGAAACCATCCCGCGTGCTGATGGTAATGCGTCGCTTCTGCCCAGGCGATGTGGTTGCCGGCGTCCTCGGTTTCCTGCAGCAGTGGGATGGCCGCTTCCTGCAAGGTCGCTCCTAGTTTCCGTAGCACGCGCAAAGCTTTCTCGAAAGCGTATTCCACATCCACTGAGACCATCTTCAGGAAAAAATCCTTTGGCACACCAATCCGAAACCCACGAAGCGAGGGGGATTTTGTTTTTGTGGCTCGTTGCAAAGGCAGCTCTTTTTCCCCGCGCACAAAAACAGGATCGAGCAACGCAGCAGCATCCCAGGTCGATCGTGCCAGCGGCCCGACACAATCGAGGCGCGGCGAAAGAGGAACAACGTCAGCAACAGAGACCCTTCCAAACGTCGGCTTAAGTCCCACAATCCCGCAAAGCGCGGCTGGTATGCGAATCGACCCGCCAGTGTCCGTTCCAATGCTTCCATAGCAAAGACCAGCAGCAACGGCAGCCGCCGAACCACCGCTTGATCCTCCCGGAATGCGCGAAGGGTCCCAGGGATTGCGCGTGGGGCCGAAGTGCGGATTGTTGGTGGTGACGCCGTAAGCAAATTCGTGCAGATTGGTCTTTCCCAGGAAAATCGCCCCAGCTTCTTTGAGCTGGCTCACAACTACCGCGTCGCGCGGGGGAACGAAATCCTTCAGGATCTTCGAGCCTGCGGTGGTGCGAATATCTTTCGTGTAGATATTGTCTTTGAGCGAAATCGGAATCCCGTGCAAAGGCCCGCGATCCCGATGCCCTTTGCTGCTCCGCGGAGCAAAAAGTTCCGTTTCCGCTTTCTTGGCCTGCGCCAGTGCTAGTTTGTCGGTCACGGTAAGGTAGGCATTGAGCTTCGGATTGAGCCGCTCAACTCGCGCAAGCATCAACTTCGTAAGTTCCACAGGCGAGAGCTTCCGCTTGCGGAAAAGTTTTCCAATTTCCTGGATGGATGCGAAGGCCAGATCAGTGTCAGTCATGGGAACGCCATGCTCGGGCGCGAGTGAAATCTAACACAGTGGTTGCGGGTTTTCGCTCGACGAAATCTGCCGTTTCTTCTCTGTGCCTCCGCCTCTCGGTGCTATCTCCTTTTCTTGTTCTGCGGTTGTAGCCGCCGCCTTCTCCTTGCCCTGAGCTTCGAGGGGAGGGGGGCGCTGACTCGCTAAAAGATTTTCTCTCGGTGCCTCAAGTTCCCGAAATTTCCAATGTTCGCGATGATGAACGCTACGCGAAACTGATTTTCCGTGCGGACCTGCGCGATGTTAATCCGTCGGTATTCCAACGCAAGCCCGCAGCAGCTTCCGTTGTAGCTCGCTTGCACGATCTGGCTTTGCAGAGTTTTGTTCGTAAAGTCGTAGCCGACGCCGCCGATAAAATTGAACCCCTTGCGATTTTCACTGCCGTACCCGCTGAGAGCGCGAATCTGGTTCGAAAGTGGCTGCTGAAAAGGGGTTTGCCCGGGCGGCATTCCCGCAATATCGCTGAGCGAAGGATTGTCGTTGAGCCGGAAATAAGCCACCGTCGCGAAAAACTCGCGGTAAGGTTTCGCTTTGATCAGCGTACCGATCGTCACCAGCCGCTGATTTTGCGGATCGTATTGCAGAATCTGCTCCAGGTCATAAGGGCCGCCGGGCGTGATCTTGAAGTCGCTGACGATGGGCGACCAGTTGCGCGGCCCGAACGCAAACGCAAAGGGCGAAATCGAATTCAGCGCCTGGAAAACGTTCCGTTGTCCGCTGACGATGGCCCCGCCAAACGTGGGATCAAAATAGTGCTTTTGCGCGATGCGCCAGGAAATCAGCTCTTGCGGCTGGTCGTCGCCGGTCTTGGAATACAGCCGCTGAGTGAAACCGTACTCCACCTCGCTCGTATCGGTCAGCGTGGCATCACTGTCAAAGCGGATGAAATCGGCAAAATTGTTCACACCGGTCACATAACGATAAGTGACGGCCGGCTCGATCGTGTGCTTGTATTTTCGCCGCGGCTTGTCCTTTTTGAGCGCTGGTTCAAAGAGCCTCTCGAATGAAGGTGGCCACAGCTCCACCGCGAATTCCCCGGTGTTGCGCGTAATTGGCGTGCCGCTCACGAGGCCGGAAGAATTGAGTGAATCTCCATAACGCGTGGTTCGAAACGCCGCCGAACTCGTCACTCCAATCCACGGTCCTAAATGCACTGGAAGCGTGACTCGTGGAGCGAATTCCTGCCTGGGAACATTTAAAGGCGTATCAATCGGCGTGAATGTCGGCGTCACCATTCCCGACTCCGAACGATGTACCGCTCCGACAAAGCTATCAAACGAAAAATATAACGGGACCTTTCGCCAAGGGGATTGTTCGACGGAATCGAACCGCGCCTGCGGTAAATTGCGAAGCGTAACGCTCGAGGCCGGAATGGCCGCCGTTGTGGGCGTGGCCGCCACGGGAAGAGTGAGAAAGCTTTTGTCATTGATCCCCGCAAAATTCAGGCTGAACCCGCGGAAATTGTTTGTCAGAAAAATCGCGCTGCGCACTTCGGAGTTGATCGCCTCTCCAAAACTGTCCGCAAACGCAAGACGAAAGGTCAACGAAGAAAGCTGGTTGTAGTCGGTGACAAACCGCCAACCGTGACCCAGCAAGGATTGGATTTCCAGCCGCTGCTGCTGGCCGCCCTGAGGAGAACGCGTGCCATCCGGATTCAACAGCCCGCGGTCATTCACCCCGAAGTAGGTGTATTCCACGGAGGTATTTTCGAAAGGCTTCGCGCGAAAATTCCCGCGTTCCAGGAAGCCGCGCCGGCTCATGAATTGCCCGCCAAACGTCGTGTCCAACCAGGAAAGCGGCGCGAAATAGTAAGCGTCACCGAGGATGAAGCCTTTGCGCGAACTCTGCCCGATGTCAGGAATGAGGAAACCCGATTGCCGGATTTTGCTTCCCGCCGGCGCAGTCGCATAAGGAAGCCAAACCAGTGGAACGCGGAACAAGCGAAAGTTCGCGTTGACCAGTGCGACCGTTTTGTCGAGCCGAATGCGCGCCTCCGGCGCATAGAACTGCCATTTGGGATGATGCGGGTCGCAGATCGTAATCCACGCGCCTTGCACGAAATACAAGTCGCCTGCAAAACGCTCCACCCGGCGCGCCTCAAAATACAGCGGGTTGTCCGTGAGCAGCACCTGGTCATTCGGCCGGCGCACAATTTTGAACGTGCCGCGGACGTTCTGGAAAAGCCCGTGCCCGGTGCTGACGTTGTAGTGCGCTTCGGTCGCCTCCAGATGCGCTCCGTTGTACTCCAATTGAACGTGACCGATGGCCGTTGCTTCCTTGGTCTTGTCGTTGTACTCCACGTGATCCGCGCGAAGCCGCGTGTCGGCGTAGCGGATCTCTACGTCGCAATCCGCGCTGATGATGTCACCCTGGCGGCGTTGCGGACAGCTAGAGGACATTTCGGCCATCTGGCCTTTTGCCGGAGGGTGAATCTGTTGCGCCGCAGCGTTAACGGAGAGGACGCTGCAAACCGTGCCGAAAAGGACCGTCACGTGGAGAAGACGACGGAGCGCAGCATAAATCGGTGCTCCAAAATAATGATGATTCACGCAGGACATGTGATGGAAAGCAAACGATAGCCTAGCATGGCTCGCAGAGTTTGGAAGGCAAGGACCGCCGCCCAGTTGCTTCCAGCGGCCAGAAAGTAAATGCCCCGAAGCGCCGACCGCTTGTGAAACGTGGCGATGGCCCCGCGCGTCTCTTTGCTCAGGGTTGGTTGCCGTTTCAAAAACATTGGATGCGCACGACTCCGGACGGGAGTAAGATGCCGAGCCTTGCGTGAGGAGATGAAATGAAGCATACGTCGAGGATTCTTCGGACGATTGTCGCCTGTTGGGTGTTGTTCGGTGCCCTGGCCATGAATTTGACAGCGGTGCCACAAAATCCCACGGACAAATTCAAGAATCTGGAATTTCGCGAGATTGGCCCCGCAGTGATGGGCGGGCGCATCGATGACTTCGCGGTAGTTGAAAGCAATCCAAACATCGTCTATGTGGGCACGGCTTCCGGGGGCGTCTGGAAAACCGTGAACAATGGCACAACTTGGGAGCCAGTGTTCGACAAGGAAGGCGTCTCGACCATCGGGGACATCGCCATTGCGCCCTCCGATCCTTCGGTCGTGTGGGTGGGATCCGGCGAGCCCAACAACCGCCAGAGCTCCTCTTGGGGCGACGGTGTCTACAAATCGCTCGACGGCGGCAAGACCTGGAAAAACATGGGCCTTGCAGCCACGCACCACATCGGCAGAATCGTCATCCACCCGAAAAACCCCGATGTTGTTTACGTCGCGGCGCAAGGCCATCTCTGGGGCCCCAACCCCGAGCGTGGCGTGTACAAAACCAGCGATGGCGGCAAGACGTGGCAGCAAGTGTTCAAAATCAATGATGACACGGGCTTCAGCGACATCGCCATGGATCCTGAAAGTCCGGACATTTTGTATGCGGCTGCTTACGAACGCCGTCGTACGCCCTTCGGCTTCAACGGCGGCGGGCCAAACAGCGCCATTTACAAAACCACCGACGGCGGAGCAAATTGGAAAAAACTAACCAAGGGTCTTCCGTGGGAAAACGCCGCCGGCGACACCGGGCGCATCGGACTCCACATTTATCGCAAGGATCCGAACATCGTATACGCCGAGATTCAGCACGAAAGAGGTGGAACGTTCCGCAGCGAAGATAAAGGCGAAACGTGGAAAAGAATGGGCGAAACCGATCCGCGCCCATCCTACTACAGCCAAATTCGCGTTGACCCCAACAACGACCTGCGCATCTGGGAGCTCGGCGCGCAAATGTTTTACTCCGAGGACGGCGGAAAAACCTTTGCCACGCAGCGCGTTCGCGGCATTCACGGCGACTTTCACGCAATGTGGATCGATCCCATCAATTCCAACCACATGATCACCGGCTCCGACGGCGGCATGCACTGGAGCGACGACGCGGGAAAAAGTTGGAACTTCCTCAACGTCATCGCCATCGGCCAGTTCTATGAAATTGCCCTCGACAATGAGAAGCCCTATCACATCTGCGGCGGGTTGCAGGACAACGGCAGCTGGTGCGGCCCCAGCATGACGCTCACCCGCGACGGCATCGTCAACGAAGACTGGCAGGTCATTCACGGCGGCGACGGTTTCTACGCCGCCATTGACAACGTCGAGCCCTGGATTGTTTACACCGAATCGCAGGACGGAAATATCGACCGCCGCGACATGCGAACTGGCCAGCAGCGCTCCATTCGGCCCGAAGCCAAGGCCGGAGAGCCTCACTATCGCTTCCAGTGGAATTCGCCGGTTGCGATCTCCTCGCACGACCACACGACCATCTACTACGGCGGAAACTACCTCTTCAAATCCACCAACCGCGGTGACACGTGGACGCGCCTCGGCGGCGACCTGACCACCGGAGTGGACCGCAACAAGCTCCCGATCCTCGGCAAAGTCCCCGATAAGAATACGCTGTCCCGCCACGACGGCGTGCAGGAGTATCCAACCGTCACCACACTCAGCGAATCTCCGCTCACTCCTAACGTTTTGTGGGTCGGCACCGACGACGGCAATCTGCAAGTCACGCGTGACGGCGGCAAAACCTGGAAGAACGTTGCATCGAAAGTGCCCGGCGTCCCGAAAGGAACTTACGTGAGTCGTGTCGTCGCCTCCAAAACGGCCGAAGGCGCCGCTTTCGCCACGTTCGACGGGCACCGCGGCGACGATTACAACGTCTACGTCTTCGCAACGACAGACTTCGGCGAAAGCTGGAAATCCATCCGCAACGGCATCCCCGATTCTGCAGGAACTGTTCATGTCATTCGCGAGCATCCGCGCAATCCCAATCTTCTTTTTGCCGGAACCGAATTTGGCCTCTGGATTTCCTGGGACCGCGGCGCCAACTGGACCGCGCTGAAAAACAATTTCCCGACCGTGCCCGTGGACGACATCGAAATCCAGGCCCGCGAAAACGACTTGGTCCTCGCAACCCACGGCCGCTCCATCTGGATTTTCGACGACCTCGCTCCCATCGAAAAAATGGACGCGATCATCGCAAATTCGCCGCTCACGTTTTTCCCGCCGAGGACCGCAACGACCTGGTTTATTCGGCAGCGCCGCTGGAGTGCCGGCCAGCAAATGTTCACCGCCAAGAATCCTGCCTATGGCGCCCTTCTCAGCTACTACTTGAAGGAAGCGATTCCGCCGGAAGCTCCTAAGACCAACGGGGAAGAGAAGACGGATGCCGCGCAGCAGCGGCCCAGGAGAGAAGCGCGGGCTCAGGCCGCCGCTGAGAAAAAAGAGGGCAAAGTCAAAATCACGGTTACCGACAAAGACGGAAGGGTGATCCGCGAATTGGACGGCCCCGGCGCCGCTGGCGCGAACCGCACCAACTGGGATCTGCGCGAGAACCCGCCCGCCGAACCCACGCCCGAACAGCAGGAAGCTATCGCCGCCGGATTTGGATTCGGCCCGCGTGGCCCCCTCGTCGAGCCCGGTGAATACACCATCAAGATCAAAGCGGGAGACAAGGAAGCCACGCAAAAGGTCACCGTCGAAGACGACAACCGCATCACCATGTCCGCCGCGGACCGCGCCGCACGCCACGAATCCATCGAAAGGCTCTACGCCATGGCCAAGAGCACTGACAAAGACCGCACCACGATCGAAGGCATACAAACTGGCTTAACCAACGCGCGAGAACAATGGAAGAGAGACGCCGCGAAAAAAGACGCAACAAAGATTCCCGAAGACATCGTGAAGGCCGCCGACGAACTGCAAAAGAAAGCTGACGCGGTCGCTGAAAAATATATGCGGCCGCGCCAGGCGCTGGGCAACGCAGGTCCGCCGTTCGAATGGAAACCCGATCCTCTTCCCAATCAGGTGCAAAACCTGCTCAACGACCTGGATGGCTTTTCCGCGGCCCCTGACGGCCAGCAGCAGGAGAAACTCGCGGAACTCACAAAGCTGGTCCCCGAGGCTTCCGCCACAGTCAAGGGCGTCTCGGACGATCTGGCCGCGCTCAACAAAAGAATGAATGACGCCGGAATCCCGCACATCGTTCCAGCGCCGCCGCGGCCCCGCGGCCCCGCGGGCGACGGTGACGAATCCGAACGCTAAGCCGCTTGGCGGGCCCTGACAAAAAGCCAAGGGTTATTCCGAACCCGCGAAGCGGGTGCGCTAGTCTGCGCCATCGCGCGGTTTCTGCGCGATGAATCCCGGCAACGCTGTGCGAAATATCAGCAGCCGAATTTCCCGGGCCCTGCCAAGGGGGCGCAGCCGAGATTTCTGCGCGTGATTTTGCGGCGCCATCGCGCTAGGATGTCGAAACCATTTCGGGGTATCCGCGTCTAAGCGGCGCAAGAGGGTGTGTTCAACTCATGTTCAAAGCTCTGCGGCTTCCCGATTCTGTGTGAGGGCTAGGGGTCGGACCTTGGGACCCTTAGTGGGCTTTAGCCCGTGAGCAATTGGTTTTGCGCATGTGCTCGATCACCCAGATTCAGCACAATTTCCGGGTTCATTGCGATTTTGAGGAGAAGACTATGAACTTGAAGCAGCGTAGCCTGCGCAGTCTGGCCGCGTGGTTCGTCGTAGGATCCTTAGTGTTGGGGGCAATTTTTGGAGCGGTGGCGTCTCCGGCGCGCGCGAAATGGCAGGACCTGGCGGCGCAGGTCAAGGACAAAAAAGACGAAAAGAAGGATGAAAAAAAGGACGAGAAGAAAGGTCTCCAGCTCAAGTCCGAGCGCAAAATCGAGTTCTCCACCGATGAAGGAACCTGGATGTCGCTCGACGTCTCTCCCGACGGCAAGACCATGGTCTTCGAATTGGTCGGCGACATTTACACGGTTCCCGTCGAAGGCGGCCAGGCCAAGCTGATCGACGGCGGAATGGCCTTCGACAGCCAGCCGAGATTCTCTCCCGACGGCAAATGGATTGCATTTCTTTCCGACCGCGAAGGCAGCGAAAACGTCTGGATCATGAAGCCCGACGGCAGCGAGCCGAGACAAATCTCCAAGGATCCCAACTCGGAATTTGCTTCGCCAAACTGGACTCCGGACAGTCAATACGTTCTCGTCTCCAAAGCGGGCTTCGGCATCAACACGTTTGAAATCTGGATGTATCACACCCAGGGCGGCTCGGGCGTGCAAGTTACAAAAGCCAAGCCAGCGCCCACCACGCGCCGCCAGGAACGCCACAACGCGCTCGGCGTGATCGCCTCCGCCGACGGAAAATATCTTTACTACGCGCAACGTAACGGCGGCTTCACGTACGAAGCGCAGTTTCCTCTCTGGCAGGTAGCGCGGCGCGACCGCAAGACCGGCGACGAAGATATCCTGATTCGCCAGCTTGGCAGCAGCATGCGGCCGGTACTCGCTCCCGACGGCACCTCGCTCTTGTACGTCACGCGTCACGAAGCCGAGAGCGGCCTGCGCCTGCGCAACCTCCAAACCGGCGAAGACCGCTGGGTGAAATATCCCATCACGCGAGACGATCAGGAATCCCGCTTCACGCGCGATCTTTTTCCCAGCTATGCGTTTCTCCCCGGCGGCAAGGAAATCGTCTACACCAACGACGGAAAATTTCACCGCCTGAACATCTCGACCGGCGAAGAAAAACTGATTCCTTTCAGCGCGCAAGTTTCGCAGGAGCTTGGCCCCAAGCTCGATTTCCCGCAAAAGGTCGAAGACGGCCCCGTAAAAGCGCGGCTCATCCAGGACGCCGTGGAATCTCCCGACGGCAAAAAACTCGCTTTCTCAGCGCTGACGCATCTCTACGTCATGGATATTCCAGGCGGAAAGCCGCAGCGCCTCACCACCGGCAACGCCAAAGAATTTCAGCCGGTGTGGTCGCCCGACGGAAAATCAATCGCGTACGTCACCTGGTCCGCGGGCGGCGGCCGAATTCTGAAAGTTCCTGCCACCGGCGGCACACCAAAAGTGCTGACGGAAACCTCCGCCTTCTACAGCGATCCTGCGTGGTCTCCCGACGGCGACCGCATCGTCGCGCTGCGCGGCAACGCCTACGACCGCGACAACAGCACGTTTGACTTCGGCGTCGCAGGCAGCCCCGACCTGATCTGGCTCTCCGCCGAAGGCGGTCCCACCAATCTGATTATTCCTGCGCGCGGCGCCGGCAAACCGCACTTCACGCACGAGAAAGACCGCATCTATCTTTACACCGCGCAAGGCCTGATTTCTCTCCGTTACGACGGCACCGACCGCCGCACGCACTTGCAAGTGAAGGCGCCGCCGCTCGGCTTTTCCGATGAGCCCGGCCCTGCCGACGATGTGCGCGTCAGCCCCGATGGCAATTGGGTCCTGGCGCACATCATGAATCAACTCTACGTGATAGCCATGCCCGTGGTCGGCGGCGAAGCGCCTACTATCTTGGTGAACGCAGCCTCCGTCCCGCTAAAGAAAGTTACCGACATCGGTGCCGACTACTTTGCGTGGGCCGACGAAGGCAAGACCATCACCTGGGCCGTAGGCCCGAGCTTCTTCCGCCAGCCACTCTCGTCTATTTCCTTTGAGCCTCCCAAGGAAGAAAAGAAAGAAGGCGAGAAGAAGGACGAGCCAAAGACCGAAGCGAAGACTGACGGCGACAAGAAAGACGCCAGCGCCGAGGCGCAGAAAAAGGACGAAACGAAGAAGGACGAGCAAGCCAAAAAAGAGCCCGAAAAATTCAAGGAACAGGACAAGTCCGTCGAAGAATTTCCTGTGCACGTCGAATTTCCGCGCAAGACGCCGAAAGGCACGATCGTTCTTCGCGGGGCCACGGTCATTACCATGAAGGGCGACCTTGGCCATGAAGAGGTGCTGAAGAACGCGGACATCGTGGTCGAAAACAACCGCATCAAGAGCGTTGGCGCGCGCGGCAGCGCCCCGGCCGGAACAAAAGTGTTCGACGTCAGCGGCAAAACCATCACGCCGGGCTTCATCGATACGCACGCGCACTGGTTCGAGATTCGCCGCGGCATCCTGGACACACAGAACTGGAACTTCCTCGCAAACGTCGCTTACGGGGTCACCGCGGGCCTCGATGTGCAAACCGCCACGAACGACATGTTCGCCTACGAAGACCTGGTGGATACCGGGGACATCATCGGGCTGCGCGCCTTTTCCACCGGCCCGGGCGTTTTCTCAGACAACGATTTTCAGTCCCTCGAGCAAGTGAAGGGCGTGCTCACGCGCTACAGAAACTATTACGGCACGCACAACATCAAGAGCTACGTCGTGGGCAACCGCAAGCAGCGCCAATTCATGGTGCAAGCCTCCAAGGAGCTCGGCATGATGCCCACGACCGAAGGCGCGCTCGATCTGAAACTGAATCTCACGCACGTGATTGACGGCTTCCACGGCAATGAACATACGCTGCCCATCACGCCGCTGTACAAGGACGTGATCCAGATGTTCGCGCAGTCTGGAATCGCCGAGACGCCGACGCTCATCGTGAACTACGGCGGGCCCTTCGGCGAAGACTACTGGTACCTTAATACCGAAGTGCACGACAACGCCAAGCTGAATCACTTCACGCCGCACACGGTGATTGATGAAAAGACCAAGCGGCGGCCCGGCTGGTTCCGTAAGGACGAATTCGAGTTTCCCAAGCTCGCCGCGCAGATGGCCAAGCTGGTGCGCGCGGGCGGACTTGTCGGCGTCGGCAGCCACGGGCAGCTCCAGGGTCTCGGTTACCATTGGGAAATGTGGATGCTCGCCAGCGGCGGCATGACGCCGATGGAAATGCTGCGCTGCGCCACGGTGAACGGCTCGAAGATCGTGGGGCGTCCCGCGGACATCGGCACTATCGAGCCGGGCAAGCTGGCCGACCTGGTCATCATGGACAAGAATCCGCTCGATGACATCCACAACACCAACACCATTCACTGGGTAATGAAGAATGGCGAACTCTTCGAGGGCGACACGCTCAATGAGGTCTGGCCAGAGCAAAAGAAGCTCGAGCCGCTCTGGTTCTGGAATTACGACCAGCCCAAGTCCGCCGGGCCCATAAGCTACGGCAAGACGATCCTGCCGTAGCTTGGTAGGGGCACAATATATCGTCCCTCGGCGCCGTGCTTTAGCCCGGCATTTGGGCTTGTAGGGGCGCAGCGTTCCTGTGCCCTCTTGTTTTGGAGTGATTCTGGAGCTGCAAGAAACCAAGATTCGAATTTGCGTTTTGCGAGGACGACAGCAACGGGAAGATTTTCGCGAACGCTTGCCGCCTGTGCCCATAGAAGGGGTCCAAGCTCAGCCGGGCAATCATCGTCACTGTCAAGAACGATCAAGACTCCGCCCAGACCCCAAGGGTTTTCTCTGCTTCGTACTTGAAAGCGGAGCGTGCTCAAAGCGAATTAGTTCTCAGCTTTGGCGGTGGGTTCTTTGGCGGCTTCTTTTGCAGCGGCTTTGGCTTGGGAGTCGCGGTACCAATCGAAGGTAATCTGAAAGCCCTGTTCAAAGCCGACTTGCGGTTCGTAGCCGAGGAATTTGCGGGCTTGCGAGATGTCCGCCTGGGAATCGCGGATGTCGCCTTCGCGCGGCGCTTCGTATTTGGCTTCGAGCAGCTTGCCGGTGATTTTGCGGAGCACGGCGAGGACTTGATTGAGGGAGATGCGGCCGCCGCAGCCGACGTTGAAAACTTTGCCGGCCGAGTTGGGCGCTTCGCAGGCGAGGAGATTGGCGTGGACGGCGTTGTCCACGAACGTGAAATCGCGGGTTTGCTCGCCGTCGCCGAAAACAACAGGCTTGCAATCTTCGAGAAACGCGGTGCAGAACTTGGCCAGCACGCCGGAGTAGGGCGAACTGGGATCCTGACGTGGGCCGAAAATATTGAAGTAGCGGAGGGACACGATTTCGAGGCCGTAGCACTTGAGAAAGGCCGCTCCGTAGAGTTCGCCGACGTATTTGGTGACGCCGTAAGGAGAAATCGGCTCGGGCTGCATGGTTTCGACTTTGGGAAGAGTGGGCGTCTCGCCGTAGGCGGAGGAGGAAGCCGCATACACCACGCGCTTGACCTTCATTTCCTTGGCGGCAACCAAAACGTTGAGCGTGCCTTCGATATTAATGCGGTTGGTTTCGAGGGGATCCTTCACCGAACGCGGGACGGAAGTGCGGGCGGCGAGGTGGAGGACGTATTCGGCTTCGTGCATGGCTTTGCGGACGATTTCGAGGTCCGTAAGGCTACCCTTGATGATGGTGATTTTGTTGCGGACTTCGGCGAGATTGTCTTCCTTGCCGGCGGAGAGATCGTCGAGGACGACAACGCTATGCCCGCGCTGAACGAGTTCGTCCACCGTGTTCGAGCCGATGAAGCCGGCGCCGCCGGTCACCAAATAACGCATGCAGAGAGCCTCCAAAGCTCTGGCTAAGCTCTAACAAAGCACTGGCAACCACCGTAAAGCCAGGGAGTACGTTAGCAAACGACAGGTGGCCGCAAGGATACCGGACTACGAGCCCGGACAGACGGCAGGCCCGCATTTTGATACGCTGATAGTCGCGGGCACCGGCAACAGGGAGCCGGAATTTCCGCGTACAAACAGATATTGTACGACGGAATCCGGCCGTACGGCGCGTTAAGGAAACGCCAGTTTCGAGGAACGTTTCTGTCCCTAGGAACTTCACCGTTTCGAGGAACGTCTAAACAGATAAGAGCGATGGGAACATGGGCCGCAAGATCATGATTTCGGTCGGCGCGCTGGTAGCGCTGGGTTTGCTGGCAGGAGTTTTTTACTGGTTGCGCGCACGGGGAGTGCCGCCGCCTCAGGAAGTGACTTCCCCCGAGCCAACGGAATTTCGCGAAGCTTCGGTAGCGAGTCCGCCGGCAGTTGCTCGCGACGAAAAGCCGCGTGCGGCAGCCCAAAATAAGAAGGCACCGCCCGGCGCCGAGCTATCGTTGAAAACAGGCGAAGTGCTGAATTACACGGCAAACGTCTCGAAGCTCGAGAACGTGGCGACGCTGACGCTGAAGGTGGCGGGCAAGGGGAATTTTCTGGGCAAGAACGTTTGGCATTTGCAAGCGGCGGCCCACACCTTGAAGCCGTTGCGCATTGTTTTCGAGCTGGACGATCAATTCGATTCGTACAGCGATTCGGGAACGTTGGCTTCGCTACAATACGAGATGCGGCTGAACGAGCGGGGAGAAAAGGTACAGTCGATCCAGCGCATGACAGCGACCGGCAAGGAGCCTGCGTCTCACGGGGCCGCGCAGGCACGCGTGGTGCCGGGAACGCGCGATCCGCTGGGATTCATGCAGTTTTTGCGGACCACGGATTGGAACAGCACAAGGCAAGCGAGCAGCCCAGTGTATGACGGGCACAAGCTGTACGACGTTCGCGCGAAGCTTGTCAGCGCGGCGGCGGCGGTGGGCGTGCCTGCGGGAGATTTTCGCGCGTCGAAGATCGAGATTCACGTTTTTGAAAACGGTGTGGAGTCGAAGGACGCTTCCTTCACGCTGTATCTGGCGAACGATGCGGTGCGAACGCCGGTGCTGCTGGAGGCGATCATGCCGGTTATCAACGCGCGCGTGGAATTGGTGAAGGAGTTGCCGGTAGTCCCGGGGCCGAAGCCGAAAGCCGAGTAGCTCGAAATCGAACTCCCTGCGCAAGAGTTCGCGCCCTCAAGAAGCGCGCAGCCGTGCGGCGCCCCTACAAGGAGCGGTTCTGACGGTCGCATCACAGTATCCCGGGAAACAGAAAACTAGCAGAGGACGATTTTTTCGCGGTGGCGCATGACGCGGCGCGTGGCGTTGCGCGTGTCAATAACGAGCTTCGCGCTGTCGACGATGGATTGATAGTCGTACCTGGAATGGTCGGTGGCGATGACTACCGCGTCGTAGCTCGCGAGTGTTTGCGGACTCAGCGGCACGGATTTCATGTGTTCGTAGTTGTAGTGGCGCATCTTGTGGAGCTGAGGAAAGTACGGATCGTTGTAGTCGAGCTGCGCGCCGCGCTGAAGA
>DATFRZ010000080.1:0-49686 GCA_035262885.1 Candidatus Acidiferrum sp.
CGTGGCGCGCATCGATTTTGATCTGGCGGAGGTGCTTCAAGATGTGGCAACAGGTCGCCTAAATGCCTCGAAGTTGCACTGGAAGCCCGGGGCCAGTGCCTGTGTGGTTCTGGCGTCCGGAGGTTATCCCGGGAGATTCGAACCCGGGAAGAAGATCGATGGACTAACCGGTGCGGAGCAGATTACCGGTGTCAAGGTCCTGCATGCCGGAACGAAGCGCGTTGGGGACGAAATCCTGACCAGTGGTGGGCGGGTGCTGGGAGTGACCGCGGCGGGTCCGACGCTCGGCGCAGCTCTAGGGTCGGCTTATGCTGCTGCCGACAGAATTCACTTCGACGGCATGCACTTTCGCAGAGACATCGGCCGTTATGTGAATTCACTGAGGGCCACGGGAAACTGAGAAATGGCCACCGTTCAAAACCTGTTCCGCGCGCCAAAGAAGCATGTGCCGATGGAAGAACTTCGGGAGGCGCGGCTCGTGGCCGACTTCGGGTTCGAGGGGTGCGCCCATGCCAAGGCGGGAGTCGGCCGGCAGGTCTTGCTTGTGGACCGCGAGACTCTGGAAGCCATGGAGCTCATCCCGGGGGTGCTCCGCGAGAACATCACCACCAACGGCTTGAACGTGAACAGCTTGCCGATTGGACAGCGCCTGCGCATCGGCGACGCGCACCTGGAAGTCACCATGGTGTGTACCCCCTGCAACCAGATGGAGCGTATCCGGCCCGGTCTACGCAAGGAACTCTGGGGCCGCCGCGGCATGCTGTGCCGGGTCCTCGAAGGCGGCATCATCCGCCCCGGCGACGGGGTTGAGAAACTAACGTAAATTCGCCGGTAATGTGGTGCATGCGCCGTTCAGTGGGGGCGAATGAGCTCATGAGCTCTTTGCCACTGCGAGCAGGTCCGCATTCAATGGCTCGGCATGGGTGATGGGCAACCCATGCCCGGCACCCTCGTAGACTTTCAATTGGCTGCCAGCAATCAGCGCCGCGGTCCGGCGCCCAGTCGTTTCCAGCGGTGCTGAGGTGTCACTGTCCCCATGGATAAGCAGCGTCGGCACGGTTATTTTTCGCAGTTCAGGCCGGAAGTCGGTCTCCGTGAACATGCGGTGCAATTCCAGCATCACTCTCAACGAACATTGGTCCACCATCATTCTTGCCCACCAATCCATCATTCCCTTCGAAACGGTGTCTTTCGGCGCCCCGAAGAACGCGGGAGCGGCGGCCGCGATCGGACCTGGGCGGTCTTTACTCAGCGTTCTCCTGACATTTTCCAAGGCTGCGCGATCAACTCCCTCCGGATTGTCTTCTGTTTTCAAAACGAACGGAGTTATTGTCGCCACCATCACAACGTGCGCCACTCGCTTCGCACCATGGCGCGACAAATACCGCACGACTTCGGAGCACCCCAACGATTGGCCGACCAGAATGATCTCGCGTAGCGCAAGTTGCTCGATTACGGATGCGAGGTCGTCGGCCAGCGTGTCGAAATCATATCCGTGGCTTGGTTCGTCGGAATGGCCATGACCCCGGCGGTCATATCCGACGCAGCGAATCCCGCGCTCGGAGAGATCGGCCATCTGGTACTCCCACCAGTTGGAATTCAGTGCCCACGGTGCGACAAAAAGCATCGGCCGGCCTTTGCCGCAAGCGCGGAAAAACAGGCTCGTCCCATCCGGGGCCTCAACGAACTGTTTCTGCCGCGGCTTTTCCGAGCCGGGACGAGCCTTTATCCTCGGGCCGCCGGCGCTCGCCTCAGTCACGGCCGGCAAGCTCATTCCTGCCACAAAAGCTCCAATGGACTTGAATAGACTCCGTCTCCTCATCGCTACCCGCCGCGATCAGTATCTGGAGAAGAAGAAACGACGTCCATGACCTCCGAGGTCATGTCGCAGCACGAATCGTTAGGCCTTTACGCGACGGCGTCAGGCGGGGTGCGCCTTAAGCCAAGGAGTTCAGCGCAGTTCGCGTGGCTTCATCGGCGGGAAAGAAGCTCTCGATCCTTAACTCTTGCAGCCCAATATCCTGGGCCGTACCGAACGTCGTCAAGGTTGAGAACAATCTCAGGCGGCACTTCTTGGTGCGATAGTCGATCGTCAGGAATGGCGACGCCGCCAGATCCAAATCCAGCACATGCCAGCGGCTCGGCACATCCGGATAGCCAAGTAATTCCTCAAGAAAGCGCTTCATTTTCTCGTCCGAGGGGTCGGCGGCTACTTCGCGATGTACTCGCTGAATCAAACGCGCGGCCACGCTTTCCCAGTTTTCAACAAACGGCCTAAGGCCCTGGGGGTCAAACAGCAGTCGCATGGCGTTGCCCGCCATTCTGGAATCGCGGTGAGGGAACAACGCCAGAAAGCGCTTCGTCCCGGTGTTCACCTGCAGAATGTTCCAGTAGCGGTCAACCACGATTCCCGGAAACGGTTCCTGCTGCTTCAATAGAATCTCAACAGCGCGTCGCGCAGCCTCCATTTCTGGGGCGTCCAATCCGGTTTGTCGGTAAAATGGCGCATATCCTGCTGCAAGCAATAGTGAATTCCGTTCGCGCAAGGGTATTTGCAAGGCTTCCGCAAGACGCAGGACCATCTCCCTGCTTGGGTGCGCTCGTCCCGTCTCAAGGCAACTTAGATGCCTAGTGGAAATGTCAGCATCGAGCGACAAGGTAAGCTGGCTCAGACGCCGTGCCAGGCGCCAACGACGCAATAGAACACCAATGCTGAGGTCCGGCAGTGTTGACGAACGTACAGGAGCAGAGCAGGCCACGGCGGCGATTATACAAGAGCTATGCTTATACGCGCGCGCAAGAGAGCGATACTGCCTGAAGCTATGCGCTAAGGCTTGATGGGGCGTCGGAGGGTGGGGGCGTCGGGCGGGCGGTTCTTGTCTTCCTGGGCTTTCTCGACGGGCTCGGAGGGCGGGACGACCCAGTTCAAACCGCGCTGTTGCTCTATCGTGCCGATGACATAGGAAGAATTGCCTGCGATTAGCGGCACCGCGGCGCGCATGAATTCCACCGAATCTGCCGGCGCCGCTTTCTGGGCGCTGCCGCCGCGCAGGTTTTCCAGCACTTTTTCGAAACGCGCATTTTGTAGCACGGAAGAAATGCGCGGGTCGTTGCTCTTGATCATTTCTTCGAGCGTCGGCCCTTTCGAGCCGGCGGGATAACGGGTCTCAACCAACGTGCGCGGAGCATGTTTTTCCGGTGGGTACAACTGCGTGAAGTGGGGACGCAGGAGCCGCGTCTGCCAGTACTCTTCGCCTCGCGTGGCAACCTCTTCCTGCTCCATGTGATATTCCACCACCCACACTTCGGGGCCATAGTCGCCCGGGGCGTAGCCAATGATGACCATTTCGAAGACAGCGTCGTTGGGAGAGAAATCAACTTTGTGGTGCAACTGGCCAACAAGGGGGCGAAGCTTCTCGAGAAAGGCGGTGCCGATGAGTTCGAGGTCGGGTTCGGCTTCTCCGGCCGCGGAGTCGTCGCGCGCTTCTCTGCCGCCCAGGCGCTGAAAATTGCGGTCGAGGCGGACGGGCTTGGGGTCGGCAGGTATGCGCCATTCGGAAGCTCCAAACAACACAGCAATGTGCGTGGAGTCAACGCCGGCCAGGCGCGGAGGAATGGAATTTGGCTCCACGGGCTGATCAATAGCGGCAAAAATGATGACGTCTTTCGCGACATGGACGATGACACGCCCGCCCGCAAGGTTCGCAACAATTTCATCTTCGCGGTCCTGCGCCAGCGCTGGAATGGCCGCAGCAAGAGAAAGAAGAGGGGGGAGCAGTAGACACAGTGACAGGGACGAAAGAGTGCCCTGGCTTGCCCGCGTTGGAAAGGGCCTAAACATCCCCACTCAAAGTCTACGAGCCTTCGCCGAGTTTTTCACGGGAATTACACTTTCAAGAGCGCCATTTTCTGACGCGCGGACTGCTGACCCAAATGCCTGGGCGGATCGTCTTATCGCCAGATTCCTATAACCGGACTGGAGTTCGGCTGATTCTCTGAGGGGATGATCAGAAATTTTCAATTTGCCAGACGTTTTTGGTGCCGCCGGTTTCAGCAATGGCAAGCAATCGCCCATCCGGTGACGGGATCGCATGCCAGAGCGAGGGATTGCGAGAGTGGAGCGGGACCGAGGTCTTGCCTCCACGCGTAACTTTCAGCAATGCACTATCCCCGTCATGGTTGTGCCAAGCGGCCAGCAAACTCTTTCCATCCGGGGACCAGTCAACGTTCAAGAGTCCGCGCTGGTTTCTGCCGTGGCCGCGACCCCCTCACTGTTTGCAGCAGAGCAACCGTCAACGGGATAGATAAAGCGATAGCCTCGTCTAGAGAGCGTTTCGATAAACACGGGTGTTTCGGCGGAATCGCCTAGCACGTTTCGCAATCTCTTGATGGCGGCGTTAAGGCCATGATCAAAATCCACGAAGGTTTCCGACGGCCGAAGTTTGCTTCGCAAGTCCTCGCGTCTAACGACGTCTCCCGGCTGCTCCAGCAGGGCGGCCAATACCTGAAAGGGCTGCTGCTGCAGCCTTAGCTTCTGTCCCTGTCTGCGCAGTTCCCCTGTTTGTAGGTTCAGCTCAAAAGTGCTGAAGCGGATCATTGGTAATGAGGGACTGGCTGGCATGCTGCGTCTAGTGTCGGCACAGTCTAGCATGGTTGACGACAACTCTGCGCGGGGCCTTCCTCACGGCCCCTCTTGGACCGGTTGCTTCTCGATCTTCCCGACAATTGCTTGCAGGTTGGGCACAGCACGGCGGATTGATGAGGCAGGAGTTCTCCTTTGCATGGCAAGATGATTTTTCGCGAACGTCCACTTTCCTCGAAGGAGAAGACCCATGTCACTCACCCCCGGTGGCGCTCCTCCCGGTCCATCCGCACAGGCAGCAACGCAGGATCCGCGTGTTCCCATTATTTTGCGAATGCGGCGCGGAGCGGGTTGGTTCCTGACGATTGGCATCCTGTCCGGAGTGAATTCGCTCCTGCAAGTCTTCGATGCCAAGATCCGCTTCATCTTTGGGCTGGGGATAACACGAGTCGTGGATGCCATCGGGCATGGCGCCGGGCAGAACGGAATGTTCATCACCATCGCCGTGGATGGCATCTTCATTGTGATGCTGATTCTGTGCTCGAGATGGGCGAAGGCCGGGTCACAAGGAGCGTTCCTGGGAGGAATGATTGCGTACGCGCTGGACGGTGTGCTGCTGCTGGTTTTCCAAGTGTGGCTGGATGCCGCCGTACACGCGTATGCGCTGTACATGATTTGGCAAGGCTATGCAGCGGCGCGGGAGCTTGCGCAAATGCAACCGGCGGTGCAGCCCGGGCTCTCTCAGCCCAAACTTCCATAGAAAGGGCGACCGTGGCGACCCAGATTCGCGGGATCGAGGGAATGAAGAGCGGAGAGCTGGAGTTCGAGATTCAGCGCGGAGGGAAGTTCATCCTCTTCCAGTATTGCATTTCGATCGTCGTGCTCACCTTTCGCAGGCCTTCGGCCATTTATTTTTTGCGGCAAGGCGAAAGCGCGGTGACCAAAGGTTTGCCGTTCACGCTGCTCTCGCTGGTGGCGGGCTGGTGGGGCATTCCTTGGGGACCGATTTATACGATTCAATCGGTGTACAACAATTCCCGCGGCGGAAAGGACGTCACGCAAGCCGTTATCCAATCCCTGCGCGCGCAGGCCGCTGCGCCGGCGGCCGCTTCCCCAATTCCGGGGAAGAGCTGAAGCCCTGCATCAAGATTCTGAACGAGCGATCTGCGAAGCTTTCGTCGAGCCTGATTGTGTTCACACCAAGCCACCATTCATCGCCCAAAAACCGCGCCATGCGGCAGAGTACCTCGCTGCGCTCGGAATGACACGCTCTCGGCGTCTTCTTACAAGGTCGTAGGGATTTTCACGGCGTGCCAGTTCCAGTAAAATTGAGGAACACAAATCCAATAGAATTCATTCGAAATGGGAATGTCTATGGGACTGAGAAAACCGAAGAGTATCAAGCACGACGGAAAAAAGTTGACTGCGATTCTGGAATCGCACGAGCTGTTTTTCCGCGGAAAAGACGGCGGGGCGCGGGCGGACCTGACGGGGGCGGATCTTTCGAACGCCGATTTGTCCGGAGTAAATTTGACCGGAGCCATTCTGAGAAACGCGAATCTGGAAGGGTCGGACCTGAAAACTGCCCGGCTTCCGGGTGCGGACCTCTCCGGCGCCCGCCTTCGAAACGCGGACTTGAGAAACACGGACATGACCGAAGCGATTCTTCCGGGAGCAGACCTGACCGGAGCGCAGGCGAGCGGGGTGGAATTTTTTCGATGTGACCTTTCGAACGTCTGTTTTGAGCGCGCCCATTTGCGAAATGTAAATTTGAGAGGCGCCACGGTGACCGGCACTCGATTTTTGGGTGCGGACATGGGAGTGGCCATTTTGAGAGAAACGGATTTGACCGGCGCGGACCTTTCCGGAGTGGATTTGTCCACCGCGCTGCTGCCCAAAGGTTTTGCACTTCCAGCAAAGAAAAGCGCGTAGTTCGCGCTCCCTCCTAGTGGTTAACAGCAGGGCGGGCCTTAGAGGCTGTGCTGGAAAGGCAAGTCAATTCCTCAGTGGCTAAAGCCCGCTTGATGCTGTTAACTCAAATGTCGGACCCCAAGATCCGACCTGCGAAGTCCCAGACGCGAAAGCACCCCGACACTGACGTGCGAGACGAACGGCGGCTTTCGAACGCTCAATCCTCGACGAAGTGTCGGAGGCGGCCGAGAGCGTCGTCCCACTGCTTGGAGATGAGGTCGAGGTGGCGGCGCGCGTCTTGGAGTCGTTGCCGATTTAATTGCCAGAGGCGCTCGCGTCCGCGGCGCGTGCTACGCACAAGACCGGAATCCTGCATTATGCGCAGATGTTTGGTAATGGCTTGACGCGTGACACCGGTTCCTGCCGTAAGTCCGCTGATGGAAGCTGATCCTTGCTCGCAGAGGCGAACGACTAGCCGTAAACGGATCGCGTCCCCCAGGGCAGCGAAGAGCGGCACGCAACGAAGCAACCCCGTAGCTGCAATTGGATTACGCCGCCCGCGCAAGGTATTTCTCGACGAGCTGGATGACCATACCCCAACCTTGCTCGTTAGCCGTAAAGGCTTTTGCGCGGCGCGCGAGCGGGATTTCGTTGAAGCCGGATTCGGTGACGGTGAGCATGACGCCGTTCGGGAGCTCTTCCAAGATGAATTCGATGAGCGTCGTAGGCTCTTTGGAATAATCGACGCCTGGCTCGATTGCGTAGGGATGCCAGCGAAAAGAGAAAAGACGCTCTGGTTCGATGCGGTCGATGGTGATTTCGAACGGGATGTGCTCATGCTGCTTCTGGGCTTTAGCAACTTGTGCATCGACAGCACTTCCGACGATTTTCCCGCGAATCTGTGTGCCGCGTTTGAATGGAGCGTCGAACGTCACGCCGAACCAGGTTCCGAATTCCCTGGAGTCGGACAAGGCGCTCCAGACGCGTTTCAGTGGAGCGCGGAGAAGAATCTTTTTCTCGATGCGATCGGGGGTGATTGGCTCTTGAACAGGCTCAGGCATGTGTTATGCAACCTCCTGGTTGCATATTAGCAGAAGGTCTCGTCATATGCAACCATAAGGTTGCGCAATTTGCGGGCTGGCCCCAAGGGCGGCGTAACTGGCAAGGGGTGGGCACACGGAAGTCGGTGCGGCCGTGGGCCACGGGCCAGGCGATTTACTCTTCGCGTTGAAATCAGCCTTTACAGCTTGGCATTCGGCGGTTTTGCATGTTAGCCTCTGGCCAAGTGCGAACCGTCGCCACGCCGGCGACACAACTCGATACTTCCACTGCACGTGAGCGCGTGCTGGAGGTCCTGCGCACACTTCTGACTGAACTTGGCAGCCAAGGCGCGCTGCCGATGCTGAACCTTTCTTCCCAACTCGATCGCGACCTGGGACTGGGCAGCCTGGAGCGCGTAGAACTGCTTGCGCGGCTGGAAGCTGCCTTTGGGTTGAGATTGCCGGACCGAGTTGCGTCGGAGGCAAACACTCTGGAAGATTTGGCGCGCGCGATTCTGGCAACCCCCGGAGTGACCGAGGCGGCGGAGGAGCCGGAGTCCGTGCTGCGAGCCGCGGCGAGGACCCAGAAGATGCGTCGCGAAGCCGTGGGCGAAGGAGTGTTTTCCGCGGAAACCTTGCTTGACGTGCTTCGCTACCGCGCCAAGCACAACGCGGAGCAAACGCATCTGTTGATCACGGAGGACGCTTCAGAGGGAGAAATCAGCTCCGCGCTGACATTCGGCGAGTTGCATGCCGCGGCTCAGCGGCTTGCGGAAGAACTAGCGCGGCGGGGAGTGCCCGTGGGTGGGCGCGTGGCGCTGATGTTGCCGACGTCGCGGGCGTTCTTCATTTCCTACGCCGGAATCCTTCTTGCCGGAGCTGTGCCTGTTCCGATTTATCCGCCATTTCGCGCAGACCGCATTGAAGAGTACGCGGCGCGGCAGTCGGCGATTTTGAACAACGCCGAAGTGTGCATGTTGCTGACGTTCCGCCAAGGGGAAGCCGTGGCGAAGCTGCTGCGGCCGCGAGTGCGCTCCTTGAAGGAAGTCGCGGATGCAGAAAAAGTGATTGAAGCGGCGGACAAAGCGCCTCCGCCGGCGCCGGGCGCGCGCTCGGCGCACATCACCGGCACGCGAGTCCGCAAGGGCAGCGACCTGGCAATGCTGCAATACACTTCGGGCTCGACGGGAGATCCCAAGGGGGTGATGCTGACGCACGCGAATCTGCTGGCCAATATTCGCGCGATTGGCCAAGCGGTGCAGGTTGGGGCAGGAGACGTGGCGGTGACGTGGCTGCCGCTGTATCACGACATGGGCTTGATTGGCGCGTGGCTGACCCCGCTGCACTTTGGGCTTCCCGTCGCGGTGATGTCGCCGCTGGCGTTTCTGACGCGGCCGGAAAAATGGCTGCAGGCCTTTCACAAGCATCGAGGAACGATTGCGGCGGCACCGAATTTTGCGTACGAGCTTTGCGTGCGGAAGATTGCGGACAAAGACATTCAAGAAGTGGACCTTAGTTCGTGGCGCGCGGCGCTGAATGGCGCGGAGCCGGTGAATCCGGAAACGCTGGAGCGTTTCGGAGAGCGTTTCGCGAAATATGGATTCCGCCGCGAGGCGCAACTTCCGGTTTACGGGCTGGCGGAAGCAACGCTGGGAGTGACCATCCCCCCGCTGAATCGCGGGCCGCGAATTGATCGCGTGGAGCGCGAGACGCTTACGGCGCGGGGACACGCCGTGCCGACGGCGGCGGAAGACGAAACGGCGATTTCGTTTGTGTCTTCGGGGAAGTCACTGCCGGGGCACGAAGTGCGCATTGTGGATGAAAAAGGGAACGAAGTGCTGGACCGCACGGAAGGATTTTTGTGGTTGCGCGGCCCTTCCGCGACGAGCGGGTACTTTCGCAATCCCAAGGCGACCGAAACGTTGTTGCCGCAAGGCCCGGTGGCCAGCGACGGGGGACTCCCTTGGGTGAACTCGGGCGACCGGGCGTACCGCGCGGACGGAGAGATTTACGTCACCGGGCGGGTGAAGGACATCATTATCAAGGGCGGACGGAATTTGTATCCGCACGAAGTCGAGGAGATGGCAACGCGCGCCGAAGGGATTCGCAAGGGATGCGTGGTTGCGTTTGGATGGAACGACGAAGCGAGCGGCACGGAGAAATTGGTGGTCGTGGCGGAAACGCGCGAACGCGATGCGGCGCGGCGCGCGGCGATTGCGGCGAAGGTCACTAAACAAGTGTCGCAAGGGCTGGGGCTTCCGCCAGATCGCGTGGAGCTGATCCCGCCGGGAAGCATTCCAAAAACCTCCAGCGGCAAACTGCGGCGGGAAGAGACGAAACAGCTTTACCTCGCGGGAACGCTTGCTGCACGGAGGCCTCCAGCCTGGGTGCAAATTGTGCGGCTGGGGACGATGAGCGGAGTGCGCCATTTCAGCCGCGAAATTCTCGCGGGGCTCAAGCGGGGTCTGGAAATGGCGTACGGCGTGTACTTCTGGGTGGCGTTTCTGCTGTGGATTGTGCCGACGTGGACGATACTACATCTCATCCGAGACCATCGCGCCGCGGGACGCTACACGTCTTCGGCATTGAGGATTCTGTTCGCGCTTATCGGATGCAAGGTGCGCGTCGCGGGCAAGGAATATGTGGATGCTCCGGGCGCAAAGGTCTTTGCGTCGAATCACGCCAGCTATTTTGATGTGCTACCGCTCATGATGGGCCTGGGCGTGCCGTACCGATTCGTTGCGAAGTTGGAAGTCCGTAGCATGCCGTTTATTGGGGCGTTTCTGGACCGCATGGGGCATTTGAGATTCGACCGCAGCAATTCGGGGTCGCGGCTGCGTCAGGTTCGCGAAGTGGAGGGACTGCTGCGTCAGGGCGAGTCGGTTTTCTTTTTCCCGGAAGGCACTTTTACTAGAGAAGACGGCGTGCGCCCGTTTCAACTAGGGGCCTTCCAGGCCGCCGTTGACACGGGCGCGCCGATTCTTCCTATTTCCCTAGCCGGAACGCGCAAGGGTCTGCGAGACGGGACCTATTTGCCGCGTCCCACTCGCGTGACGATTACCGTGCATCCGCCGATTTATCCGAAGGCGATCAGCAATGATGGGAACCCGGGGGATTCTTCGAAGTGGCAGGAATTGATTCGGCTGCGCGACGAGACACGCGAAGCGATTGTAAAGGACGCAGGAGAGCCGCTGCTGTAAAAGTTTCTTGGGACGCGCTAAGGCGCCCTACACTTCTCTTTTGATCCTTCCATTTCTGGTAGATTCCTGACAATTGTTGTCACATCACCGCGCGAGAAGAATCTCGAAAACTTGCAACTAAGCGCCCGCTTCACGCATCTCTATGAGCAAAACAAATCGAGGGATTGCGGCGTGTTGCCTCCCCTGCCTGAGGCAGCCCGCGAAACGCGCGGCCGCGTTTTGATCTTGCGAGCCTGCGCAGAAAACTAAATCCATTTGGAGGATTCATGAAATTCAAGCTATGGGTGTCTTTACTCGCAGTGCTTGTGTTTTCCGCGGTTTCCGCTTACGCGCAAGAGAACGTGCCGAAGTTCGATGTATTCGCGGGCTATTCTTACGTGCAGGCCAATCCCGGAGTGAGCGGCTTTGACAGTTTCCATCTCCACGGTGGAAACGCCAACGTGGCTTACAACTGGAGGAGTTGGTTTAGCGGCGTAGCTGATTTCGGCGGCTATACGAACGGCAACATTCTGAGTTCCGGCCGGAGCGGCACTTTCTCGACGTATCTGTTCGGGCCGCGGGTTTCTTACCGCCACTACAACAGGATCACGCCGTTCGGGCAAGTGCTGTTTGGCGTGGCGCACGCGAACGCGGCGGCCTTCAATACTTCGGACACGCAGAATGCGTTTGCGATGACCGCCGGCGGCGGAGTCGACTACAAGGTGTTGGATCACATCGCAATTCGCCCCTTTCAAGCGGAGTATCTGCTGACGCGGTTCCACGAAGGAACACTCCCGGGCAACAGGACGCAGAACAACTTCCGCGTGTCGACCGGATTCGTTGTCCGGTTCTAATGGAATCAGTGGCCGGAGTCATTGCTTCGCGGACTCCGGACGCGGATAAAAATCGGTTGCGAGGTGCAGGCAGAAGGGGCCGCGAGGTCGGGCAGAAGCGGCCCCTGCACCTTTTTGGGGAAGTGTCGACGAGTTTGTGATCATCCCATTGGTTGGGCATGGCGGAACCATGCCAGGATTCCTCGTGCTTCGCTCCTCGGAATGACACCAACGAGGCGTTTTCGATGAGGATGTTAATGTGGCATCGTGTAGATCACGGTGATGTGCGTGTCGATTTCAACGGCTTGGCCGTTGAGAATGGTTGGTTTGTAATGCCACTGGCTTACCGCATCCACCGCTGACTGATAAAACATGGGATCGCCACCAACAACCTCCAGAGATTTGATGGAGCCGTCCGTCGCAATGATCGCTCGCAGCTCCACACGTCCTTCCTTGTGAATCTGTCTCGGCAGTGTTGGGTAAACCGGATCAACGCGGTGAATCAGCATTGCCCGGTCGAGTTGCGTCATGCGCAAGACGGTTGGCCGCGTGACGTGATGCTCATCTGGCGGAGGCGGCACATTGGTTCGTGTCCCCTGAATGGGCATCAACCCACCTGGGCCGCCGGCAATACTCGGAACCAGGCCGTCCGGAACTGCGTCGTCGGCCCCACCAGTCGATGGGCGAGGGTCGTGCGTCACAATTGTGGGTGGAATGTTGGTGGGTGCACAGATGTGGCACAGGTTTTGCTGCCCACGAGGCACCTGGGCGCCAGCGTCGCGTGAGGGACTCTTGTAAGGGGAGTAAGGAAGCATGGGCGTGCTGATAGCGAACGCGATGCGATCGGTTTTTCCAAAGAGGGGAAGCAGAATCAGCAAAGCGACGACGGCGGCCTGCGTCAGGATTGAGATGACGAGCGAGCGGCGGCGAACGCTGCGTTCCTCGGAGTCGCCTTCGACGAGGCATCCTCCCAGAGAACCCAGAGCTTCTTTTGGAATTGTTTCAGAGACATTTCGAGAATCGTGCAGCATCGCGCACCTCCAAATTTTTTTCGGCGAGGCTTCGCGGATCGCCGGGACACAGGGACCGCAGAAATTTTGCGACGCCGACCTCCTGGGGTTGCTCTAGCCCCCCCGGGAGACCGGCGCCGCGCTCGCAGGGATGTGAGGTTGCGCGCGTCCTCCTTGCGTTGGACACCGCGGGAGGGAACAAGTTCCCTGAGCGCGCAGTTGTAAGTCGTAAGTTTTAAGTGATAAGTAGGGAGACTCGGGGAACTTTTTTTAAGAAGCCATCTTCGCGAGGGGTACCAGACGAGGGAGAAAGAAGCGCCAAAGGGCTTGGGTTCTTATTCGCGGGGCGGATCAAGACGACCGTAAAACCCGAGGGAAGGAAGTACCGGGTTGCCAAGTTTACATGCCGGCAAGAAGTGGCTTATAACACATTTAGATTGAGTTGGTTACAGAAAACTGTACCCATATTACGTCACTGTGCATCTTAACCAATGAGGACGTGGATCCCAGGAGGTTGACCCCATGGAGCGGCATAACGCGGAAACTATCGGCGTGCGCCGCACCGGGTGGGCGGCCATGGACCGCGATCCGCAGCAAGACAAGGTGGAATTCATCTGTCCGCACTGCGGCGCGCGGGACCAGAAGAACGCCCGGCGCGAGCGTATGTTGTATCATTTCACGGACGGCTTTCTGCAGGACTTGCAGGGTGAAGTCACGGTTTGCCATTCTTGCAAGAAGTCCCTGCGCGTCGTTCCCATTGTGATGGTGCACGATCAGGAAGAGGTGCGAAGGTTTTCAGCAGTGTTTTCGGACGAGAACCTGGTCACGGCGAACTGAAGGTTTCACTAAAGGGATGCGGGGCGCTACCAGCGGCGCCCCGCGTTTTTGTTTCTTGACGTCCCGTCTCTCTCATTGATTTGCGAATTGTCCAAATCCATCCAGGATTCATCGCGCGAAAGCACCGCGATGGGACAAAGTTGCGCTCCAAACGAATGGAGCGCCGGTTGCCATGGATCGCCAGTGACCGGTGATTAGTGGCGGTCGTGATCGTGGTCATCCCAATCACGATCGTTGTGCCAGCGGTGCCCGTCTTCGTCCCACCAACGACGATACTCACGCCAGCAGCGTTCGCGGGCTTCGCGGAGCTCGTGGCGTGCGTGGTCCGCTTGCCTGCTATACCAACCGTGACGCTCAATAGCTTCGTGCAGTTTGTAGTCTTCCTTGGCGATACGGCGTTGGCACTTGTAGTAGGGATCGTCATGAGCCGAAGCGCGCGGCGTGGCCGCGAATGCCAGCAGGCCAACCGTTGCCGCGGTAGCAAGCAACATGCGTTTCAGAGACTTCTTCTCTCCCGTGTAGTTGGTCATCGATTCTCCATCCTTCAATACTCCCCGACCGGGATGGGGCGTTGGTCCCGCTTTATCAAACCCTGTTGCGGGGAGAATGTAGCGGTGGCGAGACCAGTTACAAAACTCCCTCGTGAGCGTTTGACGTTGCTCTTAACGAGTCGCGTGCGGCCGAGACCTAGCCAGGATTCATCGCACAAAAACCGGGCGATGGAGCAAAGGTCCTCGCTGCGCTCGGAATGACACCGCCTGCAGGCGCAGGCTCGCTGCAATCAGTAGGCTTGCAAAAAAGGTTCGGCTTGCATGTGGTATTTTTCGAGCCCGGCACGAATGCGGTCGAAGGCTTCGTCCACGTTGTCGGCGAATTGCAGCATTTCGTATTCTTGCTCGTTGATGGTGCCCCAGCGGACCATGGCTTTCCAATTCAAAATGTCGTCCCAATATTTGCGGCCGTAAATCAGAATCAAATTGCGTTTGGGCAGCTTGCCGGTCTGCAGCAGCGTGAGCATTTCCCATAGCTCGTCCATGGTGCCGAAGCCGCCGGGAAAAACAATGAGCGCTTTGGCGATTTGCGCGAACCACAGTTTGCGCATGAAAAAGTATTTGAAGTTGAAGCTCAGCTCCGGGCTGATGTAGGGATTGGCGAATTGCTCGTGGGGCAGCTCGATGGAGAGGCCGATGGATTTGCCGCCGGCTTCATAAGCGCCGCGATTGGCCGCTTCCATAATACCGGGGCCGCCGCCGGAACAAACCACGAAGCGGCGCGGCTTGGGGCCGAGCGTGAGCGCCCAAGTGGTGAGTTTGTGCGAAAGCTGGCGCGCCTCTTCGTAGTAGCGCGACATTTCGAGCGAACTTTTGGCGCTGCGCAAAGCCGCGCGGTGCCGGCTTCGATCTTGAGCGGACATTTTGCCGGTTTTCGTGTGCTTCAGCCGCGTGTAGCGAGCCTGCGCGGTTTCGTGGGACTCGATGCGCGCGGAACCGAACATCACGATGGTGTCGCCGATGCCCTCGTTCTTGAGCTGCACCAGAGGATGAATGTATTCGGCCATGATGCGAATGGGCCGCGCCGGCACGCTGCCCAGGAATTTCTGGTCTTCGTGTGCGACCTTGGGCGCGTGTTGCGGCTTCATTTTTTTGCCGTCGGGCATCTGTTTGCTCTCCAGAAAGGACGAAGTTTGATTGTAGGGATTCCAAGCGGCTTGCGGCAACGCCTTCCGGCAAAGCTGCGTCGAATCAAGTACACTGCCTGAGGAAAAGCGCCCTTATCGAGCGAATAGGACATCGAAGGAATGGTATGGAATGGATGAACCAAAAGGGATTTCGGGCGATTGGGCCGCTGCTGGCGCTGCTATTCGCAGCGACGCGGCTGGTCGCTCAAGCGCCGACAGGGCCGCTTCCGCCAAAGCCGGGGGTGCCCGTCCAGCAGCCACCCAAAAACGAAATTAAAGTGCAGGTGGCGCTTGTGACCACGCCGGTCACCGTGCGGGACGGGCGCGGCGAAATGGTGCATGACCTCGAGGCGAAAGACTTTCGCGTGACCGATCATGGGATCGCGCAAAAGATCTCGCATTTTGATTTGGGCGGCGATCCGATTTCGCTGGTGATTCTGGTCCAGACGGGTTCGCGCATAGAGCCGCTGGCTCCCCAGATTCGGAAGACCGGCATCCTTTTTACGCAAACGGTTATGGGACCGACGGGTGAAGCTGCGGTGGTTGGCTTCAATGATTCGGTGGACAAATTGCAGGATTTCACCGGCAACGCGGACCAGATTGAGAATGGCATCGCGAATCTGCGCTTCGGAACCTCCGGTTTGAAGTTGTATGACGCGATGGCCGTGGGCGTGGAAATGCTAATGAGCCGCCCGCAAGCGACAGCGGAAAAGCCGGGGCGGCGCCGCGTGATGCTGATTCTTTCGGAAGCGAGCGATAACGGCAGCGAGAAGACACTGGGCGAAGTGCTGCGGCAGGCGCAGCTCGCAAACGTGACGATTTATAGCGTGGGACTTTCTACCACACGGGCAGAATTGCAGGCCAAACCGAAGCCTCCGCAACGGCCTAATATCCCGGTCGGCGCGATCCCCCCTCCGCCTGGGGTACCGGCAACGCCAACCTATGAGGACAACTACCGCTATGGCAGCGCTGATTTGCTGGCCGCGGTGGTTTGGGCGGTGCAGCACATCCGCGATCAGGTGAAGGGCAATCCTCTAGAGTTGGCGGCGGCGGCTACGGGTGGAGCCCAGCTCTCCACATTCAAGGACCGGTCCATTGAAAAAGCCATCGACGAGATTGGCGGGGAGCTGCATTCGCAGTACACGATTAGCTACACCCCCACGGACGCCAGCGTGACTGGCTATCACGAAATCAAAGTGTCTGTGATTCGCAAGGACGCGAAGAACCTGAAGATTCGCGCCCGGCCAGGATACTACCTCGCACCGCCAGAAAGTTAGGGCTCACTGCTGTCATTCTGAGTGCATCCGAAAAGGATACACGAAGAATCTCAGCCCATTCGAAAGCCTCAACTGTAGATCGGTTGAGATCCTCCGCTTCGCCTGCTGGGCGCAGGCAGGCTCAGGATGACAATCGTCCTTCCAACAAGCGCTACGCGATTTGCTTCCAGAAGGTACCGTCGCGGGAAGTGAGGAGCGCGTCTTTGCGGGCGTTCCAGCGCAGGAAATGTGGCGTGTGCATGTGCTCGGTGTGCGCGTCGCGGCTAGCCCAGACTTCGTGAAGCAGAAAAGTGCCCGGCGGGTCCACGGCGCGGTGCAATTCGTAGGAGATGCAGCCCTCCTCTTTTCGCGTCGGGCCAATCAGGGCGCGAAGCTCGGCTTCGAGCAGGATTTCCTGGCCTTCGCGCGCGCGTAGCATGACGATCAGCGTGACGGCGTCCTTAGGCAGCTTTCCACCGGACGCCGCTTTCCTGCGCGACTTCGGTCTAGCCGGCCTTCGAAGCCTCGGTTTGCGCTTCGGCATGGTGGCGGGGATTGTAGCGCAAAATGCTCCCGACGCAAGTCATTCGCGTGTTGGCGCAAGTCAACCCGGGATTCCTCAGACGTAAGAGTTTCCGGTGCATGGGGCCAGGAGGCTGCGCAGCTCCAAAGCCTGCGATAACGACTAGATCAACAAGCCGGCTATTGGGCCGCGTCTTTGCGGCCGGCATTGAGGCTGTCGAAATTGAGGATGGTGTTCAGCACCATCGAATAGGACCCCCACGTCTCGCCGCGATAGACGGGATTGATGGAGAACAGCACGATGTGGCCTTTGCCGGAGGGCGCGTCCACTACCGCAGGATGCTGGGCGATTTCGTCGCCGCCCTCCACTAAGCCGGAGATGAGCAGGTCTTTGCCGTCGGCGTAGCGGAAAATCACGCGCGGCCGGACGGAGGGAGGAATCACGCGGAAGCCGTTGCGCTTCTGCTCGTCCATGACCGGCGGTGACTCCCAGATTTCGGACTTGGGCTCGTCCGGAGCTTCCACGCCGACGCGGCCAATGTTGAAGTCCGGATCGTCCATGCTGCCGCGGCCCGTGGGGCGCGCATGCATTTCCGGGCCGAGGCGGCGCCGGCCACGCTGTCCGGCGACGCTGCTGAGAGAAAAGATCGGTCCGTTGTCGCAATAGGCTGCGCCCTTTTCGTCGTAGCCGTAAGCGATGGGGCTGCCATCGTCCACGAGACGCGTTCCAACGACGGAGCCGACGATCTTCATTTTGTTTGCGTTTTGTGTGCTGATGCCCTCGGCAAAACCGAGGGAGAGCGCAAGGGACGAAGTGTCCATCGCGGTTAGCAGCACGCCGCCGTTCTTCACGAATTCCTGCAAACGCGCAACGCCTTCCCAGCCGAGCCCGGGGCGCATATCGTCGGTCGAATCGTTCTTGCCAACGAGGTTCGGCGTTTCCGGAGTGTTCTTCCACGGCAGCGGATTCCCCCACCCGGTCGGAATGCCGTTCACGACGGCACCGACGCCGGCACTGAAGCCGACTGGAGGAAACAAAATCACGTCGTATTTCGCGTTCAGGTCGGTGATTTTCGCGATCGCCTGCGTGCTCATGTAGTCGTAAGGAATCAGGAGCTTGTCTAGCGCCAGGCGCCACCAGCCTTCGGTCTGCGTACTGAGCCAGGTATGCACGAAGGCGATGCGCGCGGCGCGAACGAGATGAGTTTTCACGTTGGGCGCGGCGGCGAGTGCCGCGACTTGTACGCCGAGTTCCGCGGCAGCGCGGTCGAGGTCGGCGCGGTTGGCGTTGCGCACGACAAACGAGCCGCGACTGAATTTCTTCCCTGCACTTTCGAATGGCTCCTCGGCTGCTTCGATGGCGGCATCCTTCAACTTATAGCGCAGTGTGGCAAGCGCAGGTTCGGCGTTATTGTTGATAGCAAAAACTACCCCCTCACCTTTCACGCCGCCTGGGGCGCGAGTCTCCGTTACGTGGTCCATCGGCACATCGAGAACTTTGCTATCGGTCACGCGCGTGACTTGCACGTGAAAAAGCTCGCCGAAGGTCCATCCCGTGTCGTCATAAGGAGTTTTCTGCGGATCGTCCGGGCTCCAGTATTGGTGATCGAGCAACGCGTCCGCGATGCGCGAATAGGGCTGATCCATTCGAATGACGTAGCTGCCCGCGGGAAATTCGCGAGTCGTCGGAGCGGGGAGCTCAGCTTTCTCGTCTTTGTCCTTCTTGCCTTTGCCGGATTCTTTGGACTTTTTCGCAGGAAGGGTCACGGTAAACGATGACCTCGTGCGTGAAATTTCCACGGCCTGTTTTTGCAGGACCTGTAACAGTTCTGCCTGCAAGCCGGGCCGTGGATCGTCCGCGGGCAGCACGTAAGCCGCGGGGCCTTCTGCGCTAGGCTTCATCGTGGAACGCTTGGCCTTTAGGTAAAAATTTTTCAGGAACATGCGTTTGTTTTCGTTGAAGAAATGCAGCGAAGTCAGCAGGGCGGTCTCTTCGTAATTGTTATTGTCGCGCTGCGACCAGAGCACTTTGGGAAGCGGAGGGTTCTGCCGATACCAGGTGCGCGCGTACTCTTCGGGCTGGAGCGTGCGCTCCTCGGTGTCCGCGCCGCCATTGCCAAACGTCTCGTAGAGCCGGCTGATGCCGTTGTGCATGGCCGCAATGAACATCAAATAGCCCGGTGACCAGGTGTCGAAATCGCCGTGCGTGAAAACGCCGGGCATGCCGAATTTCGTCATCGCCGAAACGTTGTTCCAGCCAATGATTTGCCACTCGTCGGCCAGAATCGGATCAATCCACGCGTTGTAGGGCTCGTCGCCGATGGTGTTGTCGTAAAGATACGGCACGGACTCGTGGAGGTCGTGTAGCACCTGCGCCTTCCAGCCGAGATAAGTGTTCAAAACATTTTCGGTGAGCTTCAAGGTCACGCCCATGGCGTCGCGGTTGTTGTCGTGTGCGACGTACTTGCCCCAATAGACGAGCCAGGGGAAGAATCCTTTCCGATGAGCGAGGTGCCATTTGTAGATGTCCACCATGCGGTCGCGGCCGTCTACTTCCACGACCGGCGTGATCAGCGTGATGGTTCCTTCACGAATTTCCTTGATGTACGGGCTTTCGTCCACAGCGAGGCGGTAGGCCAATTCCATCAATGCGGTAGGCGCGCCAGTTTCGGGAGAATGGATTGTGCCGGTGATGTAGTAGATAGGAACAGACTGTGCGACGAGCTTGTCGGCCTCGGCGTCGTCGAGCTTGATGGTGCGAGGATCAGCGAGCTTGGCCAAGCGCGCGCGGTTCTCCTCGAGATTTTTCAGGTTTTCTTCCGAGGAGACTGCCACAACAATCATTTCGCGGCCTTCTTCCGTCTTTCCTATGGAGAAGACTTTCACTCGCGGAGTGGCCTTCTCCAGCAGCCGCATGTACTTGTACACATCTTCTGCGTAAGGAAGGATTCCCGGCGCGCCGGAGACGTCGCCAAGCACCGCTTGCGGCGTCGGCACATTCTTCGCCGCTGGCAAGTAGTCCACGAGCGGCGAAGTGAAGTACGGCTGCGTCGTGTACTTGTGGATTTTCTCTGTGTAAGCGGCGTCCACGGGCTGATTGGGATCGCGCGCTGGAGCGGTTTCGCCGTCGCCCAAAGCGTGCGGCGCAAACGTGACGCAGGCCAGGATGACCGGCGCGAACGTAAACCAAAACACACGATTCATGAGACGTCTCCTCGACTTCACTGGAAAAGAATGCAGATTCTAACTCACTTGGACGCATGTAAGGGCGTTTTGCGATACAGCGAGTTAATCGAGTGGAAGAAAAGCGAGGCAGACCGGCGAAGGCACTTCCACAGAATCTCCTGTCGGCGTAAGCGCGCCGCTCTTCTGGTCGATGCGAAAGGTGACGATTTTGTTGGAGAGCTGGTCTTCCGCGAGCAGAAAGTTGCCGGAAGGATCGATGGCGAAGTGGCGCGGCTCCTTGCCCAGCACGGAGAAATCGCCGGCTGCGGTGAGCTTGCCGGACGTGGGTTCAACTTGAAAGAGCACGATGGAGTCGTGGCCGCGATTTGAAGCGTATAAGAACTTGCCGTTCGGGTGCATGGCAATTTCCGCGGCGTCGTTGCGGCCGGAGAAGCCGCTGGGCAGGGCGGAGATTCTCTGAAACGAGGTAGGGACAAAGTCATCGAGACCCATCATATCGAACGCCGTAACCGTCGATGGCAGCTCACCGACGACGTACATCCGCCGACCTTTGCTTGAGAAAACGGCGTGCCGTGGCCCTGTGCCAGGGGATAGCTTGGCAGATTCATCGAGCATCTTGTGAGACCATCCACTTCGCACGGGACCCGCGCTCAAAGTGCCCTTGGTCGCATCGAATCCGTACCACAGCACGCTATCAAGGCCGAGGTCGGCAACATAGACAGAAGTGTTCAACAGGGTCGCTTCCACCCAGTGGGCATGCGGGCCTTCCTGGCGCTCCTTGTTGGGGCCCAGCTTGCCCTCATCGCGGATATTCGCGGTGGCGGCGCCGAGCTTGCCGTCCGAGCCAATCGGGAACACGACAACATTGCCGGAGGTGTAGTTGGCGACGAAAACGTATTTCCCGGTGCGATCAAAAGAGAGGTAGCACGGATCTTCTCCGAGCGCGGGCACTTGATTCAGCAGCGTGAGTTTGCCGCTCTGCGCATCCAGCGAGAATGCGCTCACCATGCTGTTCTTTCCGGCTTCATTTACGCTGTACAGAAATTTCTCACTGGGGTGAATTGCCACCCAGGAAGGATCCTGAGTTTCCGCGGCGACGCCCATGGGCGTTAGTTTTCCCGAGTTCGCTTCATAACGAAACGCGTAGATGCCTTTGCTCGCTGTCTTCGTTGTGTACGTGCCTAAGTAGATCAAGTAGCGCTGGCCCGCAGCGGCCTTGGCTTCGATCCGCGCGAAGGTAAACGGAAGCAAAAAAGTTGCTAGCAGAGAAACGGCTAAGAACGTTCGTTTGGCTGTTTGCATGGCGCGGAATTCTAACATTGGCGCAGGAATCTCTCGTCCGGCCCGGCGGACTACTTCTTTTCTTCTTCGTTTTCTTCCTGGAGGACCGCGGCGGCTGCCACGGAATCGTCCGCTTCGAGCCGCAGCAGGCGCACGCCTTGCGTCGAACGGCCCGCTTCGCGAATTTCGTTCGCGTGCACGCGGATCACTTTGCCATGCTGGGTAATGATCATCACGTCGGACTCTTCGGTCACCTGCAGAGCCGCGACGACCGAGCCGTTGCGCTCGGTGGTCTTCATGTTGACTACGCCCTTGCCGCCGCGCGAAGTGATGCGGTATTCGGCGAGGGCCGTGCGCTTGCCATAGCCCTTTTCCGCCACGGTGAGCATCAACGTTGTAAGCGAGTCTTTGATCTGCTCGTTTTCGAGGTCCTCGAGATTCTGCGTCGTGGTTTTGTGTTCCTTGGCGATGATTTCAAAATCGGGCTGGACCGCATCCATGCTGACGACGTAATCCTCCTTGTCGAGATCCATGCCGTTGACGCCGCCAGCGTTGCGCCCCATCGGCCGCACTTCGGTTTCGCGGAAGAGAATCGCCTGGCCTTCATGGCTCGCGAGGAAAATCATCTGTTTGCCGTCGGTCAGCTTGGCGCCAATCATTTCATCCTTAGCTTCCAGGTTGATGGCGATGATGCCGCTGGGGCGCGGATTCGAGAACTCCGTGAGCGCAGACTTTTTCACGGTGCCGCTGCTCGTGGCGAAGAAAACGTACTTGCCTTCCTCTTCCAGGTTGCGCGCCTGCACGATAGCGCTGAGCTTTTCGCCTTCCTGGAAGCGCACCAGGCTGGAAATCGCCTTGCCGCGTGTAGCCGCCGCAGCTTCCGGAATTTCGTACACCTTCAACCAGTAGACACGGCCCTTCGTGGTGAACAGAAGGATGTAGCTGTGCGCCGAAGCGATGAACAGGTGCTCAACGAAATCCTCTTCCTTCGTGCGCGCACCAATGCGGCCTTTTCCGCCGCGCGACTGGTGGCGGTAAATATCGACTGACGTGCGCTTCACGTAGCCGGCGTGACTAACGGTAATCAGCATGTCCGTGTCAGCAATCAAGTCTTCGAGCTTGATCTCATCGACCTTGTCCACAATTTGCGTGCGCCGGTCGTCGCCGAAATCCTTCTGCACCTCTTTCAGCTCGCCGGTGATCACGGACTTCAGCTTTTTGTCAGTGGCGAGAATTTCTTCCAGTTCGACGATGCGCTCGCGGATGCTCTTCAATTCCTTGAGGATTTCGTCTACGGAGAGCTGCGTCAGGCGATGCAACTGGAGTTCGAGGATGGCGTCCACTTGAACGGGAGTGAGACCCCCGGTAATCGCGCGAGAAGTTTCGCCTTCGATTCCGCCGAGCTTGTATTTCCTGCCATCGAGCTTGACGCCGGTAATTTTGCGCGACTTGCCGTTTTCCGTGATGGTGACGTCCTGCTCGGAGAAGAAGTTGAGCAGGTTTTGCTTGGCGTCGGCGCGGCTGCCGGATCCGCGGATGATGCGAATGACGTCGTCCAGGTGATCGAGCGCGACCTGGTAGCCCACCAGAATGTGCTCGCGCTCACGCGCCTTGCGCAGGTCGTAGCGCGTGCGCCGCAGCACCACGTCACGGCGGTGCTCGATGAACATGCGGATGAACTCGAGCAGCCCCATCTCTTTCGGCTGTCCGCCGGCGATGGCCAGCAGGATCATGCCGAACGATTCCTGCATCTGGGTGTGCTTGTAGAGATTGTTGAGAATGAGCTGCGATTCTTCGCCGCGCTTCAGCTCGACGACAATGCGCATGCCTTCGCGGTCGCTCTCGTCGCGCACGTCCGCGATGCCGTCAATCTTTTTGTTCTGCGCCAGCTCGGCAATGCGCTTGATGAGCGTGGCCTTGTTTACCTGGTAGGGAATTTCGGTGATGACGATGTTCTCTCGGTCCTTGGCGACTTCTTCGATGGCGGCTTTCGCGCGCATGGTGAAGCTGCCGCGCCCGGTTTTGTACGCCGCCTCGATGCCTTCGCGGCCGGCGATGTAGCCCCCGGTCGGAAAATCCGGCCCCGGAACGAGCTTCATCACTTCCTTGAGCGTGGCATCGGGCTTTTCGATCATCAGCACCGTCGCGTCAATGATTTCGCGAAGATTGTGCGGTGGAATGTTGGTGGCCATGCCCACGGCGATGCCGCTTGCGCCGTTGACCAGAAGATTCGGCGCACGCGTGGGGAGAACCGTCGGCTCTTTTTCGGTTTCATCGAAGTTCGGAACGAAGTCGACGGTTTCTTTTTCGATGTCAGCGAGAAGTTCTTCGGAAATTCGCGCCAAGCGCGCTTCGGTGTATCGCATCGCCGCGGGCATGTCGCCGTCGACGGAGCCAAAGTTGCCTTGCCCGTCCACCAGCGGATAGCGCATGTTGAAGTCCTGCGCCATGCGCACCAGCGCATCGTACACCGGCGTATCACCGTGGGGATGATATTTGCCGAGGACTTCGCCGACGATCTTCGCGCATTTGCGATACGGCCGCGTCGAAGTCAGGCCCAACTCATACATGCCGTAAAGAATGCGTCGGTGCACGGGCTTCAAGCCGTCGCGAACGTCGGGCAGCGCGCGCCTGATGATCACGCTCATCGAGTAGTCGAGATAAGACTTTTTCATCTCGGCTTCGATGTCCACCGGGATCAGGATCGATTGGTTTTGTTCGTCTGGCATTGTTCCTCGTGTTTTGACTCTTGCCGTCGTAGCGCCCGGCTGTCGCCGCCGGCATGCCGCCCTGAAGGGCGCCGCTACATGAAGATCCTACTGTCGCGCGGCGCGCTCGAGCGCGTAGGCCTTCACCGTGTCGAAGGCATCCGCCGCGTTCGTGAACCGTCGCACTGCAAACTCCGCTTCGATCTCGCGCAAAAACGTATCGCGCTCGTCCTCGCATGCAAATTCCAGCGCAACCCCGCGGTCGATATCCGGCGCATTCGTCGGCGTTGCGCGAAATTCAGTCACACTCAATCCGCGCAGCCCCGGCATCGTGCTCCAACCCAATTGATACATCATGGCTGCTTCGTGGTTCGAGGCCTCAGCATGTAAAACACTCCTAGGGCTACGGCCAGAACAATGGCGATCCCCACGGCGTTGGCCGTGAAATTGAGCCGATACAATTCCGCTGCCGATGGATCGGAAAACCGCACCGCGTGCCAGTCCCGAAACGCGCCATAGGTGCTTGGCAAACGAAACCCCGCAACGGCGACGGCTGATAGCAACAAGCCCCAACGAACGGCATCTCGCATCGGTCTTGGGGCAATTTCCGTCATCAGCTTCGCGGCGCCATTCGAATCAAATATCCAGGTTCACGACTTCGAGCGCATTGTCCTCAATGAACTTGCGGCGCGCCTCGACGTTTTCGCCCATCAGCGTCGTGAAAATATCTTCCGCAGCAACGGCATCTTCGAGCTTCACCTTGAGCAGCGTGCGCGTCTCCGCGTTCATGGTGGTTTCCCAGAGCTGCGCGGGATTCATTTCGCCCAGGCCCTTGAACCGCGTGATCGTAAAGTCTTTCTTCGCGTCTTCCATCACGTAGCTCAGCACATCCCGCGCTTTTTCCTTGGTGGTCTTGTCGCCGTTGCGCGAAATGGTGAAGGGCGGCTTGTTGAATTCTTCCACCTGCTTCGCCAGAGCGCGCAGCCGCTTATATTCAGCCGTGGAAGCGAGCGCCCAGTTGATTTTCTGGTTGTGCGGCGCGCCAAACTGAATCTCGTACAGGCTGTGCTCTTCGTCGAACGCCACTTTGCCTTCGAGCTTCAGCTTGGCTTTGTCGATCTCTTTCAACAATTTTTCGAGTGCCTTTTTTTCCTCGAAATCCGCCTTCTTGTCCAGGCCGCTCTCCGCCAGCACTTCGACAAGTCCCGTATCGCGCAAGCGGCGCCCGAGTTTGGCTGCAACCGCGTCATACTCCTGCACGTTCAGCAGAAACGTGGTCAGTCCAGCGCCCTGCAGCGTCACGCCTTCTTTGGCCTTCACCACGTGGTCTTCCGTGGCACGCTTCATCAGCTCTCGCGCGAAGTCGCGCTCGTCGCGAATGTACTTCTCGCTCTTCCCGCGCTTCACGCGGTAGAGCGGCGGCTGCGCGATGAAAATGTGTTCGCGGTCGATCAGCTCTTTCATGTGGCGGAAGAAAAACGTGAGGAGCAGCGTGCGGATGTGCGAACCGTCCACGTCCGCGTCGGTCATCAAAATGATTTTGTGGTAGCGCAGCTTCCCGGCGTCGAAGTCGTCTTTGCCGATTCCGGTGCCCAGCGCGGTGATGATGGCGCGAATTTCTTCGTGGCCGAGCATCTTGTCGTACCGCGCTTTTTCGACGTTTAGAATTTTGCCCTTCAGCGGAAGGATCGCCTGGTACTTGCGGTCGCGTCCCTGTTTCGCCGAGCCGCCCGCCGATTCGCCCTCGACCACAAACAGTTCGCAGCGAGCCGGGTCGCGCTCCTGGCAATCCGCCAGTTTCCCCGGCAGCCCGCTCGAATCCATCGCCGATTTGCGCCGCGTCAGCTCGCGCGCCTTGCGTGCCGCTTCTCTGGCGCGCGCCGCGTCAATGCACTTGCTGATGATGCGCCGCGCGACAGTCGAGTGCTTGTCGAACCATTCACCGAGCTTTTCGTTCACCAATTGCTCGACATCACCCTTGATATCACTATTGAGTTTACCCTTGGTCTGTCCTTCAAACTGCGGCTGCGGCAACCGCACGCTGACAACTGCGACCAATCCCTCGCGCACGTCGTCACCAGTAATAGTGACTTCGTCCTTCTGCTCCTTCAGCATTCCCGCTGACGAAGCGAAATTGTTGATGGAGCGCGTGAGCGCGGAGCGGAAGCCGGAAAGGTGCGTGCCGCCGTCCACGGTGTTGATGGTGTTGGCAAACGCAAACACGTTTTCGCCGTACGTATCGTTGTATTGAAGCGCGATTTCGATCTCGACGTTGCCGCGCTTGCCTTCCATGTAAATCGGAGAATCATGCAGCGTGGATTTCCCGCGATTCAGATGTTTCACAAATTCCGCGATGCCGCCCGTGAACCGGAATTCCGCCGTTTTTTCCGTGCGTTCGTCGGTCAGCGTGATTTTCAGTCCTTTGTTTAGAAAGGCCAGCTCGCGCAGCCGCTGCGAAAGCGTGTCAAAGCTGTAGACCGTTTTTTCAAAAATGCTGGGATCGGGATGGAAGGTGACTTTCGTTCCCGTCTTGCGCGTTTTGCCGGTTTGTTTCAGCTTTGAGGTGGGTTTGCCCTTTTCATAGCTCTGTTCCCACACCGAGCCGTCGCGTGAAATTTCCAGTTCCAGCCAATCCGAAAGCGCGTTCACCACGGAAACGCCGACGCCGTGCAAACCGCCTGAAACCTTGTACGTCTCGCTGTCGAATTTTCCGCCCGCGTGCAGCACGGTCATTACGACTTCGGCTGCAGGCCGCTTTTCCGTCTGGTGCATGTCCACGGGAATGCCGCGGCCGTTGTCCACCACGGTGACGGACTCATCGGCGTGTACGGTCACATTGATTTCATCCGCGTAGCCGGCCATCGCTTCGTCGACGGAGTTGTCCACCACTTCCCAAACGAGATGATGCAGGCCCATTTCACCCGTCGAGCCGATATACATCGCCGGACGCAGCCGCACCGCTTCCAGGCCCCCGAGCACTTTGATCGACTTCGCGTCGTACTTGTGGCCTGCGCTTTGCGGCGTGGCGTTTTCTTTGTCACCCATTGTCACTCCCTTGCAGCAACTGACTCAGAAATCTGCGGGCGTTGAACGGACTCCGAGCTAGCCGGTGTAATGGTCCGCGCATTGAAAACCACTTTCTTTGAAGCAAGGAAGGCGTGTTTGCGGATTTTGCGTCGCCTTACCCTTTGTCCCGATTCGCATCGGGATCGTAGAGTTTCTTGCTCCATCCCGTCCCGCGCAGCGGGACGTGGCGAAGGCTAATGTTTCTCCAGGCTCGGTGGCCGCAAGGCTCCTGGCGCAGAGCCAATTTACCGGGTCACTTTTGCCTGGCGGACGTGTCGACTTGGAAGCACCCCACAACGAATCGACAACGCAAAATTATACTCCGCCCCGGGCCTTTTCTCAAGTTGATAAGCCGCCGCGGGATAGGCGTAAGTAGTTCATTTCCTTAAATTTACGATCATCAATGCGGAAGGTTACGGATCGGCACACAAAAGAAAAAAGGCGCTTTCTACGGCGCCTTTTTTTGAGGACTTCGTAGCGGCTCTCGGGCGTCAAATCCGCATGGGCATAATGATGTAGCGGTAGCGGTAAGACTCATCGGCAAGCGGCCGCATCTGTCCGGCGGACTGTTCGTCTTTCAGCTCGATGCTGACCGGGCCATCCGCCGCGGCCGAGAGAAAATCCAGCATGTAGCTCGAGTTAAATCCGATGGCGATCGGGTCGCCCTGGTAGTCCTTCTCGATGTTCTCTTTCGCTTCCCCATATTCCGGGCTCGACGCGGAAATCTCGATTCCGTCGGTTGAGATTGCGAATTTCACAGCGTGCGAGCGCTGATCCGCCAGCTGCGAAACGCGGCGCACAGCATCGGTCAATTCGCCCCGCTCAATCACCACGTGCTTGTTGTTGTCTCGCGGCAGCACCGCTTCGTAGTTCGGGAATTGCCCGGTCAGAATCCGCGAAATCAGTAGCCGGTGTTTCACCTGGAAAAACAGATGGCTCTCGTCCTTGGCAAATTCGAATTGCGCATCGGAGCCAGCAGCGGCCGAGAGTTTCTCGACCTCGTCCATCGCCTTTTTCGGAACGAGCACTTTCAATTCCGCATTCATGCCTGTGAGCTTGTGATCCGTTTCGGCCAGCGCGAGCCGATGGCCGTCGGTCGCCACCATCGCCAGCGTGTCTGGCCGAAGAATCAACAGCCCACCGTTCAGCGTGTAGCGCGACTCTTCCATCGAGATCGCAAACTTTGTCTTAGCAATCAGGCTCTGCAAAATCGCGGCTGGAATTTTCACCAGCGTGTGCGGCATGGCCGGCAGAGCAGGAAAATTTTCCTTAGCCATGCCCACCAGCTTGTATTTTTTTCTGTCGCTCGTGATCTCGACCCAGTGGTTTTCCAACAGCTTGACCTTGATCTCGCCTTCCGGCAGCAAGCGCACGAGTTCAAGCAGCTTTTTCGCGGGTATCGTTCCAGCGCCCTCCTTCTTGACCTTCGCCTCGCAGGAGGTGCGGATGCTCAGCTCCAGATCGGTCGCGGTAATGGTGAGCTGGCTCCCCTTCGCCTCGACCAGCAAATTCGACAGGATGGGAATCGTGGTTTTGCGCTCCACCACTCCTTGCGTCATACTCAGTTCGTTCAACAGCGCGGACTTTGTAACGCTGAATTCCATCGCTTGATATTCCTCGCGTGCCGTTCCAGGTGCGGTCATATAGAAGTTTACCCTCGACTTGGGCGGGGAACAGCGCCCCTTTTCGTCCAACCTGCTGCTGCCGCCTGACTCCCGTCAGGCACGTACTCTACTCGCTTTTTCGTAAAGTATAAAGCCTGGCTCTCCCGCAACACTGTGGAAATGTGCTTCCGCTAGCTCCTTCTCGTTGCCGAATTCGTTCCCGCATTTTCCTCTGCGACGCAAAAATCCACAACCACAACTCCTTCTGCAAGAGAGATTCTTTATGAACAGAGAAAGTAAACCTTGTTGTTGTGATGACTGTTGTGAATCTGTGGAAACCGCGCCAAACCATTTTTTCGTCTTCACTTGCAGCCGTAATTCTCCAGCGCCTTCTTGTGAGAACAGTGGAAAATCAGGGTCGCTTCCATTCATTCCGGGCTCCACGTTTGATTTCGTCCACTTCCTTCAACAGTTTTCGTGCATCTTTTTCAATTCTTCTCCACAGGATTTGAGCGAGAGATCTTGGCGAAACAAGCGAAGGCCCGCCCGATGATGAGGGATAAAATGGAAACGCGGCCCGTTTTCTCATGGGCCGCGTTCCATAAAATAAATCCGCGAGGGAAGAAAACCGGTAACTTACTGCAACGCGTCCATCAACCGCGTGATGGTTCGGTTGAGATCCTTGTCTGACCTTCGCAACTCCTCAATCTTATTGATCGAGTGCAGCACGGTAGTGTGATGCTTGCCGCCGAATTGACGGCCAATCTCCGGGAGCGAAGCCGTAGTCAGCTGCTTCACGATATACATGGCCACCTGGCGCGGAAACGCAATCGCCCGCGTGTTGCTTTTCACCTTCAGGTCCTGCTCGCGCAAATCGAAGTGCTCGCTTACGCGTTTCTGGATGAGGTCGATAGTGACGCGCTTTTCTTGTGAGGCTATGATGTTCCGCAGCACCTGCTGTGCGGTGGACAGCGTGATCGCAGTACCGGTCAAAGAAGCATAGGCCATCAACCGGGTTAGCGCGCCCTCCAACTCACGAACGTTGGACTTGATGGCTCGTGCGATGTACTCCGCGACGTCATCCGGCAAGCTGAAGCGTTCGTTCTCCGCCTTCTTTTGCAAAATAGCGATCTTCGTCTCGAGATCCGGCGGCTGGATGTCCGCGATCAATCCCCACTCAAACCGCGAGCGCAGCCGCTCCTCGATTGAGTTGATATCTTTCGGCAGGCAGTCCGACGAAATGACAATCTGTTTTTGCTGTTCGTAAAGCGCGTTGAATGTATGAAAAAACTCTTCCTGCGTGCGCTCTTTGCCGGCGATAAATTGAATGTCGTCCACCAGCAGAACGTCTACGGTGTGGAAACGCTCCCGGAAGCTGATCATGCGGTCGAACCGCAGCGAATTGATCACTTCGATGGTGAATTTCTCCGCGCTCACATAGCTCAGCCGCATCGCCGGGTTCCGCTTCTTGATGGTGTGCCCGATGGCGTGCATTAAGTGCGTCTTGCCCATGCCCACCCCGCCGTACAGAAACAGCGGGTTGTACGCTTTCGAGGGCTGTTCGGCCACGGCTCGGGAAGCAGCATGCGCAAATTCGTTGGATTTGCCTACCACGAACGTGTCGAAGGTGTAGCGCGGGTTCAGTTGATGATCGCTGCTCTCAAAATCCAGCTTGGCCTGGCCGGTCTTTGCCGGCGCCGCCGCGGTTGCCGCCTGGCCCTGCTCGTCCTCGCCGCAAACGTACTGCACCTTTACGTTGGGCGTGCCGATCTCGTGGAATACCGCCTTAATGATGTCCCCATACGTCCGCGTGAGGACCTGCCGGAAGACCGCGCTGGGGATCTGTATATACAGGGTCTCGCCCTCGGCCCGGTGCAACCTGGTAGGCTGGAACCAAGTCGTGAAGGTATTGATGCTCACCCGGGCCTTCACATGCTCCAGGAACCTGTCCCAGGCGCTTGCGGTTTCGCGTTCGCGACCAACTTGGGTAGCTGTCGTCATTGTTTGAGACAAAAAGAAGGCCCTCTACTATTTCCACAGATGTGTAAAAGCTGTGGAAAGCGACTTTCGTCTTATTGTTTCTTCGCTTCTGGATTCCTGGTCACGCTGGCCGCTATTTCCCCTAGTGCCCCGGGCGTGGCCTTTCAGGACTTGTCGGCCTACATGCTGCCGCTCTTTGAGACCGCGCGGGATTGTCTCCGATTGACCTGCGCAGGGCAAGCGAAAAGTGTGCGAAGGTCCCGGAAGTGTTGCACACGGCATGCACAAGTTTTCCACAGACGCAAATCTGCCACAATCGTTCACGAACCATCCATTTTTCAGCGAATTCCTCGCCCGACATTTTTAGGAAGAGAGAATCTTGCACAAGAGTGCTACAAACGGGCTGAGGAAATCTTCCCTCACTTCGTACTTTTTTTGTCTGGCCGGTCGAAAAGGTACAGACCCAAAGGATCGCTTCCGATAATCAACTGCTCCTTCTGGATGAGAATCGTGTTGGCCTCGAGTCGCGCTCCTTGCGGGGTATAAATCTTGTAAGTTGCGAGACGCGTTCCCGCCGCGTCGAAGTGCAGCAGGTTGTTGTTCAGCGCAATCCAGACTTCTCCGTTCGAGTGGTCCACTCCCACTCCCGTCAGCACGCGCCGGAAGAAAGGCTCTTTCGCCTTCCGCTCTTGCCGCTCGATTTCTTTCCGCATCGCCACGGCGGTAGGCATCGCGTCGATGGCCGTATACTGAATATCCTGCCCGGCATAGCCCAGATGGTCATACTGCCGCACGGTCGGCTCAGGTAAATACCCGAACGCGTAGTAAAGGTGCCCCTGCGCGTCCGCGCCCAATTGGCCGATATTTAGGAAACGATTTAGGTCCGCGCGCTCTGAAATGGGTTCCGGATCGCCGAACTCCCGCACCTCTTTGCCGTTCCTGTCGAAGACCATGACCAGGTGCGGTTCCCGCAGCGTCGCAACCGCGATTTCCCCCTCGGGCATTGCAGCGACAGAAACGGGATTCTTCACGGGAATCGAGCCGAGAGGCATGCCGTCACCGGAGAAAACGCGAATCAGATTCGCGCCGCGGTCCGCGACGTAGATCTTGCCCTCGGCATCCACGTCGCAGTCGTCCCCGAAGGTAATCGGCGCCGCGCCGGAGTTGCCGCTGGTGCCGGCGACGGAAGGAGACGATTCTGCGATGGAAAGGAGCTGCTTTCCCTTCGTGTCAACGACGACGAGCCCCGGCGACGGCGAAGCCAATACGTACAGCCGTCCGTCCGCGCCCTGCCGCACCGCGCGCAGACCCGGGCCAATCGCCGGCAGAATCCGCTGCTTGGCGGAAAGGTCGACCTCCTCCGGCTCTTGCGCCCGTGCCGCGGCGCCCACGCACGCATAAGCGCCGGCGAGGAGACACCCTGCCCACCAAATTTGCGGTCGTGGAGCCGAAAGAACTCTGCGTCTCGAACCCACCCGTATTCGCATGACTCTTTCAGATTACTACGACCGTCCCACGGTTGCCCTATTGCCCCAGCCAAGCTTCTGCGCGATATTCCATCGGGCCCCGCCGGAGTAAGGAGCGATAGGGCATCAGGAAGCACATCCGGGGGTTCGCATCCCCCCACTTTTGGGGTCTGTGTAACCCAGGGGCCCAAGGATTTCGGTGAGCCATACTCCAGCCAAATGAAATGAAATTTAGAAGGCGCGAGGTCATCATTCAGCCGACTCACCGGGGGCTGGGCTACGAGGACGGCGAAGTGCAGTTGGCGGCGCGCCGCGCTCTGGCGACGATGACCCTCGAAGATATCCCCACGAACCGGAATCGGCTTAGTAACGAGATCCTGCGCGACGTCAAGGAAGCGGCAACGACGTATGGTTTCACCGTTCTGCGCCGACGTGAGGGATCTCGTGTTCCCCGGGAACTTGCAGGAAATCATGAGTCGCGTGCTCGCGGCGGAAGGCATGAGCCACGCACAGCCAGTGCTCGAATCTACATTGGCTTCGACAAGCATTGCAACGGTGAGAAAGAATAATCCACAACGCCGCATTGGCCCGACCTGACGTTACGCCTTTAGTCGCCGAGCGCAAAACAGGCCTTGACGACGCCTGCTCAATATGTTGTATTGCCATATATGGCGGTCGCACCGGACCGGGAACTCAAAAAAGGCAACGCCGAATTGCTCATCCTCGCGCTTCTCGAGGACCAGGCCCGTCACGGCTATGAAATCGGCAAGCTCATCGCCGAGCGCTCCGAAGGTGTGCTGCGCTTCCACGTCGCTTCCCTTTATCCTCTGCTCTATCGCCTGGAGCGCCGCGGCTGGGTCACGGGCGAGTGGGAACCTGAAGGAGGCCGCCGCCGGCGTTATTACCGTCTGACGCAAACCGGACGCAAAATCCTCGGCAAGCAGCGCTCGCGCTGGCGCGCTTTCTCTGCAGCCGTCAATCGCATCGTGGAGGTGCGGCATGCCTGATTGGAAGAAAATCGTCCGCGAAAAACTGGGGACCTTGCCGCTCACCAACGGGCGCCGCGACGAAGTCATCGAGGAGCTCGCACAGCAACTGGAATCTGCCTACGAAGAAGCACTCGCGCACGGCGTCAGCGAGCAGCAGGCCATGCGCCGCAGCTTGGCTCAGTTCAAGGATTGGGAAAAGCTTCGCAGAGAACTCTTCCACTCAGTCGAAGGCGCGCGCCTCCCGGTGTGGGAGCAAAACGGCTTCTTCTCCCCGCGCCGCCTGCCCGTATGGACGGTCCTGGGACTTAGCGCGCTTCTGCTCGCGCTGCCCGTCTCCCGCCAGGCGTTGGAGATTCTTCCGGTTCCTGGGGGGTACCCGAACCCCAAGGGTTCACAGATGTTTTCCGAAGCAGCGCTCCGCCGTATCGAGCAGTCCGGCGATAAGCAAAAATACGCGCGCGCTCTGGCCTTCATTGCCCTGCACAGCTCCAAAGAGGACGACCCGCGCGCGGTTCAAGCAGCGGAAAAAGCAATCGCCCTTGACCCGCAGCTCACTTGGATTTCCGCAAAGATGAGTCATGCAACATATCTTTACCCCGGCTATGACCCCCATCCCTGGATCGAGCGCCTAAAAGCATGGGACCCGCAGAACGCTTTCCCTTACATGCTCGAAGCGGACGCCAATGTTCATTGGTGGGAACCGCCTTGGTCACAGTTCAGGGGCGCAAGCTCGGGTGTGCGCGGAAACTTCGCCGCCGAACCGCGGTGGCGCATTCCCATGGACAAAGCTTTCGCCGCACCGCGAATCGATTTCTATGATGTCCAGCAATTTGCACTGGATCGACAGGCGCTCCTGGAGCAAGGCCTGGACCGTCCCGATGTGTTGTTTGCGGCCGGATGGTCCCGACCTGTTCCCGACCTTCAGCTGATTACTTTTTACGAAGACATCCAACTGCAAGACATCGGCGAGACTGCCGAAAAAGCTGGGCGAACGGACGAAGCCCTTACCGCCTATTGGAGTGTGGTTCGTTTTGCAGACCGGCTGGGCGCCTCGCCCCTGGATATCGCGCGGTTTTGTTCCAACAGGCTTCACAGGGATGCCTACAAACATATTCTTGCACTCCTGCGCAGCAAAGGCCGCGCCGACGAGGCCGGTATGGTTGATTCCGCGCTGTCTGCGCTTCCTCGTTTTGATTATTCACTTGAGCGCCCCGGTTATCCCTCCGTGGAAGCCACTGCCACGCGCTCGGCGTGGGTCATGGTGGTTTCCGCTGTTTTTGTTGCGCTTCTCGGAGCCGCAGCGGCTCTCTGGCTTGTCTTCGTAATTGCTTTGAAATGGAAGGCAGACCTTGGCGTCAGCCGCCTCCTGAACCGCCTTGCTTCGCCTCTTTGTTTTGCTCCGCCTTCGCTTTTGCTTGCCTCCATGGCGCTCTTCCTTGGGTTTTACCCTTACGCGCGATCCATCGCGCAGTTCCATTCCTACAAGGAATTGGAGTACGGATATGCTCCAGTCTTGATGGGTCTTTACGACGTCACAAGGTTTGGCAACTTGAACGACGTTTGGCTCTCACACATGTTTTGGCCTACGGTCTGGTGCGCGCTTGTTGCACTTGTTGGGGCCTGCGTGCTGGCTTGGGTGCACAGCCGCCCGCGGCCGGATCGGCCTGACGCGACTTAACCGCCGCACCGGCCTCGCGAAGAAGATCGCTGAGGCCAAACGCTTCAGTCGATGCAGAAGCGGAGGCGCTCGATGGAGCGTGCGCGGAGGCGGCCGGCGGCGTTCCGCGGGCCGTCGTCATCGGTTTCCACCAGCACGCAATTCATCTGCACGTCGCCAGAAGCCACATCAAACCTGGCGGGCAGGCCGTTCAAAAACTTCCGAACGATTCCCTCGCGGTCCATCCCGATGACGCCGCCGTGCGGCCCAGTCATGCCCACGTCGGTGATGTACGCCGTACCTTGCGGCAACACGCGTTCGTCGGCCGTGGCCACGTGCGTGTGCGTGCCGACCATCACCGTCACGCGGCCGTCCAGGTACCAGCCCATGGCCACTTTTTCGCTCGTGGTTTCCGCGTGCATGTCCGCCAGCACAAACGTCACGTCCGCGGGAATTTTCTCCAGCTCGCTGTCCGCTTTGCGAAACGGGTCATCAATCTGCGTCATGAACACTCGCCCTTGCAGATTCAGCACGGCGTACTTCACGCCATTTTTCGCCGTGCCCACGTACAAGCCGCTGCCCGGATTGCCTTCGGGAAAATTTGCCGGCCGCAGCAGCCGCGGCTCGTGCGGCAGGTACTCCAGAATCTCCTTGCGGTCCCAGCTGTGGTTTCCGCCGGTGAGCACGTCAATTCCGTCTTTCAACAAATCTTCTGCCAGCCGCGGCGTGATGCCGAATCCCGACGCAGCGTTCTCGCCGTTGGCGATCACCAGGTCAACCTGCCGCTGGGACACCACGTCGGCCAGCCGGTCGCGCACGACCAGCCGTCCCGGCGCCCCCACAATGTCCCCCACAAAAAGTGCGCGCATGAAGAAGTGGCGAGTGGCTGGTGGCTAGTAGCGAGCGAGAACCGCGGCAGCGTGATTTTTTCTCGTCACGCGCCACTCGCAACTCGTCACTTCGATCTTGGCCACCACACTGAAAAGGACCACCGTTCTACCGTCCTCCGATATCGTCCGAAAGCAAAAACGGAGCGGACTGCTTGGCCGTGGGGAGCTAGGCCGTGAACCTCTGAAATAGGTGGGCGCCACGAGCCAACCATTAGGCTTTCCTGCCCCTGCCTGCGGCAGGCAGGCCGCTCGCCAGCAGCAAGTAGGGACAGGCCGTGCTCACAGGCTGTCTATCCGCAGCACCCCAGAGATTCGTTACGGTTCAAACGGCTTTCGCGCCCTCACCTGCGTCGAAGTACCGCTCCGCGCCCAATTGTAACAGGGTTGTCTCCAACACGCTTGCGCAGCCCAGGAACATCTTGTACTGTTTTTCTAAGATTTCACACCGATTAGTGTCAGCCGTTTTACAAGAATGGTCGCGGTAGGAAACGTCCTCGAACCGGATTCCTGCGGAGTAACGAATGACTTCCGTTGCGCCGATCACACCGGCAGAGCGTATCAACTCGTTGGACACGCTGCGCGGGCTTGCGCTGCTTGGGATACTGCCGGCGAACGTGCTTGTCTTCGGCATGCATCTGGCGGCTGGTTAGGACCCGACGGTGACAGGCGGGGCGACGGGCTTGGACCTGGTGAGCTGGGCCCTGATGCGCATAGAATCATTTCTCGATCCCAAGGAGGACACCTCATGCGAAACGCATGCCTCTCGAAAGCTGCCATCTCGCTATTCACTCTGCTCTTCTTGCTTTGTGCCTCGAGCTTGTCGGCGGCGCCGGGGGACCAGCTTGGCAAGGTGAATTTTCCTACGACGTGTTCGGGGGAGGTGCAGCCTGCGATCGAAAAAGGGGTGGCACTGCTGCATTCCTTTCAATACCAGGAGTCCGAGCAGACGTTTGCGGAGGCGGCTGCGCGCGAGCCGAACTGCGCGATGGCGCATTGGGGTAAAGCGATGGCGCTGTATCACCAGCTTTGGGATTTTCCGAAGGAACAGACTTTGAAGGAAGGTCGCAAGGACATCGAGCACGCGCAGAAGATCAAGCCAACCAACGCGAGAGAGAAGGGCTTCATCGCGGCGGCGGTGGCGTTTTTCCAGAAAAAGAAGATGTCGCATGGCGATCGCATCAAGGCCTATTCGGCGGCGATGGAGAAATTTTCCGGGGAGAATCCAGGAGACAGCGAAATCGGCTCGTTCTACGCGCTATCGCTCATCTCCTCCGCCTACGATGACAAGGACGCGCTGCCGGGCTTGAACAGAGCCATCGCGATTCTCGATCCGCTGCTGGAGAAGTTTCCCGATCATCCTGGCATTGCGCATTACCTGATTCACGCCGCGGACCGGCCGGAACTTGCCTCGCAAGGACTGCAGGCCGCGCGCCGCTACGCCGCGATTGCGCCGGATTCGTCGCATGCGCTGCACATGCCGTCGCACATTTTTGTGCGGCTCGGCCTGTGGCAGGATTCCATCAACTCGAATATTGCGGCGAACGCTTCGGGCGCGCATGCCGCGGAAATGCACCTTGCAGAAGCGCACTACCAGATGCACGCGATGGATTTTCTGAGCTACTCTTATTTGCAGAGCGGCCAGGAAGCCAAAGCGCGCGAAGTGATCGAGCACACCGGACACGTTGTGGGAGCTACGGAGGAGAGAAAGGCGCGCGACCACGACTACCTTTCCGCACGCACCGCCCTCGAGCTGCATCGCTGGAAAGAAGCCGCCGAGCTTCCCGTCCCCGCGGACCGCAAGAATCGGGATGACACGACCTTCTGGGCGCGCGCGATTGGCGCCGCGCGCAGCGGAGACGTTCCGGCGGCGGCAGCGGCGATGAAGGAGTTCACCGGCCTTGTCGAAGAGCGGGAAAAGCGCTCGCGCAAGGAGGGCTACAACGTCTCGGGCGAAAAAGCCACGGATCTGAGGGAAGCCGAAGCCTGGTTGGCCTTCGCGGAGGGCAAGTCTGACGAGGCCCTAGCGGAGTTGCGCGCCGCCGCCGACCGCGAGGACAAAAATGGCGGCGAATCCGTGGGCATTCCCGCACGCGAGATGCTTGCCGACATGCTCCTCGAATTGAAGCGTCCCACCGAGGCCTTGGCGGAATACAAAGCTTCGTTGAAGCATTCCCCGAACCGCTTTGACAGCCTTTACGGGGCCATGCGCGCGGCGGCTTCCATCAATACGCCCGAGATGCACGCCGCTGCCGAGTCGTACTTGTCCGATTTCATGAAGTGTTGCGGGTTTGGTGGCGACCGGCCGGAGATCAAGGAGGCCGGGAAGTTCGTTTCGTTTCACCCACAGGACGTTCCGGCTCCATCCATAGCGCAATAGACCTGCCGCGGATCGGCCGGATTGCTGGAGGCCAAAACCTATCTATGCGTCGGGCGCAGCAGTGCTGCGCCTCTTACAAATGCAGCGCCAAAGCACGGCGGCACCAGGGCAAAGCAAGCGACGGGCTGAAGCGCGCCCCGACAAATGGACCAGACAGCCCTTCGGCGAACTCAGGGCGAGCAGGATTGTCTGTCCCACCTACTGAATCTTGTTGTGCTGGGCGTTGCCGCCCCAGGCGTACCAGCCGTCGGCGTCCTTGTTTCCGGTCTTGAGGCAAATCAGCCGGCCGTCCGAGGTTCCCGCGTAGACATTGCCTTTGGCCAGAGCCGGTTGGAAGGCAATCGGCGCTTTCATGGAGTAGGAAAAGCCCACGCCGCCGTCGCTCTGGCGCACCGAAACGAGATAGCCCGAAGCACCTGCGAGGTACAAGTAGTCGTGTCCCACAGCCGGTGGAGAGAATACCTGTCCGCCCGCAGCCGAACGCGCGCCTACGACTTCCATTTGCCAGGATGGCTTGCCGTCCGAAGCGCGCACGGAATTGATGTAGTTCCCCTGCGCGTTCAGGATCTGTCCCTTGCTTACGGCCGCGCGCGAACCTTGATAAGCCCACGCGCCTACGACGGAATTCACGCCCACAGCGTCATTGGCTACCATCAGGTTCGCCGTGGAAGGAGCCGCGCTGAAGCCCACCGAAGAGTCCAACTCCTTCATCTTCGGCGCAGCCAGACCGACCCCGCCGCCACTTCCGGCCTTGAGGTAATCGGCTTTGGCCTTTGCGATCAACTCTTTGTCGCGCGCTTCACCCTTTTGGACGTCGACCCGGGCCAGTCCTTCGACAGTGTCTTTGCCCGCTTGTCCCTTGCGTGTTTCGAAGAGTTGTCCGCCGGCCACGACGGGCGCGCTGGTCGCCGCGTTGGCTTTCACCCAAACCACCGAGCCGTCAGCGGCTTTCAGGGCGTACGAAGTGCCGCCAAAAGTGGTGAAGTAGACAGTTCCGTCAGAAATCACCGGTGCGGTGATGACGTCGCCCGCAATCTCCTGTTCCCAGAGGTGCCGCCCGGTGCTCAGTTCTGCCGCGAGCAGGCGATGGCTTGCGCCCGGCGTCGCAGGGCGCGGATGAAATTGCGCGGGCTTTGCCAGCCTTCCGGTCGCCGCCGGATGCGCCATGTACAAAACGCCCTTGTCGATGGCGGGCTGGCTCATCAGCGGATCGCCGAGCCACTCCTGCCATATCACGCGCCCGCGCCGTTCGTCCACAATCACCAGCGTGCAGCTTTCCGTATTGAACGCCACCATTCCGTCCGCCACGACCGCGGCTGTTGGGCCGTCATCGCTGGTCTGAGTTTTCCATATGACTTTTCCGGTGTCTGCGTCGACCGCGTAAAACTCGTGCGAGCCGTAGCCTCCGCCGACGAAGAGCATCCCGTCGGCATAAGCGGGCGTGGCGATCGGCCGAGAGCCGGGCAGGCGCACCACCCATCCGGTCTTGCCGTCGGACGTACTGTAGGAAACGGCTTCCAAATCGCGCGCGGGCGACGGCAGATTCACATTCATCGCGGAGCGCAAATCGATCCGCCGAGCAGCGCTTTTTGCCATTGTGTCAGGCTTGGCCGCCGTTGTAGCTGGCGCGGGACTGCTTGCCGTTCCCGGCTTCGCCGGATTGGCCTCCTGCGCTTCGCGTGAAGAGACGGCGGGGATGGTCAATAGAAGACTCAGACCCGCGCACAGCGACAGGGACAATTTCCAACCCGATGGGGATGACATGGGACCTCCAGAGCGCAATGGAACTTTGGCGAACATGGCGCTTGGAGGTAGAACGGCGTGGCGAAAGAATCTTGCAGGTTCTTGAAGGAGGACGGAAGGCGACGGTCGATGGTGGCCACAAAAGATGGCCAATCTGGGCCGGTCAAATTAGTTTCGACTGGCAGGCTGACCTCGGGTTTTTCGGCGAGGGGCTCTTGCAAGGGAGGAACCGGAACTGCAGAGCAGTACTTGACCGCTGCAACCAATCCGGCATAAGCTGCGTCTCATTAAGCACATGCGGAGCAAGGCATATCGTGTCCGTGTAGTGGCGCTGCTCCTTGGGATTATTTTCCTCGGGGCGCAATTCCACTTCTGTACGGACTTGTCGGCTTCTGCTTCGCCCTCGGCTACGCACTTCTGCCCGGTCTGCTCGGTGGCAGGCTCGGCGGTTACGACACAGTCGCCGACCGTTGCCCTGATTCCCGCGGCGAACCGGTTGGAAATGGTTTCGCTGGTGCGTGCCGCTTCCTCCGCATTTCCGCCCGCCGTCTCGCCCCGCGCGCCTCCTGCGCTCTAGCCAGCCCGATTATCCCTGGTTGATTCCCTTTTCCGGTTGCTAGTTGTCCCGTCCGCTTTGTGGCGGGACGCGCGAGGAGTACCACTTGAGAATAACGTTCGTATTAAGCCTTGCGGTTTTGGGCGTGCCGGCTTTGGTTCTGGCGCAACAGAACCCGCCCGCACAGCAGAATCCGCCTGGGCCATCGAAAGAAAACGCTCCGGATGCCGTCCCGGCGATGCCGTCGCGGCCGACTGGGGGAGGGCCGCCGTCGGCACGCATCACCATCGACGAAGCTCTCCGGCTGGCGCTGCAACACAATCACGCGCTGCTGGCGGCACGAACTACGATTCTGCAGAACCAAGCTCTCGAGACTACGGCGAATTTGCGGCCCAACCCGGTGCTTTCCTGGGACGCGCAGTTTCTTCCAATTTTTGAGCCGAGCAAATTCACTGCGGACTTTATCGACAGCCAGGCGCAATTCGATCTGGGCTTCGGCTACACCTTCGAAATTGGCGGGAAGCGGCAACACCGTTTGCGGGCGGCGCGCGACGTGACCGAAGCCACACGCTCGACCGTTGCCGATAACGAACGCACGCTTTTTTTCAACGTGGGGCAGCAATTTGTCGCTGCGATTCTCGCGCAGTCCACGATTGACTTCACCGAGCAGGATCTCGACAGCTTTCAGAAGACGGTGGACATCAGCGAAACGCGGTACAAGGCGGGAGCCATCAGCGAGGGCGACCTGCTGAAGATACGATTGCAAATGCTGCAGTTCCAGAACGACGTGTTGAGCGCAAAACTCGCGAAGATCCAAGCGCTTTCGGTCCTGCGCCAGTTCCTGGGGTTCGAATCGGTTCCGGATGACTATGACGTGGAGGGCAACCTTGAATACGTGCCAGTGCATGGCAGTCTGGATGAATTGAAAGCGCTGGCGCTGCGCACGCGTCCGGACCTGCAGGCCGCACAGCTCAACGTTACGGCTGCGCGCAGTGCCGAGTTGCTGGCGGAAACGAATCGGAAGCGCGACCTCACCACGACGTTTAACTATTCGCACGTGGCATCCACCAATACCGGCGCGTTTTTCTTCAATATGCAGCTTCCCTTTTTTGACCGGAACCAGGGCGAAATTGCGCGCACGCGGCACGTGATCACACAAAACGAGCAGCTCGCCACGGAAACTTCGCAGCAGGTGCTGACCGACGTTGTAAATGCTTACCAAAACTTGCGCACGAGCGAGCAGATCGTTCTGCTCTACCGGGGTGGCTACATCGATCAGGCCATCAAGTCACGGGAGATCAGCGAGTACGCTTACAAACGCGGGGCGGCGAGCCTGCTCGATTATCTCGATGCGGAGCGCACCTACCGGTCAAATCAACTTGCTTACCGGCAGGCGCTTTCGAATTACATGACCGCCCTCGAGCAGATGCGCCAGGCCGCGGGCACAAGGAATTTGATGTGACAAAAGCATTCGCGCTTTTCCGCGAGCCCGTTTCCAGCGCGCGCCCAGACTTCTCTAGCCAGCCCGCAACCTCAGCCGTTTTAACTGGTTCGACAAATCTCAAGCTGCTGTACAGGAGTGTTGCCGTGAAACAACTCGCTGCTCTGTTTCTGCTGGTTCTCTTTGGAGTTGCTGCACGCGCGCAGGAAAGGCCGGCTGCGGGCGAAGGGTCCAGGGAGAAAAAAGCGTCTTCCGCAGGAGCGTTGGCGGAAGAGGCGCGAATCAAGTCGCTCGAAGAACAGGTGCATTCCCTTGTGGAGCAGGTAGCTTTGCTGCGCGGTGAATTGCGTGCGCTGCGCGACGCGAAGTCAGACGCGCCGCGGCCGAAGGAGCATCTCTTGCTGGCTGCTTCGCACATCGCGCCAGGGACACTGGCGTCTGGAACGAGCGGCGCTTCGGTCATGGCCGACGCCGCAGCGCCGGCTACCACGGCCGCGCCGGAACCGGCTGCGAGTCCAGCTTCGCCTCAAGTCGCGCAGACGCAGAGCTACGGAGGCGCGACCTCCAATGCGAAACTGCTCAATCCCGATATCAGCTTGATTGGAGATTTTATCGGCACGGCGGGACGCAACACGGTTTCGCCCTCGCGCTCCTTGGAACTGCATGAGTCCGAGCTCGGCTTGCAAGCCATTATCGACCCATACGCCCGCGCAGACGCCTTTATCTCCTTCGGCGAAGAAGGCGTGAACGTTGAGGAAGGATACGTCACCTTCACGGCGCTGCCCGCGGGGCTGCTGCTGAAAGTGGGCAAGATGCGCGCCGAGTTCGGCAAGGTGAACGCCATCCACAATCATGCGCTGCCGTTCATCGACCGGCCGCTGGCGACAAACAATCTGGTTGGCGGCGAAGACGGCATTGATGATGCGGGGATTTCACTTTCGCGATTTTTACCGGCGCCTAAGAATTGGTTTTTCCAAGGCACCGCGCAGGTTTACCGCGGCGATTCTGATGACCTTTTCACCGCCAACCGACGCCAGGACGTCAGCGCGGTAGGCCATCTTCGCCTTTATCGCGACCTCGGCGAATCCACCAATCTTGACCTCGGAGGGTCCTACGCCCGCGGCCATAATAATGCGGGCGTGGGAACAACGTTTAACCCAAACAACTTCATTACTAATCTTTACGCCGCCGATGCGACTTTGCGCTGGAAGCCGTTGCGCCGCGCTATCTATCATTCATTCCTATTCCGCACGGAGTTGTTTTGGAGCGCTCGGGACCAGCTTTCCCCAGTCAACATTTTCGAGACGCAACATGCTTTCGGCCTGTACTCTTCGGCGGAATACCGCGCAAACCGCCGGTGGACGATCGGCGGACGCTTCGACCGCAGCGGGCGCGCGACAAACGCCAGCCTGACGGATACGGGTTTTTCCGGTATTCTCACGTATTGGCCTAGCGAGTTTAGCCAGATCCGTGGACAGTATCGTTACGGGCATTTGTGGGACATTACCAATGCCCGATACACCGACGCCAACGAATTCCTTTTCCAATTTCTATTCGTGATGGGCGCCCACGGGGCGCACCCGTTCTAAGGGAGAATACGGAGACACTATGCGGACAAAAATGCAAACTCGCCTGAGCGCACTGGCCACAGCTTTCGCTCTGGTCTTCTCTCTCGTCGCCCCGTTTTCGGCGCGAGCAGCGAGCAAGCTCAATATCATGACGGCAACCACCGACCTAGCTGCATTGGCGCAGGAGGTCGGCGGAGACAAAGTCGAAGTGGAATCGGTTGCGCGCGGCTATCAGGATCCTCACTTCGTGGAAGCGAAGCCGAGCTTTCTGCTCAAGCTTCGCAAAGCCGATCTGCTTATTGTCGTGGGGCTTGAACTGGAAATTGGCTGGCTGCCTCCTCTGATTACGCAATCAACGAACCCCAAAATTCAGGTAGGAGCGCCGGGCTACTTCGATGCCTCGCGGTATGCCCGGATTCTGGAAATTCCGACTGGCGTGGTGACACGCGCCGAAGGCGATGTCCATCCACTTGGGAATCCGCATTATTGGCTCGATCCGGAAAATGGCCTGCGCATCGCCAAGGGCATTCAAAACAAGCTCTCGGAAATGCGCCCGGGCGATGCCGCGTATTTCGCGCAGCGGTATGACGATTTCGACAAGCGCATCAAGCAGGCCGATGCGAAGTGGATCGAGGAGATGAAGCCCTACGCAGGCCGCAAAATCGTGACTTACCACCGTTCATGGCCGAATTTCGCCGAGCACTTCCACCTTGACGTGGTCGGCTACGTCGAGCCGCGGCCGGGCATCCCACCGAGCCCGCAACACACCGTTGAGCTGATCGCCTTGATGAAACGCGATGGCGTCAAAGTCATCGCTGTCGAGCCGTATTTCGATTTGAAAACACCCAACGCCGTCGCCCGCGATACTGGAGGAAAAGTGGTGGTGCTCATGCCTTCGGTGGGCGGAGAAAAAGAAATCACCGATTATTTCAAGCTGTTTGATTACGATATCGCCAAGCTAAAACAAGCGTTCGACGAAACAAAATAACGTCCAGGAGACTGCGGAATGGAAATTCTCGCGTTTTTACTTGCGCCGTTTGTCGCAAGCCTCATCCTCACGGGGATTCACGCCTACCTGGGCGTGCACGTCGTTGAGCGCGGCGTTATCTTTGTGGACCTTGCGCTTGCCCAAATTGCGGCCCTCGGAGCCACCGTCGCAGTTGTTGCCGGCATGGACCCGCACGGCCGTGGGTCGTATTGGATCAGCCTCGGCTTCACGTTCCTTGGCGCGGCCATCTTCTCCTTTGCGCGCAGCGCGAGGGGCCATATCCCGCAGGAAGCTTTCATCGGAATTGCGTACGCCGTTGCTTCCGCCACAGCCATTCTTTTGATGAGCAAAGCCACCGGGGAGACCGAGCACTTGAAGGACATGCTGGTGGGAAACATTCTGGCAGTTTCCTGGCCTGAAGTGCGGAAAACGGCTCTACTCTACGGCGCAGTGGGCGTATTCCACTTCCTTTTTCGCAAGAAATTCCTGTCCATTTCGATGAACCACGGGAAGGCCGAAATGTCAGGCATGAACGTGCGTTTCTGGGATTTCCTTTTTTATGCTTCCTTCGGCTTCGTCGTGACTTCCTCAGTGGCGATCGCCGGAGTGTTGCTGGTCTTCTGCTATCTCATCGTACCCAGCGTGGGAGCTATGCTTTTTGCCGATCGGATAGGCACACGGCTGGCCATCGGTTGGACCATGGGCACGCTGGTTTCAGCGCTCGGCTGCTACCTAAGCGTGCAGTTGGACACGCCGACCGGAGCAACCATCGTGGTTACGTTTGGGGCGATCCTCGTCTTAATGTTCTTTACGCACCTGATTGTGCATCATGGGCGAAACGCTCGCGAACTGGAGGGCTCGGCTTCGGCGCGGAGGGAGCTCGAAGCGGTCTCTTCCACTCGGAAAGCCTAATTTGCATGAAGGGGCAAAGAACCATATTCGAGCCTGAGTTTCTCAGACGCGTTGTCGCGCTCATGGCCGGTGCCGCATTGCTGTTCTTTGCCGGCGGTGCGACTCTACACCAGCACCGCGGCGGGCCGGACAATGCTTGCCATATTTGTCAGGCGCTGCACATGCCCGCGCTGGCAACTGCTCGGCTATCCCTCAGCAGCTCCCCTGTAATCATCGCGTGGCTTTCATCCGCGCCGAAGCAAACGGTGCAGAGTGATACGTTTGCGCTCCATCGCGCCTCCCGCGCTCCACCCGCCGCGTAACACGAAGACACCCTAAGTCGAATGTATTTGCATGCTGGCCGATCTCCAGGCCGCACCGCCGCCATTTTTTCCGGCGGTCTCTATCCACCTACGTGCCTAGTCGCCGAAAGGATGGAGCAACATGTTGCAGAGATTGTGTGTTTATGTGTTTTTTGTGTTGGGGCTTGTTTTGTTTGTCGCAGCGCGACCTGCGGGAGCGCAATTGGGAAATTCGGGCTCGCTCGAAGGTGTGGTGAAGGATCCTTCGGGCGGGCGAGTGGCAGGGGCGACGGTTGAGGTTTCGTATCCGGTCAGCGGCTTCCAGCGCACGGCGACTACAGATGCGGACGGAGCCTTCAAGTTTACGAACGTGCCGTTCAATCCATACCATCTCACCGTAACGGCGACAGGATTTTCGCCGTTTACGCAGGATGTCGAGGTGCGGTCGGCGGTGCCCGTGACGCTGCCAATCGGTTTGAAAATCAGCGCGTCGTCCACAAGCATCACCGTGGAAGCGGGCGGCGGGGACTTGATTGAAACGCAACCGAGCGCTCACACCGACGTGGACACTTCGTTAACGGACCGGATGCCGCTCGAGAGCCAATCATCTTCGGTGAGTTCGCTGGTGACGCTGGCGACACCCGGCGTCGTGGCAGACTCCAACGGGTTGTTTCACGGGCTTGGCGACCACGCCGAGAATTCCTTCTCCGTGGACGGCCAGCCCATCACGGACCAACAGAGCAAGGTCTTCTCGAACCAAATTCCGCTGGACTCGATTCAGTCGCTCGAGGCCGTGTCCGGAGGCCCACCAGCAGAATATGGCGACAAGACCAGCCTGGTCATCAAGGTCACAACACGGTCGGGAGTGGGCGTGACCAAACCCACGGGTGAGATCGATTCGTCCTATGGCAGCTTCGGCTCCGTGGTTGGTGGTTTCCGGCTGGCTTACGGAGGCCAGAAGTGGGGCAACTTTATCGCGGCGAACGGCTTGAGCACCAGCCGGTTCCTCGATCCGCCAGAAATTCACGCCATTCACGACAAAGGCAACGAGGAGAACCTGTTTGACCGCCTGGATTTCAACGTCACCGGTGCGGATTCGGTTCACACCAACCTTCAGTACACGCGTTCGTGGTTCCAGACGCCCAATACGTTGGACAACCTGGACGTGGGAGTAGCCGATCCCGTGACTGGACAGCCGCTCGCGGCTACCGACCAACGTGCGCTGATCAACACATTCAACGTGGCTCCGGTGTGGACTCGCTTGATCAGCACAACCACGCTCTTCACCTTGGGGGCATTTGTGCGCCACGACCATTTCCATTATTACCCCAGCGGGAACGCCTTTGCCGACGGCACCGGACTCATTCCAGGTGGTTCTTCGGCGACGTTGAACCAGGACCGAAGGTTAACCAACGCGGGCGCGCGAACCGACGTGTCGTACGTGAAGGGAATTCATAACATCAAGGCGGGCGTCACCTTGCAGCATAGTTTCCTGACGGAGAATTTCAATTTTGGAATTACCGACCCTAATTTCCTCCCATCGCAAACCGATGCGAACGGCAACCCATGCTTCAACACGGTCAGCAATCGGCCGGTTGGCGCGCCGTGCACACGGCTGTTTGCATTAGATTTGACGCGCGGCGGCTCGCTCTTTCCTTTTCGTGGACACACGGACGTGAAAGAAGTCGCGATGTATCTGCAAGACAGCATCACCACGGGAAGCTGGTCGTTCAGTTTGGGCGTTCGCGGCGACGTGTATCGGGGGATCGTTCACGATTGGCAGCCCGAGCCACGCGTGGGAGTGGCGTACCACATCAAGAAGACGAACAGCGTGCTTCGGGTTTCCTACTCGCGCGTGTTGGAAACGCCCTTCAATGAGAACCTGATTTTGTCGAGCCTGGGTGCGGCTAACCCCGCGATCGTGGACGTGATCGGCGGTACCAGTTTGCAAGCGCCGATTCGCTCTGGCCAGCGCAACCAGTTCAACGCGGGCTTTGAGCAAGCTTTTGGAAGATACTTCGTTGTGGACGCCGATTATTTGTGGAAGTACACACACAATGCGTACGACTTCAGTGCGTTTGGCAATACGCCAATCTTTTTTCCCATCGCTTGGAAGAACTCGAAGATCGACGGACCTTCCGTTCGCGTGAGCTTGCCCAATTACCACGGCGTGACGGCCTTCGCGGTCCTTGCGCACGTCCGGGCGCGGTATTTCCCTCCACAGGTGGGAGGGCTGGGCGCCACGGTGACCGGCGGCGAAGTCTTCCGCATTGACCATGACCAGGCGTTCAATCAGACGACTCACTTGCAATACCAGCCGTGGAAAAGAGGGCCGTGGGTCGGCTTCAACTGGCGGTATGACAGCGGGCTGGTGGCCAGTTCGCCTTTTGTAGCGGACTTTCCGACGGCGCTCGCTTCGCTCGATGGCGATCAGCAAGCGGCGATTGGGCTTTTCTGCGGAAACAACGTGGCCACGCCTTCCGCTCCTTTGACGCCGGCGACTTGCTCCGGGCAGACGCCGTTCGGGGCGAAGTTATTCAATCTTGCCGCGCCCGGAACGAATGACCCGGACCGCAATCCGTCGCGCGTTGCGCCGCGCAATCTTTTTGACGCGAGCATAGGCGACGACGATGTGTTTCACAACGACCGTTACAAGTGGAGCTTGCGGTTATCGGCCATCAACTTGACGAATAAGACGGCGCTTTACAATTTTCTATCAACGATTAGCGGAACACACTTCGTGACGCCGCGTGCGTATACCGCTGAACTGGGCTTTCACTTTTAGAGCACCAGCTACTTGGGCGCGGGTTGGGCGGTCGGTGGCAGAATGCCGTTCAGGCGCAAATAGGTGGCTTGTGCGCCGTAGTGGTCGTACCAGTCGTCGCTCAAGATGATGAGGACGGCCGCGCGCGAAAACGGGCGATTGCCGAAGAGCATCATCTGGTCGCCGAGTTTGGAGTCGTCCACTTTCTCGAGCGCTGAGGCGCAGTAGTCGAAAGAAGCTTTCAAGCCCGCGACTAACTTGTCCTTGGGATCGGTGTCCGCGAGTTTCGCATCCGGCGCAGGCATGTCGGAAATCTTCGAGCACAGGCCGTTGTTCGATTGCGCGATGTGCATCACCACGTGCGCGAAGGAGTTCATCTCCGGAGTGGGCTTGAAATTGTATTTTTCCGGGGGCATGGCTTCTGCGGCGGCGACCATGTTCTTCGAGAAACGGGGAAGTTGCGCTTTCACGGCGCCGCTTACGGGATTTACGAGCGGTCCCAGCTTAGCCATTTCCTGCGCGTTGGGAGTTTTCGCTGGCGTGGCGCTCGTTTGAGCTGCCTGCTGCGCCAGGGCGCTTGTCGCGAACATGGCCAAGAGCATTATCACCAATAAGATCAACGGGAATTTTGTCCGTGTCATTTCTCCTCCTAGTTTTCCTCCCCATAGGCGAACGCAAGCATACTCTCAGTGTCGAGCGTCAACAAGATGCCCTGAACCGCTCCTGACGAGAAAACGCCTCACAAAAAAAGTTGGGCAGCCGGCACGCGGAGGGCGCGGCGGCTGCCCGGAACCACGACACAGAAGAAGCCCGTTAGCTGGGCTTCTTCTCGTCTGCCTTCTTCTCGTCTTCCTTTTTGTCCTTTTTCTTTTTGTCCTTTTTCTTGGTTTCCTTCTTCTTGTTGGCGGTGTCTTCCTTCGGAGCGTCCTGCTTCGCGGCCGCGGCCGGAGCGTCCTGCTTCGCGGTTGCGGCATCCTGCGCGTAGGCCGCGCCGGAAACACACAGGAACGTTGCGAGCGTCAGAGCACCTAGCAGCTTCTTCATACGTCTTCCTCCTCTGCAATCAGTGGTTCAGATGTGAGGTGCAATCCCTGCTGGTAAGAACTGCCCCGCGAGAAAACCAGGTTTTCCCGCTTCCGGCGCCAGAAAAGACTACCCCCACTCCCAGCGCCAGGTCCGCAGACTATCACCGGATTTGCCGGACGGCAAGCAATCCTTTGAGCCGTGCGGGTGCCTGGTAGTACCAAAGGGTAAGAAGCTTTCCCTGCAGTTTCGCTCCATCTCCGCCGCCATTTGATTTATGCTGTGCCGCCAATAATTTTTATGCTTGCCGGAGGGTTGCCGTGACCCGATTGTTTGGCCGTTTCGCGTTGAGGTTCGC
>DATFRZ010000081.1:0-11937 GCA_035262885.1 Candidatus Acidiferrum sp.
AAAGCGCCCAAGGCCGTCAAGACGTCCTCGACTGGCCCTTCAGAGGACCTCCAAGCGCGCGAACGGACTTTCGATGCTTTTCGCCGCTGGGGATACCTCGAAGCCAATCTCGACCCGCTCGGTGCGTTTCAGCCGCTGAAGCACCCTGATTTCGAAGGCTTAACCGGCGAGGCTGCCGAAGAGGCGCGCCGCATTTACTGCGGCACCATCGGGGCAGACTTCATGCACTTGCCCGAGGCGGAGCGGCGCCGCTGGATCATCGAGCGCCTCGAAGCACCGGCCCCGGAAGTCGACCGGCACAAGATCCTCGAGCGCCTGATTCGGGCCGACCTTTTCGAACAGGTTTTGCAAGCGCGCTATCTTGGCTCGAAACGGTTTTCTCTGGAAGGCGTAACCGCGCTAATTCCTTTGCTCGACTCGATTTTGGACTCAGCGGCAGAACACGGAGCGGAGTCTTCCATCATGGCCATGAGCCACCGCGGCCGCCTGAACGTCATGGTGCATGCCGCCTGCAAGAGCCCGCACGAAGTGGTAGCGGGTTTCGAGGACGTGGATCCACGCAGCGTCCTCGGCGCGGGCGATGTGAAATATCACGTCGGCGCCACCGGCACCTATACCACCTCTTCGGGCAAAGAAATCGGCATCCACCTGGTTTCGAATCCCAGCCATCTCGAAGCGGTTGATCCGGTCGCCATTGGTCGCTCGCGCGCCAAACAAACGCGCTACGGCTTGCGCGGCGCTTACGTGGATCGTTCCCGCGAGACGCTCAACAAAGTTGTGCCTATCGTGATGCATGGCGACGCCGCCTTTGCGGGGCAGGGTATTGGGGCGGAAACGCTGAATTTCGCAGACCTTCGTGCTTACACCGTTGGCGGAACGATCCACATCATCGTGAACAACCTGATCGGCTTCACCACTCCGCCACGCCAGGAACATTCCGCGCGCTTTGCCTCAGACATTGCCAAGCGCCAGTCCGTGCCCATTTTTCACGTGAACGGCGAAGATCCCGACGCGGTCACGCGCATCGGCAAAATCGCCACGGAGTATCGCGCCACCTTTGGCAGCGACGTGGTTGTGGACATCATCGGCTACCGCCGCCACGGCCACAGCGAAGTGGACGACCCGACGATCACCCAGCCGAAGCTTTACGAACGCATCAAAGATCATCCGCAGCTTTGGAAGATTTATGCGCAGGCCACCGGGATTGACGCGACTGGAATCGCTGAAACCGTCCGCAAGGAGTACGACGAAGAGCAGAGCAAAGCTCGAGCGCTCAAAAAGATTCCGCATCTGCGAAAACTGCCCGACTATTGGGCGCCGTACTCGCATGGCCGCTACAAACCGGAATACGAGGTTGCTACCGGACTGACCCGCGAAAGACTCGCGGAAATTACCGACGGCCTCGTCCGCGCGCCGGAAGGCTTTCACGTTCATCCGAAAATTGTGAAATTGCTCGAGCAGCGCGCCGAAATGGGCCACGGGAAGCGCGCTGTGGATTACGGTTTCGCCGAAGCGCTGGCTTTTGGCTCCTTGCTTCTCGAGGGCACGCCGGTCCGGCTCACCGGCCAGGACTCGCAGCGAGGGACTTTCAACCAACGCCATGCGGTGCTGGTTGATACCGAGACAGAGAAAGACTACCTTCCACTCGGTCATCTTGCCCCGAATCAGGCTTTCTGCGAAATCTATAATTCCTCTCTTTCCGAGGCAGGCTGCCTCGGTTTCGAATACGGATTCAGCCGCGACTACCCGGAAGCACTGGTGCTCTGGGAAGCGCAATTCGGCGACTTCGCCAACGGCGCGCAGGTGATCATCGACCAGTTCATTAGCGCCGGCGAGGATAAATGGAACCTGCCCGCGGGAATCGTGATGCTGCTGCCTCACGGTTACGAAGGCCAGGGTCCGGAGCACTCAAGCGCCCGCCTCGAACGCTTCCTGCAGCTCGCTGCCGAAGACAACATGCAAATCTGCCAGCCTTCCACGGCGGCGCAATATTTCCACATGCTTCGCCGGCAAGCGCGCCGCCCGTGGCGCAAACCACTGATTGTTTTCACGCCAAAGAGCATGCTGCGGCATCCTGACGCCAGCTCGAACATCGAGGAATTCACGAGTCCGCGCTTCCTGCCTCTGGTTTCTGACCGCGAAATTAGCAACGCGTCGCGCATCTTGATCGCCAGCGGCAAGGTTGGCCACGAATTGCGCGCCGAGCGCCGCCGCCGCAAGGACACCAGCACGGCCATTTTCTTTCTCGACCAGCTTTATCCCCTGCCCCGCACGGAAATTGCCGCCGCCATCGCGGAGCATCCTCACGCCCGCGAGATCGTTTGGGTGCAGGAAGAACCGGGGAACATGGGCTCCGCCGGTTTTGTGCTGCCCCGTCTCGAGCGCATTGCTAAGGCGGCGGGGCTGGTGTTGCGCTCCGTCAAGCGTTCTCCCAGCGCGAGCCCCGCGACGGGCTCCGCCAAAGCCCATGAACTGGAGCAAAAAACGCTGCTCTCCCTGGCTTTCACGACGGCCAGCAACAGTTAGGGTTTTGGAGCGGGATTTGCTTTAACCCTTCGTTCACACTAATGTAAACGCAGCGTTATTAAGGAGAAGGCCGCTTCTGCCACAATCAGCCGTGCAACAAAAGTCCTTGAGTGAGCCGGATTATTCTACCTCTTATCGCCATTCGTCGGGCTGCGATACACTTTCTTCGGGCAGGCGCATCAGGCGCTCCACCGGTATGAAACGCGTATTCATCATCGAGGACGACCGCGATATCGTCGAATTGGTTCGCTACAACCTCGCCAATGAGGGTTTTCAGGTTGCCGCCGCTCAGGATGGCGTGACCGGCCTCGCCACTGTGAAGAAAACACCGCCGGACATTTTGCTGCTGGACCTGATGCTCCCCAAGCTTTCCGGTCTGGAGATCTGCCGCGAGATTCGCCGCGATGAGGCGCTCAACCGCCTGCCCATCCTGATGCTCACCGCGCGCGGCGAGGAAGCCGACCGTGTGGTCGGGCTGGAAATGGGCGCCGACGATTATGTCACCAAGCCTTTCAGCCCGCGCGAACTCATCGCCCGCGTGAAGGCGCTTTTGCGCCGCTCCGAAGTTCCTAGCGACGCCCCGCATACGGTCGAGATTGGCAAACTCACCATTGACCCGGCATCCTACCGCGTGTGCCATTCCGGCAAACCGGTCGTGCTCAGCACTTTGGAGTTTCGCCTTCTCTATTACCTGGCTTCGCGTCCGAACCGCGTTTTCACGCGCGATCAGTTGCTCGATGCCGTCTGGGGTACGGATCGCTTTGTCACGCCGCGCAGCGTGGACGTGTACGTACGTCGACTACGCGAAAAAATCGAGTCCGACCCCGAAAATCCAATCCTCTTGAAAACCGTGCGCGGCGCCGGGTATCTTTTCGAGACCCGTGCGGCTTAATCTTTTCTGGAAACTCGGCTTCGCTTTCTTCGCGCTGCTGGTTGCGGTCCTGCTGGCCGTGGATTATTACGCGGGTCGCAATCTGCGGCGCGACTACGAACGCGCGGGCTTCGATCAGCTCTCGGCCATCGTGCGCATCGCGCTGGCCAGCCCGCCTGCCGTTTCCGACCTCTCCTCCACTTCGCGATCGCCCTCTCCGTCCCTCGGCGAATGGGTTGCGAAAATGGCTGCAAGCAATGTCCGCGTCACGGTCGTCACCGCAGATGGCCTGGTGCTGGCGGATTCCCAGTCCAATCCGCGGACCATGGAGAATCATGCGGGCCGGCCGGAGATTCGAGATGCTCTCGCAAAGGGTGAAGGCCAATCCGTCCGCCACAGTGTGACCATCAACCGCGACTTGTTGTATTACGCCGCCCGCTATTCCGTGCCGGGTGGCGCTCCTGTGGTGTTGCGTTTCGCAACTCCGCTCGGGACCGTGGAAGAAGAAGTTTGGGCGTTTCGCCGCCGGCTCTGGCTTTCCTCCCTCCTCATGCTCGTGATCGCGGGGATAGCGTCACTCTGGATCTCCCGCTCTTTTGCGCGCCGGGTGGAACGCCTCCAGTCTTTTTCACGCCGCGTGGCCGAAGGTGATTTTCGCCCCATTGACGCGGATCGTTCCGGCGATACCCTGGAAGTCCTGGCCGCCTCTTTGAACGACTCGGCGGCTCGCCTCGACCGTGCCATTCGCACGGTTACGGAGGAGCGCAATCTCTCCTCCGCAATTCTCGGCAGTATGGTCGAAGGCGTCGCCGTGGTGAGCCGGGGCGAGCGCTTGGTCTTTGCCAATGACGGCTTCGCGGAAATACTCGAACTCGGAGTGCCGCCGCGGCCTGGCAGTTCGCTCGTGGAGACGGTGCGCCAAACAGAGCTTATCGAAGCGGTGCGCGCGGTTTTGGGCGGCGCGCCGCGGGTCGAAGCCGAAATCGTCACCGGAACGCTGCGTCAGCATTTCTTCGCGGTAACCGTGGCTTCCGTCAAAGCCGCGGAAAACTCCGGGGCGGTCATCGTGCTGCACGACATTACCGATCTGCGCAAGCTCGAACGCATCCGCCGCGATTTTGTGGCGAACGTCTCGCACGAATTCAAGACTCCCCTCACCGCGATTCAGGGCTTTGCGGAAACGTTACTCGCGGGCGCGATGGATGATCCTCAAAATCGCCTTCGATTCCTGCAAATCATTCTCGATCACTCACGGCGCCTCGCGAGGCTCACCGATGACCTGCTCGAGCTTTCCCGGATGGATGCCGACCGCGTCGACCTGGAAGTGGACCGCCTCAGCGTTTCACCATTCGTGCAAAGCTGCATTGAAACGACGCAGCGGTCGGCTGCCGAAAAGAACTTGCGCGTTTCCGTGAATCTGAAAACGTCTCTCCCGGACATCGCCGCCGATCGGCGGCGTCTTGCCGAAGTCCTGCAAAACCTGTTGGACAACGCCGTGCAGTACACGCCCTCTGGCGGCAGGATTACCGTTTCCGCCTCATCCGACGGAGACGAAGTCGAGTTCACCGTTTCGGACACGGGAATCGGCATCCCCAAAGTGGACCAGCCGCGCATCTTTGAACGCTTCTACCGCGTTGATGTGGCGCGTTCGCGCGAAGTCGGCGGCACCGGCCTAGGCCTCTCCATTGCCAAGCATCTTGTCGAAGCCCATGGCGGCCGCATCTGGGTGGAAAGCGAAGTAGGCCAGGGTTCGCAGTTCCATTTTACCGTTCCCGTGTTTCAGTCTCCGAATGGAGCGTCTCGACCAGCTTGGTAAGGCATCCCAGCGAAGCACAGAACCGGCCCCCCGCCTCTTGTGTCTCGTTTACAAAATTTTCATCAGTACTTTACCAAACTGTAATCATCTCCACGTCAAAATGACGTGGAGAGCGGGAGTGTAGGCACACGGGCTCCCCTCCAAAGGAGCGCGATGTCCTCAACCCCCCGGCTCACCGACACGGTCATGCTCGACACGCTCATGAACTACCTGGTCTCCATGGCGCGCACGGTCGAGAGTGCCATGAATCGTGCGCTCGATGCCATCGTGAGCCTCGACAATCCCCGTACCGCTGCTCTCTCCGGGGAAGTGTTTCTTCTCGAGCCGCGCATCAACGAAATGGAAATCGTCATCGACGAACATGCCATCCGGCTGCTTCGCCAGGGTTCGTTCCCCGAGGATGAATTGCGTCTGATTGTGGCGGCATTAAAGCTGAACAACGACTTGGAGCGCATTGGAGACCTGGCCGTGAACCTGGCCGAGAGAGTGGTCTCGCTGCGCGAAATGCCCGACGTGGAAGTCCCCGAAGAACTTGCCGCGATGGTTGCTGCCGTGCGCAGCATGGTCAGCCAGAGCCTCGGCGCCCTCATTTTCCGTAATGTGGAGATGGCCACGACGGTTCTCGAAAGCGACGACGTCGTCGATCAATACCGCGATCGCATCTTTGAGCGCCAGCTTCTGCGCATGACCGGTGAACCGGGCTCGGTCAGCCCAGGCTTGCAGTTCGTCCTGGCCACGCGCCATCTCGAACGGATTGCCGACCATGCCACGAACATCGCCGAGGATATTATTTTCTGGGTCCGCGGTCTCGATGTCCGTCATGGCCGCGGCATTGGCGGCCTACGGGAATCAAACATCACGAAGAATTCACAGACGCTTCATTCCGATGTGACTCCCGGCGGCAACACTGACCAAGTCATCTTCACGTAAGGTCCTACCTCGGGGACCGGTTGCACCCCTGGCTCCGGTCCCTTCTCCTCCCCGGCCAAGCGAGCGGAAAGTGCTTCTTGACAACCTCTTGACCCGCCATCCCAGTCCTACTATCGTTCTATAGAGTCGAAGATGAACAGTTCTTCCCATTGCCGCGGCACTGTTGTCGATTTAAGACCATACCGATGGGTCTGTCTTATCCTTGCAACTCTTCTGCTTTACAACCCCTTCGTTGCCGTGCCGCACTCGGGAAATAGCTTGGAAGTTGGCCATCGGGCAAGTCACCGTGCCACCGTCGGCGCATCGGAGCTTCAACATTTCTCTCCGATCGATGGCTGGGGCGTTTTACCCGCAATGGATACCGCAACGGCTGCCCTCGTTTTGCCTCTGCCAGACTCCTCGGCGCAATTCCTCTTCGCTTTGCCTCTCGTCCCACTCTTCACGCAGGAATTTTTTGGTCCCGGCCTGTGGTTCCGGCCGCCGCCAGCTCGCTAATCGTTATCATCGCGCTGACTTGGTTGGATTCTTTTTCGGATCCGAATTAGGCCGGCTCTGCCCGGTCGTTTAGGCCCTGTGAAAATTCTGCGGGTGTCCAAATTGGCAGGCACGTGCTTTTTCCGCCCGCTTACGGACGTACCTATGACAGAAAAAAAGTCCTGGATTGTTGTCGTGATTCTCGTGGCCGGCGCGCTGCTGGCTTGGCGATGGATCAGTCATACGCCCACCAAAGCGGATGATCACGACCCCGCGGCTCCCTCTGGTGATCCCCTGGCTGCGGTGGCGCGCGTCGAGCGCCGCACCATCTCCAACACGCTGAAAATCTCAGGCGAGTTCAAACCTTTTCAGGATGTGGATGTGCACGCCAAGGTCGCCGGCTATATCAAGACGATTTACGTGGATGTAGGGGCGCACGTGAAGCAGGGCCAGACCCTGGCCATTTTGGAAGTGCCCGAATTGGCGGCCCAGCTCGCCGGCGCCGACGCCGCGGTCCGCCGCGCGCAGGAAGAGATTGGGCGCGCGCAAGGCGATCTCGAGCGAACAAAGTCCTCGCACGCCGCAACCCACCTGGCGTTCAAACGCCTGAGCGACGCCGCAAAGACTCGTGAAGGTTTGGTTGCGCAACAGGAACTCGACGACGCGCAGGCCAAGGATTTGGAGTCCGAAGCGCAAGTCTCCAGCGCCAAGGCGGCCCTCTCCGCGGCCCAACAGGAGCTGGATGTCGCCAAAGCCAATCAAAAACAAGTTGCGGCGCTTTCCGATTACACGCGTATCACCGCTCCTTTCGCTGGAGTGGTCACTAATCGCTACGCGGACACAGGTGCCCTTGTTGCCGCAGGTACTTCTTCCAGCACGCAGGCCATGCCAGTAGTTCGCCTTGCGCAGATCTCCACTCTGCGTCTGGTGCTTCCGGTACCCGAGTCCGTCGCTGCGCAAATCCATCTCAACGATCCGGTAAAAGTTCACGTGCAGGCTTTGAATCAGGACATTCAAGGCCGCGTCTCCCGCTTTGCCAATTCTCTCGACCTGCAAACGCGAACCATGGAAAGCGAAATCGATTGCGAAAACCGTGATGGCCGCCTGATGCCCGGCATGTATACGGAATCCGAGCTCTCTTTGCACGAGAAACCCAACGCGCTCACGCTTCCGCTGGAAGCCGTGGTGCGCAATGGCGATGACGCCACAGTTCTCACAGTCAATTCACAAAATGTCCTCGACGAGCGCCACGTCAAGCTCGGCCTCGAAGACAATGCGCGCGTAGAAGTTCTTTCTGGCCTATCGGAAGGCGACCGCGTGGTCATCGGCAACCGCAGTCAGTTCCGTTCTGGACAGAAAGTTCAGCCCAAAGTGGTCAGCGCGCAAGAAACGAATCCGGCGGGAGGGAACTGATGTCCGGGTTCTCGATCAAGTATCCCTACGTCATTATCGTCATCTGCCTGGTCATCGCCATCGTCGGCACCGTCACGCTGGTTCGCATGCCCGTCGACCTCTTTCCGCCAATCCACATTCCGGTTGTCGTCGTCGCCACCTTTTATTCCGGAATGGCCCCAGAGCAGATTGAAACGGACATCACCGGCCGCTTCGAACGATTTTTCACGCTGGCCAGCGGCATTGACCACATTGAGTCGCGCTCGCTTCCCGGCGTCAGTCTGATCAAAATTTACTTTCAGCCCGGCATGGATGCGGATGCCGCCGTCAGCGCCATATCGAACCTCGCAATGGCCGATCTCCGCCGCCTTCCTCCCGGCACTTTGCCTCCGGTGGTCTTGAAGTTCGACGCGTCCAGTTTGCCGGTGTGTCTCATTTCGCTGAAAGGCCAGGGGCTGAACGAAACGCAGCTCCGCGATCTAGGCCAATACGACGTGAGGAACCAGGTTGCCAATGTTCCCGGTGCCAGTGTTCCTCAGCCCTTCGGGGGGCGTTATCGTCAGATCATGGTTTACGTTGATCCCCTAAAATTGGAAGCCCACCAACTCAGCGTGATGGATGTGGTTCGCACGGTCAACGACAGCAATTTGATTCTTCCTGCAGGCGACGTGCGCATTGGAAGCACGGATTACAATTTGTATACCAATAGTCAGCTTTCCACGACCAGCGAGATCAATGCCCTTCCACTCAAAACAGTCAATGGCGCGTCCGTGTTCGTTGCCGATGTGGGCCGTGCGGAAGACGCGCAGCAGATCCAAGTCAATATGGTCCGCGTTGACGGGCAAAAGTCCGTATACCTTCCGGTCATGAAGCAGGGAGGAGACACTAACACCATCGCAGTGGTCGATGGAGTCAAGAAGGCCGTTTCCGACCTCACTGACGTCCCCAAGCAGTTGTCGGCCACGGTAGTTTTTGACCAATCCATTTTCGTCAAGACCGCCATCGAGACTCTTCTGCACGAAGGAGCCATCGGCCTGATCCTGACGGCGGCGATGGTCCTGTTGTTTCTTGGAAGTGTAAGGGCGACGGCCGCCGTTTTCCTGTCGATCCCGCTTTCCGCTTTAGCCGCTTTTCTTGCCATCGGTGCGGGGGGTGGCACGGTCAACGCCATGGTTCTCGGCGGTCTCGCCTTGGCTTTCTCTCGTCTCATCGATAACTCGGTTATCGTCCTAGAAAACATCTTCCGGCACCTGGAAATGGGAGAACCTCCCGCAGTCGCCGCCGAAAACGGTGGCAAAGAAGTGGGGCTGGCTGTTCTCGCTGCGACACTGACCACCGCCATCGTTTTCTTTCCTGTCGTCTTTCTCTATGGCGTGAGCCGTTTCCTGTTCGTTGCTCTGGCCTCCGCCGTCGTTCTTTCGCTTTTCGCTTCCTACTTCGTGGCCATGACGGTGGTGCCCCTCTATTGCGCCAAGTTGATCAAAAAACACGAAGCCGACGAAGAGCTTCATGGAGAGGAGAGCTCATTGCTCGGGCGAGTAGTGAAAAAGTTTAATCACTATTTTTACGAAATGGTATTGCAGTACGACCGATCCCTGCAAAAGTCGCTGCTCCGGCCGGTAGCGACGGTCGTGGGACTGGCGGGCGTTTCGCTTTTGTCTTTGTCCCTTTACCCTGCCTTGGGTGTTTCATTTTTTCCGCGAACGGATCCGGGGCAGTTCGTCATCAACTTGAAGGCCCCGGCTGGGTCTCGCCTGGAAGTTACTAGTCAATACGTGGCTCGCGTCGAGGACGAAATCCGCCGCGTTGTTCCCCCCGACGAGCTCAAGATCATCGTCTCCAATCTCGGCGTCACGCCGGGTTTTTCTTCCATCTACACCAGCAATTCCGGCCAGCACACCGCGTTCATTCAAGTCGGGCTGAAGGACGGCCATAAGGTCGGAAGTTACCAGTACATCGACCGCGTCCGCGCGCGCCTGCGCGACGATTTGCCGGAACTCAGCGCCTACTTTCAATCGGGAGGGCTCGTCGATGCCATCCTGAATCTTGGATTGCCGGCTCCCATCGACGTTCAAGTGAGCGGCATGAATCTGGAGAAGACTTCGCGCGCTGCCCTTGATCTCGCCGCTAAGCTTCGCCAGGTTCCCGGCGTGAACGACTTGCTGATGCCCCAGGATATGGATTATCCCGCCTTGCGTTTGAATGTGGACCGCCAGCGCGCCAGCCTCGTCGGCCTCCGCCAAAAGGAAGTCGTGGACAACGTGATTACCGCGCTTGTATCCAACGGCATGATTGCTCCCAGTTATTGGGTCGACCCGCGCAGCGGCAACGATTACTTGCTGACGGTGCAGTATCCCGAAAATGCCGTGAAATCACTAAATGACTTGAAGCAGATTCCCCTTCGCGCTCCTGGCGGCGCACAGCCCACGCCTCTGGACTCCGTGGTGAGCATCAAGCCCATCGTCGCTCCGACCGAGGTCGATCACTACCAGCTCCGCCGCGTGTTTGACCTTTACATTTCCACTTCCGGCGAGGGCCTCGGGGCAGTTACCCGCCAAGTCGAGAAGATCGTGAACGCCACTCCTTTGCCGGAAGGCGTGCGAGTGGATCTTCGCGGCTCAGTTCAGGGTATGCGGGCTTCCTTCAAGAGTTTCGGTCTGGGCTTGCTGCTCTCGGTCGCTCTCGTTTACTTGGTTCTGGTCGCTCAATTTGCTTCCTGGGAGGATCCCTTCATTATCTTGCTGGCCATTCCGCCTGGGCTCGCAGGTGTACTCCTGTTTCTTCTGGCTACTGGAACCACGCTCAATGTCATGTCATTGATGGGCGTCGTCATGATGGTGGGCATTGTGGTTTCCAACAGCATTCTCATTGTCGAATTTGCGCGACATCTGCACCACGAGGGCAAGCCCATTCGAGAAGCCGTATCCGCGGCCTCGCGCCTGCGGCTCCGTCCCGTGCTGATGACTTCCCTTGCCACCCTGCTCGGTTTGCTTCCTATGGCCTTGAAGCTGGGTACAGGCTCGGAAGCTTATGCGCCTCTTGCCCGCGCCATCATTGGCGGCTTGTTGCTTTCCGTTGTCGTGACTGTCTATCTCGTGCCCGCTGCTTATCTCCTCATCCATGGCGAAGGAGAGGGGCAGGCACAGGGGGCTCAGTCGTGACGCGCCCAACGCTTTGCATCCTCCTGTTCGTCCTTACATGCAGCCTGGCCAGCGCGCAGGCTCCGGCTAATCCTGCCAATCCTCAAAGCACTCCGCAAGCTCCGCCGCCTGCTACGCCTCTGAACCTGGCCCAGGCCGAGGCTATCGCGCTTAAGAACAATCCTCAAATCACCGTGGGACGATTGCGGGCTCTCGTGGCACAGCAATACGTTCGCGAATCGCGCTCTGCGCTCTTGCCAAATGCTTATCTGAGCGTTACTGCTGTGGACGCCAATCCAGGCAGCCGCATTGCCGCCGGCTTTCTGAACAATCCCATTCTCTTCCCGCGCGCCGCCGGTGGCGCCTCCGTCAATCAACTCGTGACCGATTTCGGGCGTTCGACCAACCTGCTTTCCAGCTCCGAATTCGCCGCCAAAGCCGAAGGTCAAAACGCCGCTGCCACCCGTGCGGGCATCCTCCTGGCCGTTGACCAAGCTTTCTACAATTCGCTGGATACCCAGGCGCTCGTCCGCGTCGCGGAAGAAACCGTTCAAGCGCGCCAAACCCTCGTGGATAGAGTCCAGGCCCTGGCGCAGGCGAAACTGAAGTCCGATTTGGATCTCAGCTTTGCGAACGTCGAGCTGGCCCGCGCCAAACTTCTGCTGCTCGAATCGCGAAACAACTTTCAAGCTTCTCTTGCCACTCTTTCCGCAATTCTCGGTTATCCCAACGAACAGAATTTTCAACTCGTCGAAGAAACTACGCCCCTCACGCCTCCATCCCCCGAC
>DATFRZ010000082.1:0-27189 GCA_035262885.1 Candidatus Acidiferrum sp.
GCGATCGCGCGGGTAATGGCTTGGCGAATCCACTACGTGGCGTACGTCGAAAACTTGTAGCCGCGGCGCCACTCGAATTTGTCCACAGCCTTCATCAAGCCGATGTTGCCTTCCTGAATCAGGTCGAGGAACTGCAAGCCGCGGTTCGTATATTTCTTCGCGATGGAAACTACCAAGCGGAGGTTCGCTTCGATCAATTCCTTCTTGGCTTGTTCGGCTTCCGCTTCGCCGCGGTGAATCAGCGTCAGCGTGCGCTTTAGTTCGGTGAGGCCTACTTCGCTGGCCTCTTCAATATCCTTCAGCTCCGTGCGGCGCGTGCGCAACTCCTTGCGCGCTTCCGCCGCGACTTCGCCTTTGGCAACGTCCGCGCGGCGCTCCAGGCGCCCCGCTTCGCGCTCGAGGGACTGCAGGCGCTCGACCGTGCCGCGCATCTTGTCCACCAACCGCTTTTTCTCGAACGGATTGAAATCAATGTCGCGAATGGCCAGCGAAATCTCGACGCGCGTGCGCGCCACCGCCCATTTCGCGCGAATGTAAGTACGCTTCTTGCCCTTCGGCGTTTTCTCGAGCTTCGCCGCCTGCTTCAGCGCCAAATCGTACAGCTTCGCGATCTTGTCAATAGACTTCAGTGTCTGCTTCGTCTTGTTCGCGATTTTTTCTTCGGTCAGCTCTTCATCGTCAAACTGGACAATTTCCTTGATGGAGCGCACCCCTTTGCGCAAATCCTCGCCGACGGCGATCAATTCCTTGATAACAATCGGCGACCGCGTGATCGAGCGCATCACCACAAGCTGCCCGCGCTCGATGCGCTTGGCGATGGTCACTTCGCCTTCGCGCGTTAACAGCGGGACGGTGCCCATTTCGCGCAGGTACATGCGTACCGGATCGTTGGTCTTCTCCAGCGAACCCGGCGTCAGGTCCAAATCCGATTCGCCTTCGTGCCCGTCTTCCTTGCTCAGGGCTTCTTGGTCGCCGCTTTCGCCCGATACTTCCACCGCGCGCGCCGCCTTCGCCGACGCCTGATCTTCGTAAATCTCGATGCCGTTGCGCTCGAAGGTGGTGAGCAGATCGTCGATTTCTTCCGACGAATGCACTTCCGCCGGAAGGGAATCGTTCACTTCGTCGTACAACAGGTAGCCCCGCTCTTTGCCGATGGCAATGAGCTGGCGTACCGCATCGTATTTTTCTTCAAGCCCTACTGCTGCCACAAATTTCCTCCCAAATTCTTGGCGTGCGCCCCAGTCAGCCCAAATCAGGCTCCATTAGCCTAAGCCACACACGGCGCTCCGGTGCTTCCGCCGGTTGGCAGAGACATAGACAGGCTGGCGCGATGGCGCAAACCACGGGGATATCCCCACAAGATCGCTCGCTTTTTTGTTTTGAAATCCTTCTGTGCCGTGCCGTTCATCTGCCGGTGGCCCCGTGCGCCGCCCGCATTCCGCACGTTTGGAGCCCGGCCCCTCGCCGCTAAGTACATAGATATAGATGCGTTTAACGGCAAAAGCGTTACTCTGCCAAACCTTAGTACGTTACACGTTTGGCTCCCCTCCCGTCAATCTCTTTATTCGTGGGAATCTGTGGAAGGATGCCGGCTATCCCCTTCCTCGCGCCCCGCCCCCTGCCTCTACTGCAGCCTGTCTCCCGAGCTCAGTCCCGCCTCGCCCGCGTTTGGCGGGCGCCGAGGAAATTAAAGCGGGAATGGGTGGGGGATCCGCTCTTGATTTTGCTTTTCTTCTCGTCTTTTGGGGTGCCCCGGGCTAGGTTTCTGACCCTGGGTCTTCGGGTGTCCGGTTCTTTCTCCTTTCTCCTTTCTCCTTTTTGCCTTCCCTTCGACCAAGGAGGTTAATATCAGGCAGGTGAATAGACCCTGTCCGTACGTACAGGCAAAAACTTTTTCGGCCAGCTGTACGAAGTCGGGACTATTCGGGCAGGCGCAAACGATCGTTCGTGCAGTATCTTGACAGCCTAAAGATTGGTACCCGGAGGACTGCAAGAACCTGCCGGGGAACCTAAATCCAGACAATCGAAGAACGTTTCGTCACCCCAGCCAAAGACAGCCGTTTTATGGCGAAACAGCCGATCAGGCTGTTTGTTCCACAATCTCAATCCGGAGACGCTCAAGGAGAGGAGCGTCCTGCGCCGAGAAAGGGGGAGCGGTCAGTTCACTGCGCACCTCACGCACGTAAAGCAGTCGGAATTTAGAAGCGGCGATACAAAACCCAGCCGTCGTTTCGCCTTCAAAATCGCGCGGCCCGCGATGTTGCAGGAGCCATTGCACGAGCGGCGGCTCTCAAATTCTGGGGGAGAGGGAAATGAGGCAAACCTGGTTCGAGTATCAGCAGGAGCGGCGAGCAGTAACAAAAAAGAAACAGCAAGAATTTTTGACCGCAGAACAGAATGAACGCTACGCGCGAGAAGCGCGTGGCGAGATGCAAGACTTGGTCCAAGTGCGAAGAAGAGAGCGACAAAGGGAAGCAGAAAATGCTGGTTTTTTCGAAGTCACGGAAGAGGAAACGGTCGTGGACCAGACCATTAAATGGCCCCCGGGCTCGCACAAACACCCCTTTCAGCGAGTTGCGGACCTGTCGTTGAAGATCGCGAGGCGAAACCAGATTCTCAGAGATCGTTTGCTTAGGCTTTGCGCTGAAGAGGCTGAGAAAGGAACTTGCGCAGCCGCCATTTACGAAGCCGTTTGGGAAACCGTCAACAATCTCGCGGATGACGTTCTCGATGAGGCCATCGGCGTTCTCTATGATGAGCGCGTCCATGAACCCACCCATGCACGCATTGACAAACGCGTTGCTGCAGCGAAGGCCAAAGCCGCGACCGCTGCCTGATGGGTTGACCTGATGCGTTGAGAAGAAAATCGAAATTGTTTTGGCCTCTCAGCCCTAACGCAGTGACGCTGTAGGAACGGGTTCAGCTTCCCCCTGTTGCCCCGACCACGAAGCGAGCCTCGAGGGCAGCCGCAACGGGCCCGGATCTTCCCGGGAACGCCGATCGCCGGATCGGCCTCCGTCGCGGCTGCCCCAGGCTCGGTCCGCTGGATCCCTCGTTTGTCAGCGGGTTCTAAGTGGTCTGAGGGTAGAGATCACGAGTTCCTAATTTCAAACGCCAGTATAGCCGCCTCTGGTCGGGCGTATGACCCCGCGTCAGTGTTCTTGGGGCCCGACCTGGTCTTCCTCAGAATTCCTCCGGAACGTCTCGGAACACTCAAGGCATTTAAGGGCTTTTGTAACCTATCCATAGACAGAGCCGGCGGACCGCTAGATTGCGAAAAGACGATTGCCGTGATTGGCACGCCCGGCGAACTGGCGGAGCACTGGCCGAGTTATAACGTTGCTAGTGCTACCGGGCGGCGGCGAGGCGGCGCATGAGTTCCTGCTTGCGGGTGAGCAGGTCGCGCAGGCCGGGGCCGGCCGGATTGGCTTCGATGCTGCGCTGCACTTCGGCCAGTTCTTGCTCGGCCTGGCGTTGCTGGAGCGTTTCAATGCAACTCAGCGCTTCCTCCCAGGTCGGCTCTCCGGCCTCTTCAAACAGAATCTCGAAGAGCAGCCGGCGGTCGCGCTCTTCCAGCACGGCGGCGACTTCGGTGGCCTCGACCGGCTGTCCTGACAGGTTGGCGATGACCAGCGCGGCGAAAATCTTCTCCGTCTCGAGGCCGTGGTACAGGCGCGCGTTTTGCAGGCGCTGGGCCAGCTCCCGGCGGAAGCCTTCGGCCTCCGCCAGCATGCGAATCAGCCGCCGCTCGACCGGCTTGGCCGACTTGGCGACGAGTTCCGGCTGGAGCTTCAGCTCGCTGCGGCGCTCCGCGGCGGCTTTGCTCAGCGCGGCGCGCAAAACGGGCTCTTCGAGACGAAGTTGTTGCGCGATGCGCGTGGCCCACTCAGAGCGCAAAATGCGATTCGGGATTTTCTGGACGTACGGAAGCAGGAAATTTACCGCTCGCGTCTTGGCTTCGCTGCTGCTCAAATCCATCTGGCGCGCTCGCGTGATCAGGTAATCGACAAACGACGGCGCTTCCTTCAGCCGGTTTTGATATTCCTCCGCGCCTTTTTCGCGGATGTAGAGGTCGGGATCGGCTTTCTTGTCGCCCACCGGAGGGAGCGCAAGGACGCGCACCTCGAAATCCTGTTCGAGCAGGAGAGACAGCGAGCGCTCAGTGGCCGATTGTCCCGCGGCGTCGGGATCGTAATTCACGATGATGCGCTTCGTGAAGCGGCCGAGCAGCTTGATTTGCTGCTCGGCGAGGCTGGTTCCGCAACTGGCCACCACGTTGCTGATGCCCGCGCGCGCTACGGCGATGGCGTCCATGTAGCCTTCGACCAGGATCACGAAGTCCTGGCGGCGGATGCCCTCTTTCGCGCGGTCCAGGTGATAGAGCACGTTGCTCTTGGAATAGATGGGCGATTCGGGAGAGTTCAGGTATTTGGGCTGGTCGTCGCCGAGCGTGCGGCAGCCGAAGGCGACAATCTTTCCCGATTCGTTCGCAATGGGGAACGTGATGCGACGGCGGAAGCGGTCAAATAATTTTCCACCCTGCTGATCGCGCGAGATGAGGCCAGATTCGGTGAGCAGCTTTTCGTTGTACTTGGATTTCAGGTGGCGCAGCAGGACGTCGCCGCCGCTTGGAGCGTAGCCGATGCCGAACCGCGCGACGGCGTCTTTATCCAGGCCTCGGTCTTCGAGATAGGCGCGCGCCGCTTTGCCCTCGAGCGTGCCCTCGAGTTGCTTGACGAAGAATGTTTGCGCTTCGCGGTGCATTTCGACGAGCACCGCGCGCTGCTGATTTTCCTTGCGGCCTTCGGGCGAACGCTCCTTGGGCTGGGGAATGGAGATTCCGCATTTTTCGGCGACGAGTTTCACCGCTTCCGGAAACTCGCACTTCTCCATTTCCATGACAAAGTTGTAGACGTCCCCGCCCTTGCCGCAACCGAAGCAGTAGAAAATTTGCTTGATTGGGGAAACGGTGAAGGAAGGAGTCTTTTCCTGGTGAAATGGGCACAGCCCACTGAAATCCTTGCCAGCTTTCTTGAGGCGCACGTATTCGCCAACAACCCGAACAATGTCGGCTTGCTGTTTGACGCGCTCCGCGACGGACCCGGCCTCTGCCATTGCTATCCGCGTAATTCTACAACGGTGATGGCTTTTCCTCCGTGGTCTTCGGATTCAAAGGCATGTTTTTCCACAAGCGGATGCGCGTCCAGAAATTGTCCGATCCCTTTGCGGAGAGCGCCGGTGCCGTGGCCGTGAATGATGCGGACGCACGGTTTGTGCGCGAGGGCGGCGTCATCCAAGAATTTGTCGAGGCGATCCGTGGCTTCTTCCACGGTCATGCCGATGACGTTGATTTCGTCGGTGGCGAGGGTCTCGCGCGCTTGCGAATGCACCGTAACTCCCGTGGCGCGGGCGGAAGCTCCTGCTCCTTTGCCAACGTCTCGCGCTCCGCCTCCTTCAACCCCCGTGATTTCGTCGAGGGCGACTTTCATGCGCAGCGGGCCCGCTTCGATTTCCGCGGAAGAGCCATCGAGGCGGCGAAAAATCACCGGTTTGTTGAAGCCGCGGACACGAATTTTCGCGCCGGCTTGCAGCCGGTCGGCGCTTACTGCTTCCAGGGAAGCGGAGTGAACGCCGAGATCGGCCTGTGACTCTGAAATGGTCTGCACGACGGCGGAATTCAACTCTTCGCGCGCATCGCTGCGGACGTCCTGCATCTTGCGCCGCGTGCTTTTTTCGAGTTGCGCGCGAAGCTCGCGCTCTTTCACGGCTTCGACGACTCGCGCAACGTTTTCGTCAAAGTGCTTCTGCATTTCCGCGAATTGCGCTTCGAGTTCTTTGATGCGTTTTTGCTGGCGCTCGACCCATTCGGTGCGCAACTTTTTGCGTTCTGCTTCGAGCGCGTGGCGCTCGGCGGTCATTTGCTGCTGCATGCGGTCGAGTTCGTCGCGGTTGCGGTGCAAGTAAGCGATGAGGTCGGCCGCTTCGCGCGATGCGGGTGTCAACAAATCGCGGGCGCGCTCGATGATTTGCTGGGTAATTCCTAGCCGCTGCGCGATGGCGATGCCGCTCGAGCCGCCCGGCACGCCCACGATCAGCCGATACGTCGGCCGCAGATTCACATCGTCAAATTCGACGGTGGCGTTCACCACACCCGGCGCTGTCGAAGCGTAAGTTTTCAGCCGGTCGTGATGCGTGGTGGCCAGCACAAAACAGTTTTTTGCACGAAATTCGTCGAGCAGAGCGACGGCCAGCGCGGCGCCTTCTTCGGGCGCCGTTCCGGTTCCCATTTCGTCGACCAGAACGAGCGATTGCGGCGTGGCGGCTTCCAGCATGCTTTTCAGATTCAACATGTGCGCGGAAAAGGTGGAAAGGTCCGCGGCAATCGATTGTTCGTCGCCGATATCCACGAGCACGCGATCGAAAATTGGCAGGACCGCGCGTTGCGCCGCTACGGGGATCCCCGCTTGCGCGGCGAGCGCCGCCATTCCCACAGTCTTCAGCGCGACGGTCTTGCCGCCGGTGTTTGGGCCGCTGATGACCAGGACGCGCTCTTGCCCGCCAAGCGAGAGTGTCATGGAAACGATGGCGCGGTTTTCTTTTTTCAGTTTGTCTTCCAGAACCGGATGACGTGCAGCTTCCAGGCGCAATTCTTCGGTAGTAGAAAACTCCGGTGTCGCGGCATCAAAAGCGCGGGCGAAGCGAGCTCGGGCAAAAACACTGTCCAGCTCGGCAATCGTTGCAGCGGCTGCTTGCAGCGGCCCGCGAATCGCTTGGAGCCTCTCGGTGAGTTCGAGCAGAATTCGTGCAATCTCTTCGGCCTCGTCCTCCGTCAATTGCACGAGCTGGTTGTTGGCCTCAACGGTTTCGAACGGCTCCATGAAGACGGTTTGCCCGGTGGCGCTTGCTCCGTGCACAACTCCGTGAATGCTGCGACGGTTTTCCGCACGTACGGGAATCACGAATCGTTCGTTACGCAAAGTAACGTAGTCTTCGCCCGCCTCCGCATTTCGCGCGCGAAGAATTTGTTTGAGCGTTTTCTGAATGGATTCGCGCGTTTGCGTAATGCTGGCGCGAATCCGCTTCAGCGCGGCGGAAGCATCATCGCTGATTTCGCCGTTTGGCAGCAGGCAGCGGCGAATGGCCGCATGCGCTTCGCGAAAATCAGCGACGGAGGCCGCCCGCACCGCGAGTAGAGGAAATCTCGCGGCTTCCTCGCGGAACTGCTGCCGCAACCAACTCGCTGTTTCGAGCAGGGACGCAGCCTCGAGTAGCTCACCGGGATTCAACACGGCGCCCGGACCTTCAATGCGTTCGAGCCAGCCTCGCGGATCGGCAAGGGCACCGAAACCGAGTTCGTGGGCGGCGCGGAGCCACTCTCGGGCTTCGCGGATCAGCGCAAAGCCGGATTCTAGCGCCCGACGATTCGTTCCCGGTTCGAGCGCGTCCACGGCGCGCCGCCCCGGCGCGCACGTCGTTCGCAGCCGCAGCAATTCCCGAAGCTTGTCGAATTCGAGGACTTCTTGCGCGGTGCGAGCCATCGTAATCTCTATTGTGGTAACTTTCGCCGGGCTGAGGCTCGGCCTCTACAAAATCGAAGAGCTGTTCTATTGGAGATGGTCGTGGAGGTGCTGCGCGGCTTCTCCCGCCGAATCGGCGACGTACACCAGCCGGCCGTTTGCCTCGCCCCAGGACCCGGGATGACCGATTTCCACTTCCCTCACGCGTTCGAGAATAGGCGCCCAGAAATGCCCGAGAACCGCAAACGGCTTTCTGGACATCACGGATTTGTTGATCATCTCCCAAACGATGGCTAGCTCGACGAGCGTTCCAGTTCCGCCTTTGCAAGCCACAAATCCGTGCGCCATGCGGATCAATTCGAACAGCCTTTCTTCCCAGGTTTCCTTGCGGACTTCGACGTCAACCCAGCGATTCAGCTTTGCGGATTTGAAAAATGACGCGGTAACACCATAAGTCTTGCCGCCGGCTTCTTTCGCCCCGCGTGAGACAGCTTCCATCACGCCGGCGTAGCCACCGCTGCAAACAGAAAAGCCGTGCTTTGCCAGGGCGCGGCCGAGCACGCGCGCTTCTTCATAATCCGGGCTGCCTTCGCGTGGCCGCGAACTTCCAAACACGGTGACGATAAATTCTTTTGGCATGGCTATTGTGTCTTTTAGTGCGTGCGCTTGCGTTCGGGAGCGTGCTTCGGCGGCACGGTGTTGAACTCTTCGAGCATCGCCACACACAGTCCTGTCAGCGCGTCCGCGGCTTCATGATTCTTCCCCGCTTGGTTGTTACTCAGGAAAGAAAAAATCAGCCGCCGCCCGCTCGGTGTATCCGCAAAGCCGGAAAGTGTGCGCACATGCGCGACGGAACCCGTCTTCGCGTGGATATGCCCCTCGGCCGGTGTATTCTTCATGCGATCCTCGAGCGTCCCGTCCACGCCCGCCACCGGCAAGGAATTGAAATAAGTCTCAAACCACGGCTGCTTCTGCGCAAACTGTAGCAGGGCCACGATGGCTCGCGGGGTCACCAAATCGTGCCGGGACAGCCCAGAAGCATCCGACTGAATCACGTCATCGGGGTCGATCCCCGCCGAAGCGTAAAAATCCTGCGGAGCCTTCATCAAATCGTCCGGGGTGGCCCATACCCCGCTCTGGCGCGCAACGGTCCGGAGCAACATTTCCGCGTGCAGGTTTTGGCTGATCTTGTTGATGAGCTTAACGGCGTCTCTTAAGGGAACCGAAACATGCTCAGCCAAAACGGTCGGATCTTCTTGAACTCTTGCCACCTCGTGTCGCGCGCGCGCCACACCGTCAACACGCACTCCGCGGTCTTCGAGCAAGCGCTTCAATACCGCGGCTGCGTGCTGCGCTGGCTCTTCGACTGCCAGCACCAGCTTTCTCGGTGAACCCTTCGCGGGCATCGTTCCCTTCACCACAACCAGGCTGGCCCCGGGCTCGCGCGTCAGCGTCAGGTCTGATTTAACGTCAGGAGCCGAAGTGACGATATCGTTCTGCACCACAAAGTCAGGCGTCGCGGGGCTTTCGCTCGCTTGCACAGCAATCCCCGGCTGGTCGCCTGGTGTGAGCGTCAAGGTTACGGTGTTGTCGTCTACGACGATCGACGAAATCGCCGCGCCGTATTCCCACACGATGTCGTCAATTTCCCAGCCGCTCGGATAGCGCTCGCGGGGGAAATAGCTGTCGTCGCCGATCACATCGCCGGAAATTTCCTTTACACGCTTTGCGACGAGCCCGTCAGCCAGTTCGGCCAGCACTTTTTCCGGCGGGCCATCGAACTCTTCTTTCAGGTTGTAGGGAAATTTACGGTTCGAAAGATTCGGATCGCCGCGCCCGACGAGCGCGACATTCCCCATGACGACGCCGTTTGAGATCGTCCCGCTCGTTTCCAATGTGGTGTGAAAGCGGTAGTCCGGCCCAAGTTTCGTGAGCGCCAAAGCCGTGGTGAACAATTTCATGTTCGAAGCGGGCACGAAATAGCGGTCTGCGTTTTGCTGGTAAAGCGTTTCGCCGGTCTGCGCGTCCAAAATGAGCAAGCCCCATTCGCCTTTTCCCGTCGGGCCCGCTCCAAAAAGCGTATCCGCGCGCGCCGCAAATTTTGCGGATTGCTTTTTCGTAAGAGCCCTCTGTTTCTCGAATCCACAGCACGCTTGACTGCTCGCTGTTTTTGGAGAAGTGGCTGCTTTCTGTGGAGCCGCATGCTTCTGTGCCAGACTTACGCCGACACTCAAGGCTGATAGAAAGGCTGCCGTGCCGCATCGCTGGACTATTTTTCTTGTATCCATTTGTTTATGCCGCACTTCGCCCCTGCGAGATTATAGTCGAAAGGCAACCCATTCCGCGCATGCGGCGTCGTAACTACAAGCAATGCCCTCTCTCATCCCCGTTCTTTTCCAAGGTTGCGCCAAGTGCTAAGGCGCTCTATGATGCTCTTGCCCAGAAAACTACGACGAGGTGAATCGTGTTGAAGCGCATGCTCACTTTCCTGGTGGCGTTTTCCCTGGTCGCTTTACCCCTCACCGCCAAGGACAGCAAGAAAGAGGCGGATCGCCTGGAGAATTGCGGAACGGTTCTCAAGGAAATTCTCGACATTCCCGATGACATTCCACAAGACCTGCTCGACAAAGCGGAATGCGTCATCATTTATCCGTCGGTGGTCAAGGCCGCCTTCATCGTGGGGGGAAGTTTTGGCCGTGGCGCAATGACTTGCCGCACGGGCGAGCACTTCACCGGCCCCTGGGGCGCGCCCACGATGATGGCCCTCGAAGGCGGCAGTTTCGGACTTCAGCTTGGCGGCCAAGCCACGGATTTCGTTCTCCTAGTCATGAACCCGCGAGGGGCAAAGGCCATTCTGAATAGCAAGGTCAAGCTCGGCGCAGATGCTTCCGCCGCCGCTGGTCCCAAAGGGCGTGATGCCGAGGCGGCTACCGATGTGACCTTGCGCTCCGAGGTGTTGAGCTATTCCAGAGCTCGCGGGCTATTCGCGGGACTCTCCCTGGAAGGCTCGACCGTGCGTCCAGATAATGGCGCAAACGAGAAAGTCTATGGCAAGCAACTCGAAGCCATAGACATTGTGCGCAAGGGCGCCGTTGCCGTGCCCCCTTCGGCCCAGGAATTAGTGTCTGTTCTCAACAAGCGGTCGCCGAAGAATCTTTCCGATCCCGCCTCCCTGAAGGAATAGCTTCTCGAGAAAGTCTGCTTTTCGCGAGTACCCCGGTAACTCCAGGGTACTCGTTTTTTTTGTGCTCGCCGTAAAGCCTTCATTTTCTTGCTGATGGAAAGGCAAGGTTTTTTTTTCGTCTGGATCAAACTCGGGCTTGACTTCAATTCGTAAATGACCTATAGTCATATATGGGTACTGGTCACAACGATATGGCTCACGGATCCAAACACGCTGCCGCCTCCAAAGGCGAACCGCCGACTGCACCTTCAGATCGCCGCCAACGACGCAGCGCCGAAATTCGCGAACGCCTTTTTCGCGCCGCGCTGGGCCTGTTCGCCCAGAAAGGTTTCGCCGAGACGACGGTGGAAGACATCACCGAAGCCGCCGACGTGGGCAAAGGCACTTTCTTCAACTACTTCCCCAGCAAGGACCACACCCTCATCGCGTTTGGCGAAATGCAATTGGGCAAACTGGAAGCTTCCATTGCCGAGGTGCGCCGCACCAAGGAACCCATACCGGAGTTCTTGCGCTCGCTAGGCACGCGCATGACCCAGGAGCCGGCGCGTAACCCCGAGATTATGCGTGCTCTTTTGCAGGCTTATCTTTCGACCACTGCCGTTCGTGAGGCTATGGTCGACTTGCAGAAGCGTGTGCAGGCCCTCCACACGGAGATGATCCGGCTCGGCCAGGAGCGAGGCGAGATTCGCAGTGACCTGCCGGCTGAAGAGATAGCCTATGCGTTCCGGCAGATTATTTTTGGGACAGTCTTGATTTGGTCGCTGCGTGGGGACGCCACGCTGAATGCCCGGATTGAGTCTGCCTTCAACTTGCTTTGGACGGGGATGGCGCCACGTTCCGGTGTCCCCAATTCACAGGCACGGCCGTCTCCCAATCAGGAGATTGGACCATGAACCGGAGGCTCGTTTTCATCATTATCGGCGTGGCTGCGGTGCTGGCGGCCACGGCTGTCTATGCAAATTGGTTCCGGCGAGACAACTCGCTCCGGGGTTCCGGCACCGTCGAGGCACGCAACATCCGCGTTGGCTCCAAAGTGGGCGGGCGCATTGAGAGAGTGCTTGTGCGCGAAGGCGATGCCGTTCAGCCCGGGCAGGTCCTAATCACTTTCGATGACAAGGAGCTGCAAGCGGCTCTGGAACAATCGCGTGCAGGCGCACTGAAAGCCGAACGCGGCTATCGGCCGGAAGAAATTGCCGAGGCTCGCGCCGCCGCTCTGCAGGCAAAAGCGGATTACGAGCTAAAGAAGAACGGCTTCCGCAAGGAAGATATTGACGCAGCGCACGACGACTTGGAGCGCGCCAAAGCCGACGAGATTCGAACGCGGCTGGATTTTGAACGCTACGACGCCCTCGCCAAGAAAGATCTGGTGTCCAAGCAGCAACGCGACACCGCGGAAGCGAATTGGAAAATGGCTCTGGCGCAGAAGGAAATGAACCAGCACAAATACGAGGAGATGCAGCGCGGCTACCGCCCGGAAGAAATCGCTTCGGCCCAGGCGCGTTTTCTTCAGGCACAAGCCACCCTCGAGAAGATGGAGCACGGCAACCGGCGCGAAGACATCGACCAGGCGAAAGCCGCCTACGCCCTGGACCAAGCGCGATTCCGCGAGCGCCAAGTCGTCGCGCCTTCCGCGGCGATTGTCGAAGTGCTCGATGTCCGGCCGGGCGACTTGATTGCTCCTAACACGCCGGTCGCCACGCTTCTTGAGAAAGATCAAACGTATGTTCGCATTTACATTCCAGAAACGGAATACGGCCGCATCCAGCTTGGCCAAAGGGCGGAAGTTCGCGTCGATTCGTTTCCCAATACGGTTTTCGAGGGCGTCGTAGAGCAAATCAATCAGCAGGCTGAATTTCTTCCGCGCAACGTACAAACCCGCGAGGAACGCGTTCATCAAGTGTTTGGCGTAAAGATTCGCATCAACGATCCGGCCGGCCGTGTCCTGCCAGGTATGGCGGCGGACGTGACGCTGAAATCAGGGAATTGAAGCGTGTCTTGGACCTCTCCATCGCCCGCTGAGCCCGCTATTTCCGCGCAGCATTTGGTGCGCCGGTTCGGCAATTTCACCGCCGTCAACGACGTCAGTTTTCGCGTCGAAAAAAGCGAAATCTTCGGGTTCCTGGGGCCAAACGGCAGCGGAAAAACCACCGTCATCAAGATGCTCACCGGTCTGCTGCCGCTGAGCAGCGGCTCCGCATTGGTAGAAGGCATTGACGTTCGGGCAGACTCCGAGGGCGTGCGCGAGCGCATCGGGTACATGTCGCAGAATTTCAGCCTCTACTACGACTTGACGGTTGAAGAAAACCTGCAGTTTTACGGCAAGGTTTACAGCCTCGATGCGGTCCGGCTCAAACGCCGCCTGGAAGAAATTGTGGAGATCAACGGACTCGGCCCTTACCTGAAGCGGCTGTCCGCGCAGCTTTCGGGCGGGTGGAAGCAACGCCTTGCGCTCGGTTGCGCCATGTTGCATGAGCCCAAGCTGCTCTTTCTCGATGAGCCGACAGCGGGCATCGATCCCGTTGCGCGCCGGCAACTCTGGGATTTGCTCTTCGAGCTATCCGGCCATGGCATCACTTTTTTCGTGACCACGCACTATATGGACGAGGCCGAGCGCTGCAGCCACGTTGCATACATTTATTATGGCAAGCTCATTGCCGACGGCACGCCCGATTCGCTGCGCGAGCTCCCGGACGTGCAGCCGCAAGGCACCAAGCGCATCGAAATCATCGCGCCGGAAGTTACTCGCGCCCTCCGCCTGGCGCGGCATATGCCCGGGATCCGCAGCGCCACGATTTTCGGCCAGTCCATTCACGCACTGGTCGAAGAGCATTTTGATTTGGATGTTCTCCGAAATCAGCTGCGAAAAGAAGGAATCAACGTCACCGAAATTCATCCGCTCGCGCCGAGCCTCGAGGACGTTTTCGTCGAGCTAACTTACAAGCATCAGTCGCTTCTGGAGGCCGCCAGTGACTAACCTATTCCGCGGATTCGGCGCCGTTTTTTATAAGGAAGCGCTGCACGTGCGGCGCGACGCCGGCACTCTGTTTTTCTCGCTCACCATGCCGCTGTTGCAAATGTTTCTGCTCGGCTTCGCGATTGACACGAACATCCGGCAGATCAATACGGTGGTTTACAACGCCGACGGCCGCCGCGAAAGCCGCGAATTACTGGACCGGTTCAAAAACTCGGACACGTTTCACATTATTCGCTATGTGGAAAACGACCACGACCTGAACGACATGATCATTGCGGGCAAGGCGCGCGTGGGGATTAAGATCCCGGTCGATTTTTCCGACCGGCTTCTGCACGGAATGAGCGCGCAAGTTTTGGTGCTCATAGACGGCTCGGACTCGTCGGTCGCCGGCCAGGCGATTAACGTGTCCACTTCCATCGGTCTCGATGAATCTTTGCGACGGGTGCTTCAAGACCGCGCCCCGTTCGCCGTAGACATGCGCCCCCAACTGCTTTTCAACCCGGATTCGCGCTCGCCGAATTTTTTTCTTCCCGGACTGACGGCGATCATGTTGCTTAACGTTACGACGTTCCTTACGGCGTTTTCGATCGTGCGGGAAAAAGAGCGTGGAACGCTGGAGCAGCTCTTCGTGACGCCGGTGCGGCCGTTTGGGCTTCTCTTGGGCAAGCTGCTTCCGTATCTCGGCATTGGGTTTTTTGAGCTGTGCCTGATCCTTTTCTTTATGCGCTTTGTGTTCCTTGTGCCGATCCACGGGAATGTTTTTCTTCTGGCCCTGCTGTCGCTGCCCTATTTGTTTGCGGCGCTATCGCTGGGAATCTTGATTTCGAGCAAAGCCTCATCTCAGGCAGAGGCTATGCAGCTAGCGTTTCTTCCGATTCTCCCCAGCGTGTTTTTCTCGGGATATATTTTTCCGCGCGAAACGATTCCTGCGATTCTCTACCCGCTCAGCTATCTCATTCCGGCGACGTATTTCATCAACATCACCCGCGGCATTATCCTGCGCGGCGCCGGCCTGGCTCATCTCTGGACGGACGGCCTGGCGCTTTGCATTCTCGGCGCAACGCTGTTAACCATCGCTGCGCGCCGCTTCCGCAATAAAGTCATTATGGCGTGAGCTGCTCAGCCCGCCGCGCAAAGGAATCTTGCTCTCCTTGGCCAAGCTCAGGGCTAGTGTGGGGCGCAGTATTCGCGGAAAGAGTCACGGTCGCGGCTTTTGTCTTTTGCGGTTGCTCGGCGTATTCTGCTGAATTGTCTTCGCGCATTGAGGAGATTCTGTGTCCTGTCCCATCTGCGAAAAGCGCAAGGCGGAGCGCTTCTGTCCCGCCAAGGCTGAAAAGATTTGCGCGGTCTGCTGCGGCAAGGAGCGCGAAGTCACCATCGACTGCCCTTCGGACTGTAGTTATCTCATCTCCGCTCATCGCTACGAAAGCGACCATCCACCCTACATTCCGACCGATACGCCCCTGCTCGATGAAACCATTCCGCAGGATGTCATCCACACGCATCAACAACTCATGGCTGCGCTGGCGTTTTCCATGGCGAAATTCTGTGCCGCTCAACCGGCCGCTGTGGACAACGACATCCTCGTGGCCTTGGAAGCTCTGGCGCAGACCTATAAGACACTGAGTTCTGGCCTCATTTACGAGAGACCGCCTCAAGCGCGGGTGCCTGGCGAACTTTACGACGCACTCATGGCCTTTCTCGACGAAATCAAAAAGCAGCAGGCGGAGCGCGCCGCTGCCGCTTCGTTCAAAGACACTGAGATCTTCTATTTGTTAGTCTTCCTCTATAGGATGGGCTTGCTACGTACGAACGGACGGCCGCGCTCGCGCCTGTTCATCGAATTCCTGCGGGGCCAGTTTCCTCAGGCTCCCGAACTCAAGCGCGAAGAATCCAGGATCATCGTGCCATAAGGACGTTGAGAGGCATCACTCACGGTCAAGAAAGGCTTGCACCTGCGGTGTTGTGCCTGGCTGCGCAGAAGCTTTGTCCGATTCCTTCATATCCGCGTGTGCGTGGCGGGATACTCAGCCCCTTCGCGCCATCCCCCAGCCGATCCTTGCCTTGCTGCCGATGCCCACGCGCTGCCCCTCGAAGGCGGCGTCCACCAAGACTACGCCCGCGACTTTGTCCGGATAAGTGATGGCAAAGTTCCGCACCACGGGTCCGCCGAATGAATGCCCAACGAGCACAAACGGACCTTGCTCGCCGAGCTTGTTGAGTGCGTCGCGTAGTTCAAGATTCAACTGTGAGAAAGTCCGCGGTTTCGGGCCGGGGTCGCTCCAAGCGTATCCGGCCCGCTCATACGTGCAGATTCGTGTAAGACTCGAAACCTGGGCCTGTACAAGGGACCAGTCGAAGGAGAAATCCCCCAATCCGTTTTCGACAACGCCAGTCGGGCTGCCTTTCCCAGTGCAGTTGACGTGAAGTTTGTGGCCACCAAGATCCACAAGCTTCCCAGGAGGCGTAGGTTCTGATGTTCTTCCCCGGAAAAAACGAACGCGGCCGGAGTAAGGGCACCAAAGTACCAAACAGCCTTGGAATTCCCTGGCCCATCGAGCCACACTGAATCGCTCCCGCTTCTTCCATTCAACGCGATGAGCAATCAACGGTTAGTAGGGGATGCAGGTCATTGTGCTCGATGCTTCAGGATTGCGAGACCACCTTCGCAGCTCACGAATACCCTCTGTGTTCCTCACACACAGCCGAGACTACATCCCAGCCCAGCGACATCTGCGTGCAAGGTGCCGAGTGCTTCTTCTCCGTGAACGGGCGCGCGCGAAAGCCATGCGTTTGCCGGATGCGCGCAACGCGCTCGGCAATCTTGCGCCGGTACTCTTCCGGCGCGTAGCCGCTCTTACCAAACCACTTTTCATACTGCTGGACCAAGCGCGGAAACTTCGAGCGCAAAAACGGGAAGAACTGTTTTGCGGATGACGGCATCAGGAACAGGACGCCTGAGAAAAACCATTGCGCGCCCGCTTCCCTTCCCGCGGCAGCCACAGCCTCCAAGTCGCCCTCTCTATCCGTGATGCCCGGTATCAGGGGTGATGCAGACACTCCGACCGCGAGCCCGGCCTCGGTCAGTTGCTTCACGGCTGCCAGTCGCAAGTCTGGACGTGGCGCGCGGGGTTCGAGGATCCGCGCCAACCGAGTACGCAGGGTCGTAATGGTTATATCGATCGACAGATTGGAGCGCTCACTGATCCGTTTCAGAACATCAATGTCTCGCACAATCTGGTCTGACTTCGTGATGATCGAGACGCTCAGCCCATCCTTCTTGGCCAGCTCTTCCAGGCAGGCGCGCGTTACGCCATATTCTCGCTCCGCGGGTTGATATGGATCCGTCGCTGTCCCAATCGCGATGTGATCAGGGCGCGTTCCGCCGGAGGCTTCGGACGTATATGAATATTTGTGCGACACGTCCCAGGCCAGCACCGGCCCCGCGTCCTTTTTCACGTAAATCTTCTTCTCGAATTCTCCGCCGTCCAGTTCCATATATTCGTGCGTGTACCGCGCGTAGCAGTACTTGCAGGCGAATTCGCATCCTCGATAGGGATTAATCGTCCATTCAAACGGCACGCGTTGCGAATCGCAGCGATTCAAGATCGACTTCACGGGGAGCACAAAATATTCCGGCCGCTCTGCCGATTTCCTTTTCGTTTCGGCCGGAGCCGAAGTTGCAGCAAGGCGGGCAATGCCAACCAGCCGCGCGCGAGCGCGTTCACTGGGGTTCGCGGCAGAGTTTTGGACCGGGCCATGCGCAAGGTTTTGTCTTGGGTCACTAGCCGGGGACGCCGGGGGGCTATCCGACGTCTTGCAGTCCGAAATGCTACCGCGTTGGCCAGCAACCGGGGCAGGGTTGCCGACCACTTGCTTTGGGCTCAGGTCGTCAGGGCATTCGGGAAAGAGTGTTTCTGGAGTTGGTGAAGCGTGGCGGCGCTGGATCGCAAAATCTGGCGCCGATGTGGAGTGAACTGGGGACATGGCCCGCCTCGAAGCAGCAAGGCAGTATTTCGCTTTTTATTCGCCATGTCAACAACTAATTTCGCTTTTCTTTCGTATACCGGTCGCCTGCCCCGCCAACACAGGGGCCTGTGGAAATTCCCTGCACGTGGCCACCGGACCAATTGCCTCCTCCCTCTCGGGGGGTTATCCTCTTTACTTTCCGGAGGACGCATTTTGCGCAACGCCCTAGGACCACAGATCCCTCCTATTCGTCTACTCTCGTTGGTGCTTTCGAGCGCCTTTGTTTCGGCTTCCGCGTGGAGTCAAGCGAGCCCCACCCCCGGCCAAGCGAGGCCACAGCCGGCCCCCGCTCAGAAAAGCCTGCCCATGGCGCCGCAGGCCCCTCATTCCACGCACTATCCCATCCTTCTTCTTGGCTTTGGCAACCAGCCCAATTGGAGTGTTCGCATCGGCCTTAAGGGGCCGGAGCGCTTCGACCGTGAAGGCTATCCCCCCATTCCGCTGGAACCGGGAGAGGTCACTCAAGAACCCGCGGGGCAGGCCTGGGTGTACCACGCCAAAGACTCAGCCACGGGCGCGCCGGTGGCCGTCCACCTTTCCCGGGAGGCCTGCACGGACGCCACGAACGACACCGTGACCACGACTCCTCCCCTCGGCGGAAGGTACTCGTTCAAGATTTCAATCGACCACGCGCAAATCGGCTCGCTTAAGGGTTGCGGTCGCACGGCGATGGAGCTTTTCCCTAAAATCAACAATCGGCCCGACCAAGATGACGACGCCAAGAGGAAGTCAGCGGTCCCCGTCTCCAGCGTCACCAAGTTTCAGTCACCGATTGCCGTTGCCTATCTGAATGCCACTCCGCAGATCATTTTTAAACGTGGCTCCATTGTGCGAACCATTCCCGGAGTACCGGGGAGCGAATTATCGCCTTCCCATGACGGCAAAAAACTGCTCTTCACGCGCGAACAGGGAGCGGTCCGCACGATCAACGATTACGATTACGATTCGAACGGCGTGAAGGAGCTTCTTCGCGGCGACGTTCGAGGCCCGGTTTGGTCTCCTGACGATTCCCGCGTAGCCTATCTGAATCATCAAGGCGGGAGATGGCAGCTCTGGGCTTTCCCGTTGAACGATCCCACCAAGGCGGCGGTGATAAGCGCCGATTCATTCGAAAGCATTCAAGGGTGGAGCGATCCGCGTACGCTTCTGGTGCTCACCGGCAACACACTAGCGTGGATCGGGGAAGACGGCAGGACCACGCAGACGCTTCCCATCTCAGATTTGTGCGGAACCGATTTTGCCGCCGGGGCCAAACTCACGGTTCGCGTCCACCCCACAAACCCTGATCTTGTGCTCGTTTCGGCGTTGTTTGTACGTCCTGCCGCCGCGGTTCCCGCAGTGGAAAATGGGTTAGCAGGGGGCCTGTTTTTTTACGAGTTTCGTGCCAAGCGACGCGCCGTGTTGGCCATCCCGAATCTGTCCGCCATGGACGCGGAATGGTCCCGGGACGGCTTCCAAATCTTTTTCACAGGCACGGATCCCTCCAGGCGTAAATCAACTTACCGGGTCTTCTGGGATGCCATTGGCCTCCAGAAATACGCCGCGGGAACCTCGCTGGTCGTCGGTTTGTAGCCGCAAGAGCCTGGCTTGTTTTACCTGTCCAGCCGGTCAGTTGCCCCATAAGTCTCACGGATTCGACTCCCGCAACCTCGAGACGGTGCGGCTCGTACACTATATCCTTATGGGTACCAGTCCTACGGTCATCCCCCGTCAAGTGGGGATTCTTGTACTCGACAATGACCCGAACGGCGCCAGCGCCGTAAAGCAAGTCTTGGACTCCGAAGGCTGGCGCGTGCGTACCGTGCTTGACGCGAAATCGCTTCTCACCGAGCTAAAAAGCGCCGATTGGTCCCTGGTGGTCGCCAATGCGGCCGCGATAGAGCTCGACAGCCCCGCCTTTTTCACTCTTCGCGAAATCGCTTCGGTTCCCCAGGAGGCTGGCGGACGGATTCGCGCCCTTTTTATCATCCCGGAAACAGCGGAGAGACAGCTCACAGGCCAAATCGAGGCTTCGCGCCTGCCTTACGTGCTTCGGCCCTACCATCTTCATGACTTTCTGGAGAAAATCAGCGACCTTCTGGTAGAGATCAAAGCGATCGACGCGCCCATCCGGCTGGTTCGCCGCGAATTTGGCGCCATCCGCAAAAAGAAGAAACAGGCTGGCCGCAACACCATGTTCGCGGCGCGCGACACCTTTTCTTACACCGAGGAAGAAATTGCGGAGTACGAGCGCGAAGAAGCCGCCGAAGCGTCCAAGAGCAAACGGAAGACGCGCATTAACCTCGGTGATCCGTACAGCTGATTCCTTCGACAACGGACAGTTGCAGTCGCGCGCCCTCACCATCTTGTCTTCATGGTTAACCCGCCCCCGGTCCTTGCTAGCGAGAGTTGGCTAGCTAAGAATCTCCGCAAGAAATTCGACGCCCCTCGTTCTAAACGTGAGCCGTCATCTCGGCAGCTCATTGCGACATGGTTCAAGTTCGCGCAGAGGAGTGATTTATGGAGCGCTCGATTTTTGCCGCCATCATCGGCGGATGCCTGGGAATCCTCACCTTGGGTGGCTTAGCCCTTGTTCCTACCGGGCCAGACTTCAATTCTAACTCGCAAGCATCCACGGGCCCTGCTTCTCCCCCTGCTCCGCAACCGAAGCCGGAGGGAGACTGGCGAATTCTAGATCCGGTCACTTACGAAAACATTACCGTATTCCCTGTGGTCGCTTCTGATGGACAGGACACTAGCGCCTTTTTGACGCTGGAAGAAGGCCTCGCTACCGGAGAAGTTGTCGTCCGCGAACGGGGCTCTGAAGAAATGGTTCGCCGGCGCGACGGCCGCCCTGCCTACATTCCGCAGCCAACCGGCGCTTCTGTGAATCAGCTCGTGCTGCTAAACCGCAGCAAGCACGCGCTTCTGCTGCTCGCCGGCGAACTCGTCAGCGGCGGCAAACAGGACCGCGTCATCGGTAAGGACCGCATTGTGCCCGCGGGTGCGCCGCCGCTTCCACTCGACGTGTTCTGCGTGGAACACGGACGCTGGACCGGCAGCGCCCAGTTTGCCGCCGCCCATACCATTGTCCATCCCAGCGTTCGCGAGAAAGCCGCGGTGGATCAGGCGCAAGCTGAAGTCTGGGATGCAGTTCGCAGCGGCTCAACTGCACCGCCGCCACCCGCCGCTCCTCCCGCCAGGATTACCACAAGCGAGCTCCAAAGCGTCATCGCCGGCAATGCACATACAGAAGCCTACGAGAAAATTTATCAGTCGAGCGCCGTGGGTGTCTCCATTGACGATTTCGTTGCGGAAATGCAGCGCCGCTTTGCGAGCGCGGCGTCCGGATTGAAGGGCCAGCGTGTTGTCGGGGTCATTGTCGCTTATGGCGGCGAAGTCGCCTGGAGCGACATCTTCGCCTCCGGCGACCTCTTCGATCACTACTGGCACAAGCTTTTGCGTAGCTATACGGTCGAAGCACTCGCGCGGCCTACGGTTCGCGCTGTGGCTTCACGCGAAGGCGCTAGCGAATTTCTGCGCCGGTTAAATGGCCGCGAAACCATGGAAACCGAACCCGGCGTCTACCGCTGGAGCGAAATCACGGAAGGCCATCTCGCGGAAATCGAACTGGAAGCCCTGTCGCCCAAGCCGATGAAGCTTCATCGCCTTTTGCTGCACCGCACGAGTTAGTGCGGGTTCGCGTCGACACCCCTACGGAGCCTGAGCAAGCTTTCGCACCACGCTCGCATCGGGCAAATCGGCCAGGAACTGGCTCACGGTTCCTTTCCAGGAAGAATGCTTCAGGTTTGGCGCGATTTCGGCGAGCGGCACGAGAACGAATCTGCGCAAGAGCATACGCGGATGAGGTACTTGCAATTCGGGCGTGTCGATGGTTTCGTCGCCGTAGAGGAGAATGTCCAAGTCGATCAGCCGCGGACCTTTGGGCACGAGTTTCTTGCCGCCCATGCGTGATTCGACCGCGTGAAGAGCGTGCCATAAATCCAACGGCGGCACTTCTGTCATCGCCTGCACAGCGCAATTCAGGAACCAAGGCTGCTCGCGCAAATCCATGGGTTCGGTTTCATAGAATGAGGAGATGCGAGTCACTCGCACTTTCGCGTCAGCAAGTGAGGCAATCGCGGTTCGCAGATTTTTTTCGCGGTCTCGTAAATTCGATCCAAACGAAAGATAAACCGTCGTTTCCGCCACTTCTCACCGTTTTGAGGATCCTCTCGATCGCGAATTTTCGAGGCCGCGGCCGACAGCGGCTCGGGCCTATTCTCGATTGCTATTTCGGTTCAGTGATTTCGGGTTTTGGGTAAACCTTTTGAAGCGCCGCCTGATACTCCCCAAAAAGAGCCTGGATCCGCGTGAACTCCCTTTTGACGGCGTCGCGCAACTCCGGATGCGTGGCGTAGTCGTAGAGGATCGCGGCCTCCGTCTCTGCATCAACCATGAAACCATCGTGACCGATGTCCTTCAGCGCGTCCGCTTCCATGCCATAGGTGTGGTTCGAAAAATTGGATGACTTCGCGGACACGCCGATGCCGGGAATCTGGCTCGAAACGCTGCCGGTTTCTTCGAACCCTTTGGGCTTGGCTGGCTCTGGCTCGACGCCTGCGGCGCCAAATTGTTTCATGTAGGCGAAGGACAGCTCCTCAAGCGTTGAAAGCGAGATGCCATCCCGATCGTGTCCGTAGTGATCGATTTTCACTTTCGTTCCCGTGGACAGGGCAGCCGCGCGCGCTGCGTCATCCACCCATTGGGTGACTTGCTCGAGATAAACTCCATCCGGGTAGCGGATGTAAAAATCGGCCGAAGTCTTGTCCGGCACGACATTCGGCGCCGCGCCGCCCTCGGTGATCACGCCTTGGATCCGCGCCTCCGGCCGGATGTTGCTGCGCACGCTGTCAATATTATTGAAGAGCTTGATTACCGCTTCCAGAGCGTTTCGCCCGTTCCAGGCTGTCAACTGGTGCGCCGGCGCGCCGTAAAAGGTGTACTTCACGCCGTCAATATTCATGCAGCACGTGCCAAACCCCGCGGCTGACCGGGAAGTTACCGCCGAGGAGTGGCTGCGCACAATGATATCTGCGCCCTTGAACACGCCCGCTTCCATCATCACGGTCTTGGCTTCGGGCGGCATCATCTCTTCGCCGGGACACCCGTAAACCGTGACCGTGCCCGGGGTATGGCTGCGCGTTAGAAACTCCGCAATCACGACTGCAGCGGCAATACCCACGGGACCTTGTGCGCTGTGCTGATCGCCGTGAAAAGCGCCTTTGGTGCCGCGCAGCGCGTCGTATTCGAGGATGACTCCGAGATTGGGGCCGGGCGTGCCGCGCTTGTATTTCGCGGTGAATGCCGTGGCCAGCCCGGCGACGGGCATAGTCACTTCAAAATCGTGCGCTTCCAGATACGCGGTGAGTTTTGCTACGGATTGCGTTTCTTGAAAGCCAATTTCGGGGTGTTGGGTGATCCAATCACTCATCGGCAAAAGGTCGGTTTGCATCAATTGCTTTACACGCGTGATGACTTCGTCCCGTCCTTTGTCTGTCGCGGAGAGCTTTGCCACCATCGCCTGACCGCCGAGCGATTGGCTGAGTGCGCCGATTTGCTTGATCACCTCGCGCGCAGCTTCGCGCTCCGTGGGAGTTTCCTGCGCCAGACAAGGAGCCCCGAACGCCAACAAAATCAACGCACGCGCAAATATCTTGCTCATGAGCATACCTCCGAGGCTCGCGAAGCCCATGGTCATGGCGAGTCAGCTTACTTGATGGCGTCAGCGCCGGCCTTAGCGCATTGCGCGTCCTGAGCGCTGGTGGCACCTGAAACTCCGATGGCTCCCACAATCTTGCCGTCCATGACCAGCGGAATGCCGCCTTCCACAGGTACGGCGCCTTGCACGCGAAGGATGCGCCAGCCCTCTCCGCCCGCGGCCAGTGCATCCTGAAGAGCCTTGGTCGGCCGCTTGTACAAAGCAGCCGAACGCGCCTTGTCAATGGCCACGTTGGCGCTGCCAAGTTGCGTGTTGTCCATTTTTTCGTAATAAACGAGGTTGCCCGAAGGGTCCACGATGGCTACAGCCATGTTCCAGTGGTTCTTCCCCGCTTCGGCGAGGGCCGGCGCGGCAGCCTTCTTGGCATTTTCAAGGCTGATGGGCGCCCCATAGGGGTTGGGCATCTGAGCTTTGAGCATCAGAGTAGGCGCGGTCGCCAGCGCGACACCAACAAAAAGTCCGCCGACAACGACTCTCATCGCGGTCTTATTCAACATGAGTATGCCTCCTACATTGTGAGCAGGACACCAGCCTCAAGATTCTCTCGACTTACTGACTCGGAGACGCACATCGAAGTCAGCGGCATCGTTGGGATAGCCGGTTCCCTTGCCGTTCACGTGCCGTCTATTCTGCCGCAACTTTCGTTTTCTCCGCAGCCGGAGCGATGGCCTCCACATTGTTCTTTTTCATCAATTCATTCAACGCCGCGAGTTCTTTGGATTGCACGTCCCGCCACGCGACAAGTTGCGTTTCCAATCGCGCATTTAGCTCGTCGAAAACCACATATGATTGCGCCGTTGGAGCAACATCGGCGCTTTCTACGGTTCCCTGTAGCGCCATCATCTGGTCCGTGACTTGAATCGGGTAATTCAGCGGATCTTCGCCGCTTTTGGACTTGGGCTGAATAATCTTTTCTTCCACTGCTTCGATTCGCTTTTTCAGCGCATCAGCCGAATCCAGCACGGCTTTGGCCCCGCCGTCATTACCGAGCCGCTTTTTGAGTCCTTCGACTTGCTCTCGAACACTGCGCATTTGATTTACCGCTTCGTGCCCCGCGCTGACGCGGACGTGAATGCGCGTGGCGAGTTCATATTGTTTTTCCAGATCCGCCTGCGACGTGCTAATGCGAGGATCTTTTTGAATCCCCACGGAGGCCGTCAGCGATTTGCCGCCAACCGTCAGCTTGATTTGATAGGTTCCCGGTACTACGAGAACGCCGGTCGGGCGGCCGCCCCAGCTGACTGCACCGGGCACGCGCGCAGGAGTTTCTCCGCGCATATCCCAAACAAATCGGTTAAGGCCTTCTTCTGCGGGCAATTTCTCGCCCGGCCGCGAAATGCCGAATTCTTCCTCTTCTGGCGATGCGCCCTCCGCTGCCTTCTTGCTCGAGAGCTTGCGCACGAGCTTGCCCTTTGCGTCGAGAACCTCCAGCTCGACCGCATCTTTGGGCGCGCTTTTCAGAGAATAATCAACGATGACGCCAGTCGGCGGATTTGCGCCCACCGGAACTGTCGCCGGCAGCGCGAATCCGGCTCCGCGAAATCGAATCGCCGTCGAAGGCTGGTAAAGATGCGCGTCTTCATTCGCAGTTGTAGCGTTCATTTGCCGGAGCGGCGAAATGTCGTCCAGAATCCAGAACGCCCGGCCATGCGTCGCCACAATCAAGTCGTCATTCTTGACCGTCAAGTCGTGGATCGGCGTCGTGGGCAGATTCAGCTTCAGCGATTGCCAGCGCCCGCCGTCGTCAAAGGAAACGTAAATTCCGTTTTCCGTGCCCGCAAACAACAGGCCTTTTCTCTTGGCATCTTCCTTCACCGCGTGCACGTAGCTGTTCTCCGGAAGCCCCGTCGTAATCTTGGTCCAGCTCTTCCCGTAATCCGTAGTCTTAAACGCGTACGGTTTGTAATCATCGAGCTTATGCCGGTCAATCGTTACGTACGCCGTCCCACCAGCGTGCGGAGAAGCGTCGATGAGGCTCACCAAACTCCATTCCCCAAATTCTTTGGATGTGACATTCGCCCAATGCTGCCCGCCATCCCGCGTCACGTGCACCAACCCATCGTCGCTGCCCGCCCAGATCACCCCCTTTTCCACCGGAGACTCCGCGATCGTAAACACGGTGTCGTAGTATTCGACGCTGGTGTTGTCCTGCGTCAGCGGCCCGCCAGAAGACTTCTGCTTGCTCTTGTCATTGCGCGTCAAATCTCCGCTAATCGGCGTCCAACTCATTCCTCCATCCGTCGTTTTGAACACGGCTTCTCCGCCGTGATACAGCGTGTTGGGATCGTTCGGCGAAATTGCAATCGGCGCCGTCCACTGGAAGCGATGCTTTAAGTCCGCAGCTCCCGCGCCCATCGGATTCAGCGGCCAGGAAGAAATGTCCTGCTCCTGCCCATTGGATTTGTCGAAGCGGGTAATCAATCCATCATAAGAACCGGCATACACGATGCTCGGATTGCGCGGGTCAGGAACCACGTATCCCGACTCGCCTCCGCCAACGTCGTACCAATCCGGACGATCAATCGCGAAGCTGTCGCTGCGTGTGGCGATCGCCACCGTCGAATTGTCCTGCTGCGCCCCGTAAACCTTGTAAGGCACGGAGTTGTCTGCAGCCACATGATAGAACTGCGCGGTCGGCTGGTTGGCTTCCGTGGTCCAGCTTTTCCCTCCGTCGTGCGAGACGGTTGCTCCTCCGTCATTCGAGAGGATCATCCATTGTGGATGCGTCGGATCGATCCACAATCCGTGATTGTCGCCGTGGGGCGCGCGCATGGCTTCAAAACTCTTTCCGCCATCGGTCGAGCGTGAAACTCCCGTGTTGAGCACATACACCGTGTCTGCATTCCTGGGATCTGCAAAAATGTGATGAAAATACCAAGCGCGCTGCGTGAAGCGGTGATCGGGGTTGACGAGATGCCAGCTTTCTCCTCCGTCCTCGCTCCTATAGATTCCGCCTTTCTCCGCTTCGATGATCGCGTAAACGCGATTCCCGTCCGCACCGGACACGGACACGCCGATGCGCCCCAGCACGCCACTCGGCAACCCATGACCTTCAAGACGCTTCCACGTCGCGCCATCGTCACCCGACCGATATAGACCGCTTCCCGGACCGCCGCTAGTCAAGCTCCAAGGGGTGCGTTGCGCCTCCCACAGCGCGGCAAACAAGATGTGCGGATTATTCGGATCGAACACCAGATCGATTGCGCCGGTCTTGTTGTCTTTGAACAGTAGTTTCTGCCATGTTTTTCCGCCGTCGTTCGAGCGAAACACGCCGCGCATCTCATTCGGTCCGTAAGCGTGCCCGAGCGCTGCCACATACACGATGTCCGGATTCTGAGAATGCACCACGATCTTGGCGATGTGCTGCGTATCCTCCAGGCCGATGTGAGACCACGTTTTGCCGCCGTCTACAGACTTGTACATCCCCTCGCCATAAGAAATGTTTCCGCGAATGCACGATTCGCCGGTGCCCACGTAAATCACGTTCGAGTCAGAAGGCGCGACGGCGATCGCGCCAATAGACATGATTCCGGTTTTGTCCGTCATTGGCGTCCAAGTGAGCCCGCCGTTTTGCGTTTTCCAAACGCCTCCTGCAACGGCGCCGAAATAATAGGTTTCCGGGTCGCCGGCCAGGCCTGTTACAGCAAGAGCGCGCCCGCCGCGAAATGGCCCAAGCTGCCGCCATTTCACGCCTTTTAGCGCCTTGTCGTCCAGTGTTTGTGCT
>DATFRZ010000083.1:0-27523 GCA_035262885.1 Candidatus Acidiferrum sp.
TGAGCACTTGCGTGCCGTTGATGGAGACGTTGAAGATGCGCTTACCAGGACCTGTGACATAGGTCTCGGCAAAATCGAGGCTGACGTTGTAGGTGCCATTGGCGACGGGGATGGTGTAGCTAAACGAAGAGTGGCCGCTGCTGTATCGCTCGGTGCTGTAAATCTGGGGATAGGAAGTGTCAGAGATGGTGCTGGAATTGGTGTAGGTGTTTCCTCCGGTGAAATATTGGTCGGCCAGCCAAGTATTGCCGTTAGGATCAGTGAAGGATGATGTCGCGCCTGCATTAATGTAAACGGAGGATGTGCTGGCCTCGGTGCTGCCGCTCGCCAAAGAAAGCAACAGGGTGATTAAGGTCCCGCAAAGCAGCGGGGCAATACTTTTAGAATTAAACACGAAGCCTCCAAGGGTTTGTGGATGTCAGGGCGGGTGGTGTGAGGGCGGAGAACGACAAGATGCAACTGTAGGCAGGATGCTGTCGTTGCTCGGGGGCAAGGAACCACACCAGATGGAAAAACGCGTTACTTACAAAAACTAGGGATCCTCACTCTGGATTTCTTGAATTATGACCGCGGCGGCGAGTGGGCGAGGAAGGAGTTTGTTGGATTTCTGTGGTGGCCAGATGCGCCATCAGAACGAAAAGCCAAAGGTTGGAAGGGATGTGGAAGTTGAAGTCGACCAGGGCGTGCACTAGGAATCCCGCGCAGGCCACAATCCCGGAAAGCTGCAGAACTAACGGAAACGAGAAATCGCTCTGCCGGAACAGGGAAAAAGATTTGAGAAGCAAAACCCCAAGGAACCAGGCGCAGCACAAAGCGCCGAGCGCGCCCGTTTCGGCAAGGGCTTCCAGGTAATCGTTGTGCGCGTGATTGACGACTTTGGCGTCATACAGGGTTTCATAGGGCGGGTACACGATTTGAAAGGTGCCAAGCCCCGTGCCTGCGAGCGGATGGTCGAGAAAAATGTGCCAGGCGCCTTTGCGCATCGCGGCGCGTTTGCCCTCGGTGACTTCGAGCGTCTGCATCGACGAAAAGCGCTGGAGAATTCGGCCAACGCCCAGCCAGGTGACCATCAGCAACGCCGCCAGCAGCACCGCGGACACGGCCAGCAGGCGCTTCGCCAAGCCGCGCCGTCGCAAAAGCAAAAAAGTTAGCAGCGCAAATTGGACACAGAAACTCACAATGCCTCCCCGAGAGGCCGATAGGAAGAGTGCGGCGATAGGCATGATCGCGAACAACGCAACGACGATCAGGCGGTCGCGTCGTACTCTTCCCAGCACCAGCGGCACCAGCGCCAACGGAATAAGCAGCTCCATCAATCCGGCGAAATGGTTGCGATTGACATAAGGGCCAAACGGTATTCCGCCGTAGGTCAGCTCGCGAAACCAATAGAGTTTTCCATTGAAGGTGAGGTGCTGCAGAATGGCGAATACGCTGACCACGAAGCCGAGGCCCATTCCGAACCACACCAAGCCGCGCCACTCCTGAAGCGTGCGAAACGCCTGCACGCACAGAAACAGAAAAAGCAGCGTGGCCAGCAGCAGCAACAACTCGATGCGTGTGTTATAGACGGATGCGGTCGCGCGAAAAAACCACTGTCCCAGGACGACCAGAGAAAAAAGAGCGAGTGGCGGAAGCAGTGGCGAAAGAGCAGGCTGCTCCTGCCCGTTGAAATAAAAACGCAATGCCCACAGCAAGAGCAGAAAGGCAGCGCCGATTTCCAGAACCGCGCGCGCCCAGTCCTCCACGCCACCGTGAGCGAGAACCGCGAAACTAATTAACGCGCAGAGGCCCAGTCGCAGGAAACTCATGGTTTGCGAGGCTGCGCGGAGACGGGAGCCAGCGCGACGTCATCCACCCAGGCAATGCCTTGAATTTTGTCGTCGAATTCCTGGCTGGGCAGGCGGGCCACACAGACCTGCATTTCCTGAGCATTTTTTCCAGAGGACCACGGAGTCTCGATCTTTGTCCACGGCTGAGTTCCGCGAAGATCGCTCGTCACGACCGCCGAAGTGTCTTGCGTTCCGATGGTGCGCAGTTGGAACCGGATGCCCTGCTCCGTGGTGATGGACATCGTTTTTACCCAGGCAGAAAAGTGGTAAGCCGTCGAGGGCTCGACTGGAACCTCGGTGCAGGGACCTCCGAGGCCGAGATTGTATGTTCCATTGAACAGCAGGCGCAGGGACCGGTTGCCGGAATGCTTTTCTCGAGTGTCGAAACCGACCTGGACCAGAGCTCCCCCCGGAGGGGTCCATGCAAAACCGCTTCCAAAGATACCGGACTCGAATCCGCCATCCCACAAAAGTGAATCCGCGGGACCGGGAAGATTGCCGTAGCCGGCGAACTCCGCCGCCTGCTTCCAAACGCTTTGGGCTTCCGCAACTTGCTTTTCGCGAAGGAGCGCGGTGACCAAGTAATAGGTATACGTTTCAAGAGGGAGCTGCTTGGGATGAAGCGCGGCGAGCCGCTTCCAGATCACGACAGCATTTGCGGTACGGCCTTCGCTGGCTTGGTCGAAAATCGCCCCGGTGTAGGCGTCACTCACCGCAGGAAGCACTCGATCAATGACCAGGTCGATGTTTGGCTCGGCGCTCAAAGCGCGGGAAAGCGCCTCGGCTCCACGTTTCGGCTCAGCTTGCACGGCGCGGCGCATCTCAAGAAAAGCGGCGTCCAACTCTCCCTGGCGCAGGAGAAAGTTGGCGTAGCGCCAGGAGATTTCCCCGGAAAGCGGATAGGCGGTCTTTGCGTGAAGAAAAGCTTCTCGCGCGGAGGCAACAGTTCCTTCGGCCTCGTAGGCGGTTGCCAGGTCCGACCAAAGATCCGCGGAACGAGGATTGAGTGAAAGCGCTACGTTGTACGCCTGCCGAGCTCGGGCCGTGTCCGTTTCTTCCAGGTCGTATTGCCAGTAGCGACCCAGCAGAAGCCAGTTCCGGAAGTCGCGCGGCTCGAGGCGCGCAGCCCGCTCATACCCCTGACGGGTCTGCAGGCCGGCATAGTGAGCGGCGAGAGCGTTTCGAACGCTAAAGTAAGAAAGGAACAAGAAGCAGACAAAAGCAAAGGCCAGCACGACCGCGCGCTGTTTAGAACTAAAAGTACGCTGACTCATCCCACGGTACTCTGCCTAGACCGTGAAGCAGTTGCAAGACAAATTCAGTGCGGGTGAAGCGTGGACATGGCCTGGACAATCCAAATGGCGTGGCCGTGAAGTCTGTCCAAGCATTCATCAAGTTTCGAGGGCAAGCCTGGCGGCGGAATGCATTAAACTAAAATTGCGTCCGGGGCGTCCCTCTTGCGAACGCCAAGTCCGACCGAGGTGTGTAGATTTGAGCGGCTTCGTTTGCATCATGCACGGTGACAACGCGCCAATGGAGCGGGAGCTGTTGCAGTCCCTCACGGATTTTCTTTCCTTTCGTGGACCCGACGGTCAAAACTTCTGGATGGACGGTTCGCTAGGAATGGGTCATAGCCTCCTTCGCACCACCCACGAGTCGAAAAAAGAGCAGCAGCCATTGGGCCTCGAAGAACGCTATTCGATTGTGGCCGACGCTCGGCTGGACGCGCGTGAGGAGTTGATCGCGTTGCTTCCAAGTGCCGGGCTCGAGGCGCGTTCAACCGCGCCGGACTGCGAATTGATTTTGCGGGCGTATGCGGCATGGGGGGAAGCTTGCGTCCATCACTTAAGCGGGGATTTTTCTTTTGTCGTTTGGGACAAAAAGCAAAGAAAACTTTTTTGTGCGCGCGATCATTTCGGTAGCAAGCCCTTTTATTACGCGAGCGTTGGCTCGCAGCTGGTTCTAAGCAACACATTGGATTGCGTGCGACGCCATCCGGTTGTTTCTGACCGATTGAACGATCTCGCGATTGCCGATTTCCTTCTTTTCGACAGGATTCTGGAGCCCGGCGCAACGTCCTTCGCTGACATTCGTAGGCTGCCGCCTGCACATACTCTGGTGTACGAAGAAGGAAATATTTCGGTTCGCCGCTTTTGGACCCTGCCGGTGAGCGACGCTATTCATTTCAGGCGACCAGCCGACTGCGTCGAACAATTTCGGGAACTCCTGGATCGTGCGGTTGCCGACCGCATGAGAACAGAGAGTGTCGGAGTCTTGATGAGCGGCGGTCTCGATTCTCCAACGGTTGCTGCGAGTGCCAAACGGAAGCCCTCTCGCAATGGCGGCATGGCGGAGCTGCGGGCCTATACGGACGTCTTTGAGAATCTAATTCCCCACGAGGAGCGCCATTATGCGACGCTCGTAGCGGACGCATTGAAGATTCCCATCGAACTTCACGTAAGCGATCATGCGGGATTATTGGATTGTGCGACTCTTGAGAATCATTGTTGGCCGGAACCAACGCATTCGCCCTCGTCGGACGGAGGACTATGCCAGTTGCGCCAAGTGGCGGCCCGGAGTCGCGCGGCACTGACTGGCTTTGGAGGGGACCCCGCCCTTTCATGCTTACTTTCTGTCCATTTCTTGCAGTTGCTCAGGAACAGGGAGATTGGCAAGGCCATCACCGATGCAATCCGGTACCTCACGACGAAAGGAAGATTCTCGCGCTTATACTTTCGCACGCGTTGGAATAGATGGTTTAGACCTGAGAATCAAACACCGCACTACCCGGGATGGCTCAACCAAGACTTGGAGAAACGCCTCAGCTTACGAGAACGATGGGGGGCCTCGACGCGCCCTTCGGCCGTTGATGGAGCCAGTCGAGGCACTGCCTATGAGGCCATGGCCGACCCCTTCTGGACAAATTTGTTTGAGGGATTCGATCCTGGCGTAACCAGCGTTCCATTGGAAGTCCGCCATCCCTTTTTTGATCTTCGCTTGGTGAGTTTCCTCCTTGCGTTGCCAGCGCTACCTTGGTGTTCGGACAAAGAGTTGTTGCGTGAGGCAGCGCGCGGGATTTTACCCGACGCAGTGCGTCTACGGCGCAAGTCACCCCTTCCTGCAGACCCGTTGGTCGCGCTTCTCCAGCGGCCGGAGTCCGCGTGGGTGGATTCTTTTGAAGCCGTCCCGGCGTTGGGACGCTACGTTGAGCGTAGATTGATTCCAGAAGTATTCGGTGAGAAGGATCCTTGGGCTGCGTGGATTCATCTGAGACCACTCAGTTTGAACTTTTGGTTGCGGTCGCAGGCAGCCAGGGGATAAACTCCTGGGGAGGCGCCTAGTGTCGAATTCGCGGGAGTACGAAAAGAAGAAGCCGTATCAAAAACCGAACCTCCGGGTTTACGGTGACATTCGAGCGTTGACTCAATCAGCAGGGGGGAGTACCAAGAATTCTGACGGAGGGCATGGAAAATTCTCTAATAAGACCGCCTGACGGTTACTCTCTCCAGAAACCTGTGACCGCACCGTATGTTGTTTATGGGCTGCGACTTACGGCCAATATAGCTCTCTCGGACCTTCCTGGTCCGCATGAGTCGAAACCGTATGACGTGCGCATATGGCTAAAGGATTTAGCCACTCTCCCCTTCACCTTTGATGAGCCGCTGCGGGTTCTCCATACTAGTTCAAACGTCGCTGCCAGCGGCCAGGCAAACCTGCACGTGGGTCTGTTCCCCGGCGGAGAGCATTTTGGCTTCTTTTATGGGGATGGAGCGCGATTCGTCGTGGACCGCCGGGGATGCGAAGTGTGGGCTGATTGGCCGGAAGATTACTCGCTCGAAGATGCTTGCACCTATTTGCTTGGACCGGTGATGGGATTTGTGTTGCGCCTTCGGGGCGTAGTCTGTCTTCATGCGAGTGCCGTGGCGATCGGTGATCGTGCCATTGCGCTGGTGGGCTTGCCGGGCGCCGGCAAATCAACCACCGCCGCTGCTTTTGGGTGCGCTGGTTTTCCGGTGCTCTCCGATGACGTCGTGGCGCTGGCGGATAAAGGAGCAGAGTTTCTTGTTCAGCCGGGCTACCCCAGGGTGAACTTGTGGCCCGATTCCGTTTGTAGATTATTCGGATCGCAAGATGCTCTCCCGCGAATTACGCCCACCTGGGACAAACACTACCTGCCGCTCGGCCAGCACGGCCATCACTTCGCTTCAAGCCCATTGCCATTGGGGGCGATCTACATCCTGGACGGCCGAGGCGAGACCCTGACCTCGCCCATCATCGAGGAGGTTTCCGGCAAAGAGGCACTCATAACTCTTGTGGCCCATACGTACGTGAACTATCTTCTCGATCAGAATATGCGGCGCACGGAATTCGACGTGCTCAGCCGGGTTGTTTCGGCAATCCCGGTTCGCCGCGTGCGCCGCCCCGCCGACGCGTCGGCCATTTTCAACCTCTGCGAAGCGATTGTCCGCGATGCCGGGGGAGCCATGGTTGGAGCTCCGGCAAATGCAACTTCGGTCCTCGGATAATCCACATGTATAGCTTGGGAGCCTACGGCTCGATGATCGCGGATCGCGTGCGCGTGGAAGCTTACGCGGAAGCGCTGCGAAAGACAGTTCGCAAAGGGTCCACGGTCGTGGAAATTGGCACCGGCCCAGGCATCTTCGCGGTGCTCGCATGCCAGCTTGGCGCGGGCAGAGTTTACGCGATCGAGCCGGCGGAAATCATTCAGGTGGCGCGCGATGTAGCCGCCGCAAACGGCTGCACGGACAAAATTGAATTTTTCGAAGACTTTTCCCGTCGCGTGACGCTTCCTTCTCGCGCCGACGTCCTGCTCTCCGATCTCCGCGGTGTCTTGCCATTTTTTCAGCGTCATATCCCGGCGATCGCGGACGCGCGGCAGCGTTTTCTAGCACCGGGTGGAATCATCATCCCGCGAAAAGACATGGTATGGGTCGCACTTGTGGAAGCTCCTAAACCATATGGAGAAATCGTGGAACCTTGGGAGAAAAACCCTTTGCACCAGAACCTTGAGCCGGCTCGCGCGCTTTCTGTAAATGACGGGCAGAAAGTCCGCGTGAGTCCAAGCCAGCTCTTAACTTGCCACAAACTCTGGACCACCCTGGATTATGCCACCGTGGAGAAGCACGACGTTCGAGGCAATCTCGAGTGGACCGTCGAGCGCGCGGGGACGGGCCACGGAATCGTGATGTGGTTCGATGCGGATCTTGCCGAAGGCATAGGCTTTTCCAATGCACCGGGTAAACCGGATACAGTCTACGGCTCCTTCCTTTTTCCATGGACGCAACCCGTGCGGTTGGAAGAGGGCCAAAGCGTGTGCGTCAGCCTCGCCGCGAAACTGGTGGAAAATGACTACGTTTGGCGATGGACCACACGCATCAAGCCGCTCGCTGGGTCGAGCGCTTCGCCCATCCATCTTAAGCAATCGCAGTTAGGCGGGGCGGTGTTGTCTCCTCGGCAGCTCCGCAAGATTGCGGCAGACTACATTCCGCGGCTTTCGGAGGAGGGTCTGCTACGCCGCAGAACGCTCGAGTTGATGGACGGAAAACCTTCGCTCGAAGAAATTGCCCACCAGTTGGCAAAGGAATTCCCGCAACGATTTCTAGAGTGGCGGCAAGCCTTGACCTATGCGGGTACCGTCTCGCAAGAATATAGCCGTTAGGTTCCTGGGGCGACGCTTCGTGCCAAGCGCTGCTTCCTTCGCAACGTTACCCAGTTGACCGATCAAATTTTATTATGACGCCCATATTTTCGGGCGAGACGGAAGGGCCGCCGCACCACGTCAAGAAAGCGGCCGTGGCTAAGTTGCACGCCAGCTTGCCAGTCTTCCTCCGTGGGTGACAGAGAAAGTCTCAGCAGATACGCCGGAGCGGCGATGAAGTCGCCGCGCATGCGCAAGCGAAATGCTGCGCGTCCGAACAAGCTGGGAGACACAGAGCCGGCGGCAGGCAACCAGCGAAGTACTCGTGCCGCAAGGCTTGCTGCCATGGCATCTCTCCACACCTGCGATGCTACCGCTTCGGGGAGGTCGGCGTGCAGAACGTCAGCAGCGAGGCGCAACCCTGTGTGCAACAAATGTTCGGACTGGACGGCCTTTGCGGATGACGCCGCCCGTTCCCAAGCGATTCTCGTTTGCCGCGAAATTAGTCCGGCAACGTCCGCAATCCAGCTCAAGCGTTCCCAGAAATGTTTTGCTCCATGAACGCAGATGAGCACCAGATGGTCTTCCACAGAAGGGGCCGGGACTTCATGGGCGTCGAGGGGCGCGCGAATTTGCCGCGCGACGAATTCCTCGATGGGAAGCGGCCGTGGGAAATAACGAAGCGTCAAGTCATTGTGCAGTTCGACGAGCAGCTTCGAATCGGGCTTGGAGAACAGGTACTGCCCCGGAATTTTGACGGCGTCAACGGCGCGGAGAGAAACAGCCGCTTCGTAGCCTGACGCAATCATCAGCTCCGTGGCGCGGCGGATGTCACGGTGCCGGACCAGCAGATCGAGGTCGCCGTAGTTGCGGACGGATGGATCGGCGTAGGCTTGCGCTGCGAGCACCGGTCCCTTGATGACTAGTGCGGAGATTTCCTGCTTGCCGAAGAGCTCCAACAAACGAAAAAGCTCGGCGGTCAGCCGAAGGGTCAGAAAGTTTTGCGTGCGCCAGCGCTCCAGCAACAATTGTTTGATCTCCGGCGGCACCACAACAGTGCCGTTCTTCACGTAAGTAGCAAGTTGTCCTAGAACGCGGTGTTCTTCCGCGAGCAGCAGCAGGCGAGGCCAATCGACGACAGAAAGCAATCTCAGCAAACGCTCGCTTTCGCGCCACGGTGAAACGCATTCGCGCAGCGCTGACCATTCGCGTTCGAATGCCGGAATGTCCGATAGACGTGCGCCTGAGAACGGTTTGGCCATGATTCTCTCTGAGCTTATCAATGAATTCGCTTCCCTCCCACCAGGACTTTGCCAGCCCGGAAAGTTTTTCGGGAAGCCTCAATCAAAACGAGCGATGATCGGAAAAGGGAAGCTCATGTGAGCTTGCAGTACTTTGCGGCGCAGACTTAGCTTAGGCTGTAATCTAGCGGATGGTGCCGTTCCGTTCTACTTTCCCTAAGCTATTGATTCTAAGAGCGCACGACGTGCGGGAAGCCTTCATTCGCAGCAAGAGAAACTAGGGTTGGGGTGGGTGTGGTAACCGAGGCGTGGCTATTTGCCCGAGCTGGCGGTAAAGCTGTCGTCGCCGCGACCACGCTTGCGTATGTCAATCGCCAAGCGCTTGATTTTTTGGTTCAGCGTCGAGAGCGGGATCATGAAGCGTTCGGCGGCTTCGGTTTGATTCCAGTTGGTACGCTCGAGCATATCCACGATGATGCGCCGCTCGATCTCATCCATGATTTGAAACAGAGAAGGCTGCGGGTTGTCCGCGGCCGCGCGAGCGCCGGGTTCACCAGGTAGCGGCGGTAAAAACTCCGAGAGTTGCAGCCGCACACCGCGCACGATTTCTTTGCTGCGGATGGCTTCCGGCAGCAAGTCCACGTCAATGCGGTTCTGCGTGGAAAGCACCACGGCGCGCTCGACCACGTTTTCCAGCTCGCGCACATTGCCGGGCCAGTCGTAATCCATCATCAATTTCATGGCGTTCGCCGTGAATTGCAGAAGCGTCCGGTTGTTTTCCATGCAGAAGCGCTCGAGGAAATGGAGAACGAGAAGCGGGACATCCTCGCGGCGTTCGCGCAATGGCGGAATTCTCAGGTGAATCACGTTCAGCCGGTGAAAAAGATCCTCACGGAAGCGGCCCTCGCGCACTAGAGTGAGCAAGTCGACGTTCGAAGCGGCCACGATACGCACGTCCACCTTGATCTGCTCGGTGCCGCCGAGGCGCATGAACTCGCGCTCTTGAATCACGCGCAGCAGCTTGGCCTGTGTTTCCGGGCTGATGGTGGCGATTTCGTCGAAGAAAATCGTGCCTTGATCCGCGACCTCGAACAGGCCCTTTTTCGAGGCGACCGCGCTGGTAAACGCGCCCTTGACGTGGCCGAACAGTTGCGATTCCAGGAGGTCCACCGGAATGGAGCCGGTATTCACAGGAACAAAGGCTTTGTCCGCTCGCGGAGAAGCGGAGTGCAGCGCCTTGGCGATGAGTTCCTTACCCGTGCCGCTTTCGCCACTGATGAGCACGGTGGAACGCGAAGGCGCCACCTGCGCGACGAGATCCAGAAGCACCTGCATCTTGTCACTCTTGCCGACAATGTTTGGAAAATTGAAGCGCTGTTTCAGGGCGCGCTTCAGGTGAAGATTCTCGTCGCGTAGCCGGCGCGCCTCCACGGCCTGCGCGACTTGCGCGAGCAATTCGTCGTTGGACCAGGGTTTGGTGATGTAATCCATCGCACCGTTCTTGAAAGCGGCGCGCGCCATGTCGATCGAGCCGTAGGCGGTGATCAAAACGACAGAAAGTTCGGGGTCGCGGCGGCGAATCTCCTTCAGCATCTCGAGGCCGTTGCGGTCCGGCAGGCTAACATCGAGCAACAAAAGATCGAAAGGATGCTCTTCTAGCTTGGCGAGCCCGGACTCGCCGGTTTCGGCGCTGGCGACGCCGTAGCCTTCGCCCTTCAGCAGAAGCTCAAGGCCTTCCCGGATTTCCGATTCGTCGTCAACGACAAGGATGGAACCCTTAGACATGAGCCGCTTTCCTGGCCGCGGGAAATTCCACGTGGAACGAAGTGCCCTTACCGGGCGTGGACCGCACATCGATCTTGCCCGCGTGTTCTTTGATGATCCCGTAGCTCACGGAGAGTCCCAGGCCCGTGCCGCGGCCGTTGGACTTGGTGGTGAAGAAAGGATCAAAGATGCGGTGGATGTCTTCGCGGGCGATTCCGGCGCCGGTATCCGCGATTTCGATCTCCACGCTGCCGTTGTGCGCGCCGGTGCGGACTTCGAGCATTCCTCCGCCGGGCATGGCGTCGCGAGCGTTCAAGAATAGATTCAAGAAAACCTGCTGCAGCTTGTTGGCGGAGCCGTGCACCGGCGGCAGAGACTCGGCAAGTTCTTTCACCACCTGAATGCGTGCCGTCTTTAGCGGATGCGCCACGAGCGAGAGAGTTTCTTCCACCACGCGGTTTACGTCCACGCTTGCCGCTTCGGCCGCTCCGGTACGCGAGAAATTGAGCAGGTTATTGACAATCTCGCTGGCGCGGAACGTCTGCTTGACGATTTTCTCGATGATCGACTGCCGCGGGTCGCCTTCGGGCATTTGTTTGGCCAGCATCTGGATGTAATTGGAAATCACGGCGAGCGGTGTGTTCACTTCGTGGGCGACGCCGGCGGCTAGTAGGCCGAGAGAGGTCAGTTTCTCCGTCTGCGTCATCTGCTCTTCCATGCGCTCGCGCTGCGTCACGTCATCGAAGAGCAGCAGCCGCCCGATGCGTTCACTCGATTTGCTGACCAACGGCGTAATGGAAACGTTCAGCGTCAAATGGTTTCCCCGATGATGGAGTCTCTGCTTATAGATGCCGGTGATGTGTTCCTGGTCACCGCGCGCGGAGATTTCCTGAGCCAGTTCCTCGGGAAGCAGAGAGCTAAGCCTGCGGCCTACGGCGTCGCGACGCAGAACTCCGAATAGCTGTTCCATCCTCGTGTTCCACGATTCGACGATGCCGTCCAAATCCACGGCGAGAACGCCGACATTCAAAGATTCCACGATGTTTTCGCTGAAATCCTTGAGACGCGCAATCTCGAGCGCTTTTTGTTCGAGAGAGGAATAAAGCTGAGCATTGTCGAGGGCGACGGCCAGGTAGCCGGCAATCGTTTCGACCAGCTCGACGTCATCACTCGAGAGAAAATCGCCATCCACCGTTTTGCCGAGGCCGAGAACGGCAACGGTGTGCTCGCGGATCCGGCACGGAATGAAATAATTCAAATCCAGTTGTTCCAGCGTGCGCCGCACCGAATCGCTGACTTCCTTCGCGGCACGGCCCGATTCAAAGAAGAGCGTGCCGCGTGCGAACTCGGGCCGGGCCGGGCCGAGGAAGCCGAGATCCATGGATTCGGAAAGCCGCACGCCCATGGATCTTGCGATGCGCATGTTGCCAGGTTGTTCGGGATCGTCCACGAAAATTGCGAGGCGGTCCACGAGCAAAGTTTGCGAGATGCGGTCCATGACCGAGCCGAGCATGGGATCGAGGCGCACTTCGTTAGTCAGGGTGCGGCCGAACTCAATCAGCGTGCGGCGGTAGTCCAGACGATCGCGGTAGAAAAAGCGATCCAGGCGGGCTTGAATCCATTCGCGGAAAGGCTGGAACAAGAACGCGGCGATGACGATGGCGATCATGCCGCCGACCGGCCCGGTGGCCGGGGCATGGAAGAGGTAGGTAATCAAGGCAACCAGCGAGAAATAAACGGTGGCTACAGCCGCGGTGGCGGCGGTGTACGCCAAGCCGCGCTTGAAGATGATGTCCACATCCATCAAGCGGTAACGGATGATGGCGTAGGCGAAGCACAGCGGGATGAGCACCAAGCTGATCACGGTCAGCTTCATCCATACGGGCGGCGTAAGGCCGAGCACGCGTGGAAGAATATAAAGCAGAGCAACGGGCAGGGCGCCCGCGAGCGTTCCGCCAGTAAGCCATTTCAATTGCTGGCGCAGTACTCCCGACGGCGCTTCTCGGTAGCTCGGGTAAAATACGAATCCCGCTGCAAGGAAATATACCGCGAGATAGCCAAGCTCAAGCCGGTCCAGCAATAGGTACGAGCCCAGCCAGGGCACGAACCCGAAAGCATTCAATGCCGTGCTCACGTGGATCAGCAGCAAAGCGACAGGCAGAACGTAGATCCCAAGCAGCTTTGCCGTAGATCGCAGCCTTGATTCGGTCCGCCCGGGAAAAACCAGAGCAAAGTGAAGCAGCAGGGCAGGCACCACGAGGCGAGCCACGATTTCAGACCAGTAGATTTCCCAGTCGAAAGTATCCAGCTTTCCGCTGTAGTGGAAGGACCAGAGAATGAAGGAGGCCAGGCAGAAAATGTAAAAGTGCACGGCGCGCGGAGCGTTCCAGCGGCGAACAAAAATAAACAGGCCGATGAAGAGATAGAGCAGACCTACCACGCGAAGATAATTCTCAGTGGCAAGAGGCTTTTCCGCAGGGGTCGTTACCAGCGGCGTTTCAAACTCCTCTCCGTTTCGCAGAAGCTTGTAGTGCACGATGGTCCACAGTCCCGCGCGGTCCAGGCGTCGGGAAACGTCGGCTGCTCGCGAAATAGAGACGCCATTGAACGTCAGAAGAATGTCTCCGGCGCGGATAGCAGTGTGGCTGGCAGGGGAATTGGGGGAGACGTATTTGGCTTGAACGCCGTGCTCCGAGTCGATCCAGGTAACGCCGTCAAAGACCTGCTCGTAACGGGTGCGCTGGTCGAAATTCAACAGGGCAAAAATGACCGCCGCCAGCGTGGCTAGCGCCAGCACGACAGCTCCGAGACTGACACGCAGGTTCTGCTTCATGACCGTCGATCGCCAGACAGACTAGTACTGGAAATCGAGAGCAAGCCAATGTCCACTGTTTGGTAGACTATCATGCAACAAAGTCTTGCATCTTCAATAATTTACAACGCTGGCAGGCTGGACAACCCCGGTTCATCCAGTTTCTGGGAGGGTGGATACAGCTTTTGAGAACTTCCGAATGTCTAAAATTGCACGCTCAGTCCACCCCGGAACGTCCGGAAGGCGGGGACCAAGACGACGTGGCCATCCCTGCTACTGGTTGAAATATAGCCCTGTGCCAGCAAATTGTCGCAATCTGCGATAGCCTCCCACCTTCCCAAAGCCCATTTCGGCAACGGCTGGCGGATCATCAAATGGAGATAAGGATCCATCTGATAGATAGACTCACCATAGCCATCCAGGCGCGAAACCGCCGACCCGCTCATCCATTTATAGCCTGCGTGAAACTTCGTTCCCAGACGAGGCACCTTCGTCGAAATGCTGGCGCCGAACGCATGCCGCGGAACCGCCTGCAACATGTCGCGCAGCAAGCTGTCTGTGTCCATTGCTGCGGGAGCAAGAACGCTCGCGAACGAATAGAGCGCGGTAAATTCCGTATCGCCTTCGAGCTTCTTTCGGAAGGCAACGCGCGCGCCCCAGTTGCTGGAGGCGCCCCCGTCGTATGCGAATCCCTTGGAGAAATAATCCTGGAAGTAATCCGTGGCGGGGAGAGTGTCGCCGCCCAGTCCGTAAACGGCTACATGGCGGTTGTCGTCGTGGAACCCGGCGAACTGCAGAACTCCGCCGGCGCCGATCTTGCGGTTTGCCGCGATTTCCTCATGCCAGCCGTTTTGCAGAACGGGTCGGCCATCACGCATTAGCAGTGCGGGAAAGGCATCCAGTTCGTTCAGAGCCGCTGTCAGCATGGCTTCCGGTTGTGGTTGCGTGGCTTCGAGCGGCCCCAGCCCGGCAGGCATGGAAGCAAAAATCACTTGCGTGTTCCAGGCTTGAGAAATCTGGTAATCGAGGGCTGCTCGCGGGCGCAGCGAAGAAGCCGAAGCTCCCAGTCCCACGAGAACATATTCGCCGCCGTAACGCAGCAGCAGACGGTTGCCAAACGAAAGCGCGCCGCCTTGGTCCATTCGAACGCCGCGGAAGCTCGGGCCATCGGGGCCAATCTTTGCTTCGCGCAACACCAAAGCCGTGTGCGGCCCGGCAGCGAGCGTTCCCGTGGGCAGCCAAACCGTCGCGATGCCGCCGCCGGGCGCTTCCTGGTCATAACTCATCTGACCGGCGAACAGGAGCCTGCTGGCCCCGACAAGCTTTTGGTCGTAAGCCACGGCAGTGGAGGGCGCAGGGGCGATATTAGAGGCGGAAGGACCCCGGCGCGCTCCGTCTGTAAATTCCATTCGCACCCGCGGCACGTTGAGCCCGCGGTTCTCGGCGCGGAGCGTGGAGGCGCTGCCCCTAGATTCATCCATCCACTCCAGAACCGGGCGCACGGAAGCGGCAGAGCGGAGCACCCACTTCCAATCGTCCGCATTCGCCCCGGCATTGGACGGCGTGCGCCGCAACTGATCGAGCGACGCGTACATGGACTCGAGCTCAACGCGAACAACGGTAGTTAGATTGGGGCTAACGCGAACGTGGCGCTCCAGGGTGGGAAGAAAACCGGCAAGGGTAACGCGCAGCGTGTACAGGCCGGGAAGAAGTTTGCCGCCCTGAAAAATTCCTTGCGTATTCGTCAGCAGGACGTGCGGAGCCGTTACGCCTCCGGACTCGGGAGCAAGCTCGACGCTTGCGCCCATCTGCGGCGTGCCCGCAGTGTCGCGCACCACTCCCGCAAGCTTGCCGAGGACAGGCTTCGCTTGCGCTGCCGCCGGCTTCGCTGCAAACGGAGAAACGCCAGCGGCTAGGACCAGGGCCCCCAGGATTCGGAGACGCCCTTGTTTCACGTTACTTTACCTCCCCGGTGCAGCGCTCGCCTGAGTCTTAATCTCCTGCGGCGCTTTCACCGTGAAATCCGCTGTACGCGAAATGGTCTGGTTGGAATGCACGTCCGTGGCATTCACTTCAAGCGTGTATTTGCCGGGAGCCAGCGTTGCGAGCGGCAGGAACCGCTCGATGGTGACTTGCTCCCCGGTTTGCTTCAGGTCCTCGGATGTTGCCTTGAACTGCATTCCCGGAACCGGTTCGTTGCCCTTCTTCACCGTAAACTGGAAATTTGCGCTGGACTTGTGCGTAGCATCGTCTGGCTTCAAGTTATAAACCTGCATATAGATGCCAAGCCGGTCCGCCGTGGTGAAATCCCCTTCGAGACGCGGACGGACTTTGGAGGACCCCAGCACGAACTGGCCGGTGCCGATTTGCTTTGCCGGAACATGCTCGATCTGGTCGGCAAGAATCAGCGAGCTGGCTTCGAGCTTGTCGTCTTGATAGCGAGGAACGGCGAGCCGGTTGTTGACCGCGCCGACGTTCCCACTCTGCACGTCCTTGAGCACCAAATCAAGGCGGTACAAGCCCGGGCGAAGGGGCACGGCCTTTTGATAAATGGATTGCAATTTCAGCGACTGCTGGTAAAGCGAATCGGGGAAATCGCGGCTGACGGAATCCTCAAAAGTCTGCACGACGCGGCCGGTGAGCGTGGTGATGCGCCCGAAAATATTGATCATGGCGGTGTGAATGCCGTCCTTGGCCTGGAAAGAGAGCTGGCTGTTGGGAATTTGAATGGTAATCGGCACGAGCACCGTGTCGTTAGTGACCTTCAAATAGTCGGTTCGCCAGTTGAAATGCATCTGGTCTCGAACGATGCGCGAAGTCACTACCGCTTCCAAATCTTTAAACTTTACTTGAGGTGGTTTCTGAACTTTGGCGTAGAGCTCCAGGCGGTTGAATTCATCCATGCTGGCGGGTTGACCACCCAGTGTCCTTGGCAGGTTCGTGCCGTCGGAACGCGTAAAACGGTCCGTCTTCGATGCCATGCCCATGGATTCGAGCAAGCTCAGCCCCGCGCCGGGGACGTGCAAGAGAGCGTCTTTCTCCGAAGGATCCATGGTCATGTGATATTCACCCGAGCCGCTCGGATCGACGAACTCCAGAATGATGTTTTCTCCGATGCCTTCCAGATAGCGCCAGCGCCAGGTTTCCCAGGGATACGTGGAAGTCGATCCGCCGCCTTCTTCCATCGGGCGATCGTACGTGCCGCCTGTGGGATGCGACTCAATTTCATCCGGCGGACCCCACATGATGTACATGCGGCCACGATCCGTCTTCCAGCCGGGAATGCCGGAAGCATAATGCTCGTTGGCGTAAGCGATCCGGCGGTAGTGTTCCTCTTTGAAATCGTTATCCGGAAGGTCCGGATTACTACTGCGGCGAAGCCAGAACTGCTCGATGAATTGCTCGCGCTCTTCGTTGGTGTCTAGCTGCAGAAAAGCGTTGCGCTCTTCAGGAGTGATGATGTAGGTCACATCCTCGGTAAGCCATTGCCGGTACGCGTTATCGAGCTCTTTCAGCGTCCGCTTCATCTTCTTTTTGGTTTCTTTATCCGGCTTTTTGGGAGCCGGAATGGCATTTGGATCCTGCTGCGGATCTTGCGCCTGTTGTGCGAGAGCGACGGGCAGGCTAATGGCGAGAAAAAACAGTGACGCGACTACGGTTCGTGCTACCCGTGACATGGAGACACCTCAAACTTTAGGACGTTGAGATTCTACCCCCCGGGCAAGTTCCCCGTCAATCGGTGCAAGGCCCTGCATTTTCTGACACTTGTCCCCTGTTTGCCGTTAGACCGCAGAGAGCGAGTTTTGGTTGCCTGCCAATTTTTGACCTGAACTTTGGTACAGGGTGGCTGCGCCACGAAAAAGTCCCGGGAGCGGGGGCGTAAGAGACTAGACGCTATTGAACGCGCTGAGGCTGGCCGTCGGACCCGACCAAGGCGTCAAAAATTGCGAGCACGTGGCGGCGATAATCCACCATGCGCTCGAAGACGTCCTTCAGTTGCGGGTCGCGCTCGGCTTCGCGATGCCATTTCGCGAGGACCGCGCTGGGCACCTCAATGTCGCGCCGCAACTGGTCGGCCGAATGGCCGCGAAGAAACAGGCCGTAGAAAAACGCGGCCTCGCGCTGTGGATACTCGAGATCCTGCAGCGTGTCGGCGGGAACGAATTGTGGCAGCGTGGCCATAAAGAAAATGCAGTTTACCCAAAAGCGTTTCGGCGTCAAGTAGGACTTATGTCCTTTTGACGCGTTGCTGCTAACCCTCCTATTTCTCGAAGTTGCGACCCGCAGGACCTGGCCAAAACCCAGTTCTGATGGTCGTTGCAGGGTGGCCCGGAAGGCTTTAAGATGCTGGAAGGCATGGGAAAGTCACCAAATTCGCGGAAAACCCCGTTCGCCGGCACGGCGCGCCGGTTGCTGCGAATTGGCGCGCTTCGCGGAATGCGCTCGATTGAGATTGACCCGGAAGTGTTTCGCCGCGAGCTCTCCGAAAGGCACGGTTTGTGGGTTCCCAGCCTTGCGCGGCTGAAGGAAGTTCCCATCGAACACTTGGACACCGTCGCCGCTAAATTGATCCGCGAGGCGGAGCGACTCGCGCTGGTCGAAGGCGCGGGGCTCGGGCTGGGCGGCCTCATCACCTTCCTTCCGGACGCGAGTTTTCTCACCATCATTACGCTGCGCTTGATTCAGCGGCTGGCTCTGCTCTATGGATTCGAGACGCGCGAAAGCGAGCAGCGCATTGAAATGTGGAAGGCGGCTGCGGCTGCCACGGGAATTGATTACGGCAAGGACCTGGCCGGAAAACAAATGTGCGAGAAAATCGCTCCACGCGTCGCAAAGGAGCTTGCGGCAAAGCTCGGAACGGAAACCGCAGAAAAGTGGGTTGGACGAATGGTTCCTCTGGCCAGCTCGGCCATCGGCGGGGCGCTGAACTTTTCTTTTGTTCGCGGCTGGGGCCGGCGCGCCCAAAGGCACCTGCGCGCGAGGCATCTGGACGCGAAAGCGCGGGCGGCGGCTCCAGCGCATGCCTATACTGCCGCGTAGAGCGGTCCTTGGGAGGAGAGAGTATGAAAAGAGTCGGAGGATTCGGGAGCGCACTCGTTGTCTTCGGTGCGGCGCTGGCGCTTGCCTTGGTTCCCGTGACGGCGACTTCCGGTGCGCCTCAGGAAGCGGGCGCGCAGGACAATTCCATACCCGCCTATCATGCGCAGGCTCCCAAGGGCGCACTGCCAGAAACGTTGAACCCTGAGGATTTTGCAGACCCGCTGGTGAAGAATGCGTACGCGCTTGCCGCGAGAATCAAGAAGGCGCTCTATCAGCAGCCCTGCTATTGTCATTGCGACCGCAGCAAAGGCCACTCGAGTTTGCTTGATTGCTTTGCGAGCGAGCACGGTTCCGGCTGCGGCACCTGCATCTACGAAGATGTCTATGTTTACGAGCAAGTGCACAAGGATAAGACAGCGGCGCAAATCCGCGAAGGAATCATCAAAGGCGAATGGAAATCGGTGGACGCCGCCAAGTATCAGAAGCCGTTACCTGCCAATTGAGGAGCTCCTCCGAAGCATCTCCAAAAGGTGAAATCACCTTGCAGATTCGCGAGTTCCGCGTGAGTACGAGCGCGTTCGGCAGCTGCGCTCGGTAGAAGGCGGTTCGATCACTCGCAACCAATCGCTTCCAACCCTTCGACTTTCGCGGCGCGCCGCTCCGGCGCAATGCAAGCGGCCGGTCCCGCCGCAACGGTCAGGGCGAGAACACCGGCATAAGTCATAGCGTCGAACCCGGCGACGTCTTGGAATTGGTGTGCCAAGTAGCGCGTGGAGGCTACGCTGCCGGCGATGCCGAGCGTGAGCCCGATCCCAGTCAAAAGCATTCCGTTGTGAAGCACCATGCCGACAATGCGGCTTCGGGCGCCATGCGGATGCCGATTTCGTGCGTGCTGCAGAGCAACCGTGTAGCCCATGACGCTGAAGATTCCAATCAGAACCAGCAGCCGACCGACGCTGGCGAAATAGCCCAGTGTGATGAATTCGAATTGAGGGTTGGCGTAAATGGACCTGCGCTGTTGCCAGTCTCCTTATTCTTTGTGCTTCGAGCACGTCGATTCTTGGGAGCGTATCGCGTCCGGCGGAGACCGGCCCCCTCATTCCATCTCGGAAACTGGCGGAATGAGGTCCTAAGAAGTTTCTTGTCAGTGCGCCGGGCAATTCGTAAACTAAACGTATTCCCAGCCAACAACAAAATAGGAGGAAGAATGCATTCTCCCCTCAAGTGGAGTGTGAGTCTGCTGGGGCTCGCCGCGTTGTTCGTGGCGGCGGGAGTCCCGGCACGGGCGCAGGACAAGCCACACGTCGTTTCTCTGGGCGACTTGAGCAAAGACGCGGCTCATCCGGCGCAAACCCGTCAAGCTAACGAAGAAGCTGTACGAACGCTGCTTTCTTCCGACCAGGGTCAAAAAGCGCTGAAGTCCGCCAAGATCGATTACCAAAAGGTGGACAAAGCCATTGGCCAATTGAAGGATGAAGACCTCGCCAGGCTCGCGGACCGCTCCCGGCAGGCCCAGGCCGATTTTGCCGCCGGACGCATTTCCGATCGCGATTTGCTCTGGATCATTCTTATCGCGATTGCCATTGTCGTGTTGGCGGTGGCGCTCCGATAATTGATAGACAGGAAAAAGAAGCAACCGGGGTCATCGGTTACGAGCGGAAAGAGGGCCACGTTCGCTTTGTACCTGACGCTATTCCTGGGGCGCGCCTTGCCGGCGGCGCCTCAGGAAAGCGCGGGCGTCTGGCTGGACGTGCCATTCGTCAGACAAAGCGAGGACGGCTGCGGATCCGCCGCCATTTCCATGGTCCTGCAGTATTGGGGCGGGCATGGCGCGCCGGTTGCTGCTCAGCGGGCGGACCCCTCCGCCATTCAGAAGCAGCTTTATTCGCGCAAGGCGCGCGGCATCTTCGCTTCGGAGATGGAGAGTTATTTCAACGGCTTGGGATTCAAGGTGTTCCTTCTGGACGGAAGTTGGTCCGATCTTCTGGAACATCTGAAGCAGGGGCGTCCGCTGATTGTGAGTCTGCAGCCGGGCAACTCGAAAGCGCCGCTACACTATGTGGTGGTGACGGGGATCGACTGGCAACGCGACGCGGTGTTTGTCCATGACCCCGCTCGTGGAAAACTTCTTCGCATAGAACGGGCTGACTTCGAAAAACAATGGCGGTCCAACCGCAATTGGATGCTGCTGGCGGTTCCCCTAAAGGCGTCGTGAGCCGCATTTTCCTTCCTCTCTTCGCATCGTTCTTTTTTTCGCTTGCATGCTGTGGCCAAGACCAGAATCTAGACCAAGCCCGGCTTGCCGCCGCGCAGGGCGCCATCGACGCCGGACGCTGGGATGAAGCAGCACGGCTTACGCAAGGTCCCGTGGATCAATCCCCCGAGTTGGATCTTCTGCGCGGGCTGGCCTTCGCTCGGTTGGAAAAATGGCACGAGGCGAGGCTGGCATTCGAAGCAGGGGCGCGGAAGTCCCCGCGCGATTCGCGGTTCCTTACCGAGCTGGCGGGCGTGGCATACAAACAGAAGGATTTCCGGGCTGCGAAGAAAGACCTGCAATCGGTGTTGCGGCTGAACCCTGCTGACGCGTATGCCAACGAGTTCCTGGCCACGATCTATTTCCTCGAAGGAAATCTTGAAGCTGCGCTAAAGCATTGGAATCGCGCGGAGAAACCGAGACTGCGAAGCGTCGCTTTCGCGCCTTCGTTGCAATTGAAGGAAGCCCTCCGCAATCGCGCGCTGGCTTTCAATGCCCCGCAAGTGCTGACCAGTGACGCCACGCTCACCACGGAATCGCGCCTGGACAATTTAGGCGTTTTTTCCAGCCGGCGGATGGAACTCACGCCGACGGACTCAGAAAACTACGACCTTACACTGCATCTCGGCGAGAGAAATCTTTGGGGGGATTCGAAGGTGGAAGGCATCGTCTCGTTTTTAAGCGGCCTGCCTTACGCGACGGTTTATCCGGAGCTTTACAATCTGAACCACAACGCCGTGAACCTGACCTCCGTTGCGCGCTGGGATGCGCAGAAGCGCCGCTGGTTTGCCGCGCTTTCGCTGCCCGTTTATGGAGACCCGAGCTTGCGTTTACGCTTCTATGCAGACGCGCGGAATGAGAACTGGAATCTGTCGCAGACTTACTCAGGCGCCGTGACTCCTCTCACAGATTTGAACCTTCGCCGGATTGCGGCCGGAGCAGAGTTTCAAAGTGTCGTAAACGGGCACTGGAGTTGGACCGCCGGCGTGGAAGCCGGTAATCGCAACTTTCGCAACCTCAACGACGCCACCGTCTCGGTGCCGCCGCCGGTTTTCAATGGAGGGAGTTCGCTCGCCGCGTGGCTGGGCGCGCAACGCAGTTTGCTGCGCGCTCCGGAGCGGCGCTTCACGCTGGATTCCTCGGCGGAGGCGAGCGCCGGCCGCGAGTTTGCAAGCGGGCTCGGACCGTTTGTCACGACCCGGGGCGCAATCCATGCGCATTGGTTTCCGCGAGCGAAGGGGGACGATTACGAGATGCGGCTGCAGATTCGCGCGGGCGCGACGGCCGGCAAGGTTTCGCTCGACGAACTGTTCCAACTCGGAGTCGAGCGCGATAACGATTTATGGCTCCGCGGTCATGCTGGAGCCATAGACGGCAGAAAAGGAGCCGCGCCGCTCGGACGGCGATACTTCCTGGCAAATTGGGAGGTGGACAAAAATGTGTTTGAAAATGGCGTTTTCACTGTGAAACTGGGGCCGTTTTTGGACAGTGGCGCCATTGCCGATTCCTCAGGGCTGTTCGGTTCACAGCGCTGGCAGTGGGATTCGGGTTTGCAATGCAAGGTGCGAGTCTTGGGCGGCGTCACGGCCGTTTTTTCGTACGGGCGCAATCTGCGAGGCGGCAAGGGCGTGTTTTACGGAACGGTTCTTCGCTGACCGTCGAGGGCGCGCTGGAATCGGCGAACCCAGCAGCCGCCTTCCGTAACCCAAGGGCCGTTTCTTTCGTCTCACAAACGGATCGCGAGACGGCGCGATCTTCACGAGTGGCGGTTTGCCGTGACTTCGGAATTCTTTTTATAGGGGCAATCAATGTCCAAGCGAGTCTTTTCTGCAAGCTGCATTTTCACGGTTGTTTGCGTTTTGGCGATAAGCCTTGCAGGCATAGGTCTGCAAGGTTCGCCGAATGCCGGGGACCGGCCAAAGTCCTGGGGATTCGACCCTTCCAACCTCGACAAGACGTGCAAGCCCTGTGACGACTTCTATCAGTTCGCCATGGGCGGCTGGATGAAAGCGAACCCCATCCCCCCGGAATACTCCGTTTGGGGCTCGTTCAGCCAGCTTGCGGACAAAAACCAGATGAATCTTCGCGAGATTCTGGAAGCGGCGGCGGGCGCCAAAGCCGCGCCCGGCAGCAACGAGCAGAAGATCGGAGACTTCTACGCGAGCTGCATGGACACCGCGGCCATTGACGCCGCTGGAACCAAACCGATCGAACCGGAACTGACGCAGATTGCGGCTGTTCAGACCTTGGCGGATCTGCAAGCGGAGACTGCGCGTTTGCACAGTAGGGGCGTGGGCGCACTTTTTCGCTTCAGCTCCACGCAGGACGCCAAAGACAGCACCCAGGAGATTGCGGCTGCGTTCCAGGGCGGTTTGGGCTTGCCGGAACGCGAGTATTACCTGAAGCCGGACGAAAAATCGGCGAAGCTCCGCGACGCTTACGTAAAACACGTGGCGAACATGTTTGCGTTGCTAGGCGATCCCGGGGATGTTTCCGGGGCGCAAGCCGCCGCCGTGATGAAAATTGAGACCGCACTGGCAACCGCCTCGATGAAGAACACGGACCTCCGCGATCCGGACAAGACCTACCACAAGATGACGCTCGCGGATCTGAAGCCCCTGACCCCAAACTTTTCCTGGGGCGCCTATTTCAAGGCCGTTGGCCATCCGGAATTGCAGGAGATCAACGTTGGCCAGCCGGAATTTTTCAAGGCCCTCGACGCCCAGCTCGCTGGCACGCCAACCGAGGATTGGAAAAGCTATCTCCGCTGGCACTTAGTGAATGCCGCGGCCCCCAGCTTGTCCGAGAAGTTTGTCAACGAGGACTTTGAATTTCGCGGCAAGACGTTGACGGGAGCGAAAGAAATCCAGCCGCGGTGGAAGCGCTGTGTGCAAGCGACGGACCGCAACCTTGGCGAGGCGCTGGGCCAGGTTTACGTGCAGAAGTATTTCCCGCCAGCGGCCAAGGCCCGCGCCCTCGAGATGGTTCACAATCTGCTCGCGGCGCTGAAGGACGACCTGCAAACCCTGCCGTGGATGGGGCCTGAAACTCGCGCGCAAGCAACGGCGAAGCTGGAAGCTTTTATGTTGAAAATCGGCTATACCGACAAGTGGCGCGACTACTCGGCGCTGAAGATGGAGCGGCGCTCCTACGCGGAAAACACCGTGCGCTCCGCCGAATTCGATTTCGCGCGCCGCCTCAACAAAATCGGCAAGCCCGTGGACCGCACGGAGTGGGGCATGACGCCGCCCACGGTGAACGCTTACAACAACAGCAGCATGAATGAAATCGTGTTTCCAGCGGGAATCATGCAGCCGCCTTTCTACGATCCCAACGCCGATGATGCCGTGAACTACGGGGGAATGGGGGCGGTCATCGGCCACGAGATCACCCATGGGTTCGACGACCACGGCAGCAAATTTGACGGCAAGGGAAATCTCAAAGACTGGTGGACCCCGGAAGACCTAAAAAACTTCAATGCGCGCGCGAAGTGCGTTTCCGATCAGTTCGACGGATACGCCGTTGACGGGGATTTGCATGAAAACGGCAAGCTGGTTCTGGGCGAAAGTATCGCGGACTTGGGCGGGTTGGCGATTGCTTATGCGGCTTACGAGAAATCCCTTCAGGGCAAACCCCGGCCGCCGGACAAAGACGGTTTCACACCGGAACAACGGTTCTTTCTGGGCTGGGCTCAAGTCTGGGGCGCCAATCAAAGAATCGAGTATGCGCGGTTGATGGCCAACACCAACCCGCACCCTTTGGGAAGGTTCCGCGGCAACGGCCCCCTTTCCAACATGGCGGAGTTCGCCAAAGCTTTCGGCTGCAAGCACGGCGACGCGATGGTGCGCGAGCAAGCGTGCAAAATCTGGTAGGCGCTCAAGACACGCGGTCGGTTCAGGGAGTAGAAAATAGCTTCATGTGGTGAAAAAACCGATGCGAATTTTCTCTGCCCTCCGCAAATCAGCAGTGCCGGGCGATTCAAAAAAGACTCGCCGCTAAAAGTGCAAGACGGCTCCGCCCGCGAGTTGAAAGTTGTTTTGGGTCTGATTGAAAAAGGCGGTGCGCACGTAGTCGCCCTCCGCCCGGAACGAGAGGTGCGGATTCCAGCGGTAATCCGCTCCGCCGCCCGCCATGATCGAATAGGTACTGCGGCTACCCGCCGCCGTCTGCGGCAGCACATGCGCTCCTCCAAAGATCCCGTGCAACCATGGTTCCCAGCGCTTTTGGCGCCAAGCGACCTTGGGGCCTCCGCCGTAGAGCGCTATCTTCACATGGTCGGTGCCGAGCGTGGTCGGAGAGAACGCTGCTGTGACGTTTCCTTCGACTCCCAGCCACTGGTTAAGAAAATAGGAGACCGAGGTCTTTATGCCGATGGCATTCGCACTAAAGGCGGAAGAGTTGAAGTGCACCCAGGCAAGGCTGAGACCGAGTTGCCAGCGGTAGTCATCTCGCCCTCCATAAACAAACCGAGGCTTCGGGGACGGCGCGGGCGAGTCAGCCGAAGCGGGCCCGGCGGACAAAGCTGTGCTTAGATGCGGCACCGAAGTCAGGCCGCCCCGGACCAAAGCATCAGTCACGGCAAGCAAGTCAGGCAGTGTGGCCTTGGCAGCCGAGGAGGTGGAGAAATCCGGCGCCGCATTGTCGGTATCGAAAACCGGCGTGGGCGAGTCCACTTGCGCTTGCGCCACAATGGCGCTCCCAAGCAGCAACAATGCACATACACCGGCGCTCTTCATGATGTGCCTCTCCGAGGGCTGGCCCCCGCTTGGTCAGCCACACCGCTACGGTAAAACAACACTAACGGAAAACGCCAGCGAAAACAGAGGCTGATGCAAACCGGCCCAGATGGCGCATTTGTCTATGCATCATGGCAGCCAAAGAAAAACCGAAGGGCGCGCTGCTAGCGGCCGTGACGCAGATAACTATCGTTCTTGCTCAGCCAGTCTTCGCGCGGAGGGTCAAACACATCGAGGTCCAGAGTGTCTTCGATGGCCCAGGCTTCGTGCGGCATGTTCGCGGGGATGCAGAGCACCTCGCCCGCGCGCACCACAATCTCCTTGCCGTCAATGGCAAACTTGAGCGCCCCTTCCAGGATGTAAGTCACTTGCTCGTTGTGGTGATGATGGAGCGGCACATGCGCGCCCTTTTTGAGAAACACGCGCGCAAGCATAATCCTGTCGCCAACCACCATTTCGCGCCCGATGAGCGGATTCAACTGCTCGTGTTCCACATTCTTCCAGGGGATATATTTCGCTTGCGTCGGCGTGCTCATTTGCCATCTCCATAAAGTTTTGCGGCGTTGTCGTGTAGATACATGCGCGCGAGTTCGAGCGCTCTCGCCTCGGTGAACGCGCCTTCGGCGACGAGCTCGCCGAGCGCAGCGGCCACGGCCGTGCGGGCGGAGCGCGCCGCCAGCCAGAAAGTTTCTTCCGCGCCAACGGCATCGTTAAACGGAAAGGCGTCAGACCCGAACATCATTCGTTCGGGGTAGAGCGAAATCCACTGTTTCAGGATATTCTTCAATTCGGAAGGATAGACGTAATAGCCCATCAGCGAAGAATCGGTGTACACGTTTTTCGCGGCGGTCATCCAGATCATTTCGAGCGTATGCGGATAGCCGCCGTGAATCAGCACGAACTTCACGTTCTTGTAGCGAGGGTCGCGCAGCACGTTCTCGAGATTCAGAGGATTCCCGTCGGTCAGGCTGAAGTAATCGCCAATGCCCACGGCGCTGTGAAAATGGACCGGTAGATTCAGCTTACCGGCCTGGTCGATAAGCACGCGGAAAACGTAATCCTGAAACGTGCGGTACTCCTGTTCGGAAGCCACGCCTCCCACGTGATATTTCGCGTAGACTGCTTCCGCCGCGGCGCGCGGCGGATCGGCAAAATAAAGCGACCGGAAGTAAGCAGCCTCGAATTTCATTGCTACACCGCCCGTCTTCTGATTGTCGGCCAGCGTTTGGCGCACGAAATTCTCGTATCCAGCGAGGTCGGCAGGCAACCCGCTCACGCTTTCCTGTTTCATGTAGCGCTGAAGAACTTTTTCCTGCAGCGGAATGTACACGGTCATGTCGCTGTTTTTGGCGATCTGTTTTTGATTGTCAAAAGGAAACAGGAACGAATCTACGAAGAAAACCCAGTGAAAGCGCTTGGGATTCAGATAGGGTGCAAGCGCCACGCGGTTGGCAAGGCATGTTTCGATGTTCAGCTTGTCAAGAATACTGTCCCAATACGCGATGCCCCCCGAAGCTTCGGCGGCTTTCTTTTTGTCAATGAGCCATTTGGCGTGCGCGGGCTTAAAGTCTTCGTAGGGGTAACCGAAGAGTGCTTTGGCAGCGGCCACGAATTCCGGATTGTCATCGCGCAAACGAATCACCGAACTTTCATCGGGCGGAGCGGCCTGCGCGTCCATGTCCGAATCGTCGGGAAACGTTGCATGCGAATGATTGTCGTAGATGGGGATGCGGTCGATTTGCTGAAGCAGGCGCTCGTAAATCTGCCGGCCATCGCCGTTCGGAAACGGTTTAGCTTGAGCGTAGGTCGTCGCCGCGGCGCAAATCGGGGTTACAGAAATCGCGGCAATTCGCATCCACAGGTTCATCGGCATCCTTGCGAGCACTTCATCGAGAATTCCTGTCAGCGGGAGACGGCCGCGCGCCAGTGCATGGACACCCGCTGCATGCGTTCCAGCGCATCCTCGAGCAGATTCCGCGCACTCACCAGCGAAAAGCGCAGATAATTTCTTCCGCCGGGACCAAACGCTGCGCCCGCGATCCCCGCCACTCCGCCTTCCTCGAGCAAAATCGTCTGTACTTCCTCCGCAGACACGCCGGTTTCTTCGATATTGACCCACGCATAGAATGCGCCTTGCGGGGCTTGGCAGCGAAATCCGGGAATGCGGTTGAGCCCGGCGATGAAAATC
>DATFRZ010000084.1:0-6565 GCA_035262885.1 Candidatus Acidiferrum sp.
GGTGCCGCCTCGAGCTTGTCCAAATCTTCGTCTACGATCCCGGTGAACGGGTGCTGCGCGCTGACCCAAACCTTTTCGGTTTCACTCCACTCGAACAGCGGAAAGCCCGTAATCCACAGGAATTTCCATTGCGACTTGTCGATCAGGTCAAGCGCCTCGCCGAGTTGCAAGCGCAACTGCCCGGCGATCAGCGCGGCTGCTTCCGCGCCTTTGATTTGTTCCTTTGCAGAGACCGCGACGACAAGGTCGCCGGACTTTGCGCCGCAAGCCTCGGTCAGCTTCTTTACGTTTTCCGCGCCGATTATTTTCTCGACAGTCGATGACAAGCCCTCCGCCGCCACTTTCACAAAATAGGCGCCGCGCGCCTTCAACGCCCTGGCCTTCTCGGTCAAATCGTCCAGCTGCTTGCGCGAATAACCCGCTGCGCCCGGAGCCGCCAGCGCGAACACGTTTCCTTCAATTTGCAGTTTCTGCTTGGCTTCTTCCGGAAAGCAACTCGTCACTTCGTGCAATTCCATGCCAAACCGCAAGTCCGGCTTGTCGCTGCCATACTTTCGAATCACGTCCTTGTACAGCATGTGCGGAAACGGCGCGCTCACGGTGATTCCCGCCACCGCGCACGCGCGCACCATCACCGTTTCGATCACGTGAAAAATATCTTCCTGCCGCGGGAAAGACATCTCCAGGTCGAGCTGCGTGAACTCAAGCTGGCGGTCCGCGCGCAAATCTTCGTCGCGGAAGCACTTCACGATCTGAAAATATTTATCGAGCCCCGCAATCATCAGGATCTGCTTGAAAATCTGCGGCGATTGCGGCAGCGCGTAAAACTGCCCGTGATGGATGCGGCTCGGCACGAGAAAATCGCGCGCCCCTTCCGGAGTCGAGCGCGTCAGCATCGGCGTCTCGACTTCGATGAAACCGAGCTCGTCCATTACCTTGCACATTTCCAAAATGATTTTGTGGCGCAACACCAGGTTGCGGTGCGGCTTCGGGCGGCGCAGGTCGAGATAGCGGTAGCGCAACCGCGTCACTTCTTCCGCGTTGATTTCGTCCTCGATGGCAAACGGCGGCGTCTTCGCGTTGTTCAGGATGTGCAGCTTTCTCGCGACTATTTCGATCTCGCCGCTGGCCAATTCGAGATTCGCTTTCTGTCGCTTCACCACTTTGCCTTCGACGGCCACGACAAATTCACCGCGCGCCTGCTCGGCTTTCGCGTGAGCCGCGGGCTGCGTCTCTTTGTTGAACACCACCTGCACGAGCCCAGTGCGGTCGCGCACGTCAAGAAAAAGCAAATTCCCCAAATCGCGTCGCCGATGCACCCAGCCCATGACGACCGCGTCACGCCCGTCATCCTTCGCGCGCAATTCGCCGCAGTAGTCCGAGCGCTTCAAATTGCCAAGAAAATCCAGCAAGGTTTCTCCAGTAGCACAGGCACTCTTGCCTGTGCGGGTCTAGTTGTAGTGGCGGGTCTTTAGATCGTCTACTCAGACCGCGTTATTTTCCTGCAAAAAATCAAGCAAAGTCGGCTCGGTAAATTTCGCCTGTTCACCGGTCGCCAGCGTCTTCAACGTCCACTCGCCGCTCGCCACTTCATTATCGCCGAGAATAAGCGCATAACGCGCGCCCAATTTATCCGCCTGTCCAAGCGCTTTGCCGAATTTCTGTTCCACGGGAGGCAACTCAACGCTGAACCCCGCCGCGCGCAAATTCTTCGCCGCCTGAACGGCTTTCGTGTATGCCTTCTCGCCCATCCAGGCAATATAAACGTCGCGCCCTTTAGCCGCAGGTCTCTTGCCCGCCTCCTGCAAGGACAAAATGAGCCGGTCTTCGCCGATGGCGAAGCCCGTTGCCCGCGTCGGCGGCCCGCCAAGCAATTCCATCAAGCCGTCGTACCGTCCGCCGCCGCAAACCGCGTTCTGCGAGCCCAATCCCTTCGCAGTAATCTCGAATGTCGTCCGCGAATAGTAATCGAGCCCACGCACCAGCCGCCAATTCTCGCGATATTTCACGCCGCGCAGTTCGAGTTCTTTCTTCACGCCGCGATAATTCTCTGCGCACTCTTCGCACAGGTGATCGGCGATATGAGGCATCCCTCCAATGAGTTTTTGCTCGTTTTCGAGCTTTGAGTCCAGCACGCGCAATGGATTCGTCTCGATCCGCCGCTGGCTGTCCGGTCCGAGCTTGTCCTTTACTTTCCGCAGCTCCGCGCGAAGCAGTTCTACATATTTCGGGCGGCATTGCTTGTCGCCAATGCTGTTGATGTCCAGTTCCACGCCTTCCAACCCCAGCCGCTTGAAAAACGTCATCACCATTTCAATCAATTCCGCGTCCATCCCAGGCGCATCCGAGCCGCCCAGCACTTCCGCGTCAATCTGATAGAACTGCCGGTAGCGCCCTTTCTGGGGTCGCTCGCGCCGAAACATCGGCCCAATCGTGTACAGCTTCACCGGCTGCGGTAGCTGCTGCATGTTGTGCTCGATGTACGCGCGACACACGGAGGCCGTAGCTTCCGGGCGAAGGGACACGCGATCGCCCTGCAAAATAGTTTCTAGAACCGCGACGTAATGATCGTAAGCCGCTGATGAAGCTTTTGCGTCGCGCCGGACTTCAGCTTGCTCCAGAGTCGACAAGTGGTCCTTGAGAAGCGCGAGTCGCCGGCGGTTTTCCGGTGTGTTGAATCCGGGATTCGCCTGAAAAGCCTCTTCGAGCGCTGGCGTGTAACCTCTTGGTGTAAAGAATGGCCGTGGAGAAGGAAGTTCGGTTGCCTTTTCCTCAAACGTATACATCTCCTTGGACACCACATCAGTTTCAGCGCCAATCGAGCGCGCAAACAAATCAGTCTGCTCGAAAATGGGGAGTCGAATCTCACCAAAGCCGTAGGAGGTGAAGACCTCTTGAGCGATTCGTTCGACGCGATTCCACAGCGCCGTTTCCGGCGGCAGCAGGTCGCGTGTGCCTTTGATGGCCTGGAACTTGCGCCGTTCTTCTTTCTTTGCTGCGCCTTCGCTCACGCGGTGGGTTCCTCGCGATAGATATTTTTGTAACCGACATAGCGTTTAGCGTACGCATCAATCGTGGCTTTATCGATCTCGCTCAGCGCGCGCTTCACTTTGCCCGGCGAGCCCATCACCAGGCTCCCCGGCGGGATCGCCGTCCGTTCAGTGATTAACGTTCCTGCAGCCACGATGCTTCCCGTACCCACAACCACGCCATTCAGAATCACCACGGCCATGCCAATCAAGCTGCGCGATTCGATCGTGCACCCATGCAGCGTCACGGAATGGCCAACGGTCACATCATCGCCCAAGATCAGCGGATACTCGTCGCGCATCACGTGGCAAATCGAGCCATCCTGAATATTCGTTCGCGCGCCGATGCGAATGTAATGCACGTCCCCGCGAACCACCGCGCACGGCCAAACACTCGAATCCTCGCCAATCACCACGTCGCCAATGATCACCGCCGCCGGATCGATGTACGCCGAAGCCGCAATTTGCGGGCTCTTCCCACGGTAGGGCCGGATGTCAGGCTGTCGAGTCAAAACTCGTTCACAATCCTTAAGCGTCAGTTCTCAATCCTCAGGTGTCGGTCGTCAGTTGCTCACACGACAACTCGCGTCACAACGAATCAAGCCAAGATAACATTCGCCTCGCACGACTGACAAGGAAACGCCAAGGCTCTAAGACTAGAAGAGTGTGATTCGTGAGGTAAAATCAGCGTATGAGGCTTGACCCGATAATACCATCCCGCTGTATGGTGGGTAGCACCAGCCGTGCAGCGGGGTCTTATAAACCCCGGAAAACGCCAGATTAGCGTCCCGGGAGGGGGCAGCACCCTCACCCACTACCAGACCTTCGCAAGGATTCCGTTCACGGGGGCACCATTCACCGGACGGGGTGGTTTGATCTTGCGTTCCACACGCCAAACTCAAACCTTTCCCGCCCCTTCGGCGGCAGCCGCGGCGCTTCGTCTAACCCCACTTCTTCAGCTTCGGCCAAGCTTGCTGCAACGTGCCAAACTTCGGGCGTCGGACCACAAACACATCAAAGTGTTCGTAGGGCATCGACAGCGGATGATCCACGGTGCCAACTTTTTCCACGCTCTCGAATTCCTTCGAAAGCGTCTCGTAGTCATCGCCCATCACAATCATGCATTCCCCGGTGTAACCGCGCGGGCCCCAATAGTAATAACTTTGGTGCCCGGAAAGCGCCCCCGGCAGGCCCATCTTCGTGCCAAAGAAATCGATCGCCCCGGCTTGCCCGTAATTCTGGCCGAAGATTGCGCAACTCTTCTGCTCTTCCGGCGGCAGTTTGAAGTAAGCGCTGGCCACAACCTGCGCTATCTCTTTCCACCCGAACTGGTCGGCATAGAGCTGCGGCAGCGGTCCCTGCCTGCTGTTCTCGAGTTTCGGCGGAGCCAGGTGCATGAACTTGGAATACGCAATGTATTGGTTCACCGTCAGCATCGGGAAATAGGCAAAGGGCGCGAACATCGCCCCGGTGACAAGCAGTGCCGCAATGTAGGAGGGCTTCAGCCAATTCCACGCATGCCGCTCCGCCCAATTCTGGAATGCCACCGCCCCCGCAGCAAACAGCATGGGATAAGCGGGCGCCATGTAATAGATGCGCCCGTGAAGCACAAGCATGCACAACAAAATGACGAGAAAAGTCCAGCCAAGAACGCGAATGCCTTTTCCCTCGCGATCCCGCATCAGATGCCACAATCCGGCGAGCCAGAGCGGCGCGGAGAGCGGATGCATGATGAATCCTTGCTGCAGAAGAAAACCGAGCCAGCTCAGTTCCGTGTTGCGCCCGCTGGCCTGCACGTTTTGCAACAACTCGATCGTGGGGAAGTGCCGGTGAATTTCCCAAATGAGATTCGGCAGAAAGATGAGGAAAGCAATCACTCCGCCAAGCCAGATCCACGGTTGTGCGAAGTGCCGCCGCTGCTTGGTCAGCAGCAGACCAACGAACAGGCCGAACCCGAAGAAAAGCGTGGAGTGCTTGTTCTGCAAGCCCACCCCTGCAACAACTCCAAAGAGCAGCCAGAGCTTCGGACTCGCGCCGTTGAATATTTTCAAGACGATCAGCGCAGCCCCCATCCAGAAGCAGGGTTCGAAGGCGTTCATGGTTAGCAGGCTGTCGATCCCCAGATAAATTGGAGCCACAATCACGGCAACGCACGCGAGAGCGATAGCGTAGCGCCGCGCGCCAAGCTCCTTGGCGATCAAGCCGGTGAGCAGCACCTTCAGCCCGGCGGCAACCGCGGGCAAAGATCGCAGCGCGTGCAGCGAATCACCCAGCGTAACGCGCTCGAGCCAGGTGACCGCCGCAATCAGCGGCGCCTGGTCCACGTAGCCCCACGCCAAATGATGGCTGCAAGCGAGGTAATACAGCTCGTCAACAAAATACCCGTAGCGCCCATCAACGAGCATGTGCAGCAAAGTTAGAGCAAGCGAAAGCCCACCAAGAAGCAGCCAATCTCCCCGGCGATTCTCTTCCGCTGTCGGCAGTGTCTCCACAAGGCCCTCAAGTCACGAAACGTAAGTTGAATACAGAAAGTTCCGCGAAGAGAATAGCAGAAGTGTGTCAGAAACCGCTGCGGCGCGGGGCCAGCAGACCGAGAGGAATCGATGGAATACCTGATCGGTGTTGGACTAGCAGTGGTGGTGTGCGCTTTCGCCACGTTGGTCGGATTTGATCGCGACCGCGTCTTCTATCCGACGCTGGCGACAGTAATTGCCACCTATTACATTTTGTTTGCCGTCATGGGGAATTCCAGGCCGGCGCTGGCGTTGAGTCCCTGATAGCAGGTGCCTTTCTCGCGCTGGCCGTGGCAGGCTTCAAAAAGAACCTTTGGCTGATTGTCGCTGCTCTCGCCGGGCACGGAGTTTTCGACTTCTTGCACCACCGGTTCATTCAGAATCCCGGAGTCCCGGTGTGATGGCCTGGATTCTGTCTTTCGTTCGACGTCCTCGCTGGCGTTTTCCTTGCCATGTTGCTCGTGCGACGCTCCGGATTCGCTTCGAAGATTTAGAAGTAGGACAAAAAGGCTCTTCGCGCGCCCGCCGCCCGCGCGCTAGCACCCAGGCGTCATCCCGAACCCCGCGGTTTTTGCGGGCGACGTACTCTGCCCCCTCGAGCGGTTTCTGCTCGATGAATCCTGGCTACTTATTAGCCCCGCCCCGGTCCCTGTGAATATCGCGGAGGTGGCAAAAAACTGCTCAAGAACCATCTCGAAATGCCTCAATAGAATCAAAGGCGAGGCAGGTTGAGACGTTACGAGAAAATTTCCTCAAATCACTTTCGAGTTGCCGACCGGCCACTAACCAACGCAAACCGCTTAATTGCGATTTTCACCGACAGTTATCAGCTAGACTAGAGCAGGGGCGACAACAAAAGGTTGCGTTCTCGGGCACCGATGAAAATCACTTTTCTCGGGACGGCTGCCGCAAATGCTTTCCCGGAAGCTTTCTGTAAATGTCCAAATTGCGCCGAAGCGCGGGTACTTGGCGGTCCCAGTCTGCGCAAGCGCTCTGCGGCATTGATTAACGAAGACTTGCTGA
>DATFRZ010000085.1:0-2687 GCA_035262885.1 Candidatus Acidiferrum sp.
AACGATTTCCGCCAAGGCGTCTTCACGGCCTTTCTTCTTGGCGAGTTCGTAACCCAAAAATAGCCGAGCAATTTCGCGCATATCTGCCTTCTTGATCCTGCGGTCAGCTCGCAACCGCTCGACGGTTTGATCGAACTGCGTGTTGTCCGTGGCCGTGCGTTGAAGGAGAGTGGCGTAATCGGTCGGCGGCAGTGTCCCGGCTGAAAGTGCAACGGGTTTTTGCCGCGCAGGCCTCGCAGGTTTGACAGCCGCTTCGAGTTTAGCTTTTGGCTGACTTGCTTCGACAAGCCACTCGCGTGCTTCGCTCACGAACTCCTCGACGCTTACTTGCCCGCACCCGTCGAGCAACTCAGCGAGCTTTGCGATATCATCGGCAGCGTTCTCGCCTTCAGCGCTGCGCAAACAAGCCCCTAGCTTGGTGAGCGCTTCACGAAGACGGGCGATGGGAAGACTATTCGTTCTGCGTCCGTGAATGTCCCGCTGCTTAAGGAGCATCTTGACGAACGGTGCAACGTTTTTGTCCTCGTGGCCCAGAAACAGCTGGCGAAGTTCTTTGAAGCCGCTCAGCGCCCCCACGCCAGCGGCAGCGGCAACCGCGGCTTCGAAGTTGCTGAGCACGGCGATCAGCGAACTGACCTTCATCTGCGCTGTGTCCTTGTGGGCATTGCGCGCGCCATCACGCTGAGAGACGCTGTTCGGCGCAAGCAGGCGGAATCTGGGTGGTCAGTTCGAACAGCCTGTGGCCTAACGGGTAAAAAAGAGTCGCCACTGTGAGATCAATGCCGACGCCGGCCATATCGGCGATAGACTGCTTGCGCGGAACGAGAACATCCGTGAGAACGTAATCTCCCGCGCCCCAATTGCGGGATACCCCGCGTTTCGCCTCCAATATCGCTTTCTGCTCGGTATCTCTCAGCTTTTCGGTACCATCACCCTTCAAGGTGCCCACAACGCCCGCCAATTCGAGATGCGGGAAGATTTGCCCGCGCATTCGGCGTACGGTCCGGAGAAACAATCCCACGCGCTCGGCCGACAAAATATCGAGAACGAACGGCACGACAAGGTGCGTACTGGCGCACAACGCGTTCACGAACCCTGTCGTCATCCGAGGCGGCGCGTCGATAATCACTCGGTTGAAATTGTTTTGCACCTCAGCGCTGTGCAGCACGCGAGCGAGATTGTAACGGACGTCGTCCTTACAGTCCCCGATGAGCCATTCTAACAAAAGCCGCGTTTCGAAATTGCCAAAGGCGTCATCGCATTCAATCAGTCTGGAATCGCGTTGCGAGTGCCGGATGGGAACGCTTTCCGAAAAGAGCGCAGCACCCCCATGGGGGCTCCCGCCGATCAGCGCCTTCACGGCATCAGCCGGCCGCTGCGTACGTTGCGCCATCTCGGGCAGCAACATGGAAGAAAGCGAGCCCTGATGATCCAGATCAATGGCCAGGACTCGCTCTCCCTTGCGCTGTTCGAAATAGGTCGCGAGGTTAGCAGCGATCGTCGTTTTGCCGACGCCGCCTTTTAAGTTGGCCACGAGAAGAATGGGAATGCTCTCCTGGAGCTTCCTGTCATAGCACTCCGGTTGCTTCACCACCGGGCTTCGGAGCCAAAGATTATTGTCGTCGTCGAAGGCATCGCGTACGCGGCTGAGAGTTTTTGTCAGTTCCGCGTTCTTCGCCCTGAGGAGTCGGATATCGGTATTCCAGAAATCCCTCAGCTTTCCCAACACCCGTGACCAAAACCCAATCCGCAGGCCAAAAAGAAACCCGAAAACTGTCGTTATGAGCATCACGAGTGGATAATAGGCTTGGGCGAAATCCCTCATCCACTCAATAATATAGGATAAGCTCATCACCCACCTACCCCTTTACTCAACCTACGATAGCTACGGCGCATAAAAAAGACGAAATTAAGGTTAACGGGGCGATTCGCGCTCCGGGAGTCGCTAAGGCGGCTAGGCAAAGTCGGGCGGTGAAAAAATCCGCCCGGCAAACACTAAAGCTATTGCCTAACTGTCTCCGCCGTGATACTTAGGCATATGCTTAACCAATCGCCCGATCTTGACCGCCTCTTCCACGCCCTTGCCGACCCCGCGCGACGAGCGATGGTCGAGCGGCTGAGCCGCGGGCCGGCGCCGGTGAGTGAACTTGCCCGTCCTCTACCCATGTCGCTGCCGTCGGTCATGCAGCACCTGGGCGTCCTTGAGGCAGCGGGCTTGCTGCGCTCGGAAAAGATTGGCCGCGTGCGAACCTGCGCGATTGAGCCCAAAGCGCTCAGCCGGGCCGAGCAATGGATCAACGCCCGCCGGATCGAGTGGGAACATCGCCTCGACCGGTTGGGCGACTACCTGAAAACCCTGGACAACGAAGGAGATGGCGATGGCTCGGGTCATTGAAGCGAATGCCACGGCGACCATACTGCAACCGGAGCCGCTCAGGCTTTCCCGCGTCTTCCATGCGCGGCGCGAGACGGTGTTCAGAGCCTGGATCTCCGCGGACCATGTGAAGCGCTGGTTCAGCCCGGAAACCTACTTCGTCTCGGATGCAAAGATTGAGATGCATGTCGGCGGCCCGTTCGAGGTCTGCATGCGCTCACCCACCGGCGAGGAGCACTGGATCCGTGGGACGTTCGTCGAAGTCGCGCCGTACGGCCGACTGGTGATCGACATGCGCGTTGACGGCCATGCA
>DATFRZ010000086.1:0-41549 GCA_035262885.1 Candidatus Acidiferrum sp.
TGGGGGCTGATTGCCTTTGACAGCCTGGCGTCGTACGAGCGCTATAAGACGCGTTTGAAGTCCGACAAGGAAGCGCGAGAGAATTTTGAGACGGCGCAAACCAAGCGCTTCATCCTTCGCGAAGAGAGAAATTTCGTCGAGGTGGTGGATGGGACCTTTGGCATCCCCGCAACCCTCGCCGGAACGGAGTAATCACCGGATGAGCATCCAGGCAGAAAAGGCACAGGCCTTCCGCGCCTTGCATCAGCGCAACTCCGCGTTCATCCTTCCCAACCCGTGGGACATGGGTACCGCGCGCATGCTAGCCCACTTGGGATTTGAGGCACTGGCCACCACCAGTATGGGCTACGCCTTCTCGCTTGGACGGCGGGACAATACGCTGAACCGCTCTGAATCTCTGGCTTATGCATCGGCGATTGTATCCGTCACCAACCTTCCGGTCAGCGCCGATCTAGAAAATGGTTTTGGGGACGACGCGAAAGTCGTGGCGGAAACGATCCGGCTCGCGGCCGGCGCAGGGCTTGTCGGCGGTTCGATCGAAGACGCAACCGGGTGCCCGGACGATCCGATCTATGAATTGCAACATGCAGTGGAGCGCGTCCGCGCCGCGGTTGAGGCAGCACGCAAACTCCCTACTCCATTCACAGTGACCGCGCGAGCGGAGAATTACCTGCACGGACGGCCGGACTTGCGAGACACCATCAAACGCCTGCAAGCCTTTGAGGACGCCGGGGCCGACGTTTTGTATGCGCCGGGTCTTGCGAGCAAGGACGAGATTGCTACCGTCGTGCGGTCCGTGAGCTGTCCGGTGAATGTCGTGATGGGCTTGCGAGGTGCGCAACTGAGCGTGGCGGAGCTTTCCGCGATTGGGGTCAGACGGATTAGTGTGGGCAGCGCGCTTTATCGGACTGCACTGGGCGCATTTTTGGGCGCTGCTCGCGAGATGCGTGAGCAAGGCACGTTCACGTTTGCAGGAAACGCGATCGGTCCCGGGGAGGTTAACGCTATATTCGGTGAGTAACCGACTACGTGAGTTTCTTCACCCAGATGCGGCTGGTAGCAGGCTTGCCGAGATGCACGGTTTTTCCACTCACGCGCAGTGTCATGGTCTCATCGTATTCGCGCTTCAGGACATCCACGGTTGTTGACGGCCGCAAATGCAGTCCCTCCAGGAATTCCAAAAACTGCGCATCTTTCTCGTACACGCAGAGAATTTCGCCGGAATCCTTCGGGCGCAGGTCCGCAAGCAGCACCGCTCCTTGCTTTCGCAGCGTCCCGATTCCTCCGCGCATCGGCACGCCATGCGGGCAGCTCTTCTTGTCCCCGAAGCGCTTGATCAGCAGCGCCTCCACCTCCGGCGAGATCGCATGTTCTAATCGCTCGGCTTCGTCATGCGCTTTCGCCCAGGAAAGACCGATGACGTCGGTCAGCAACATTTCCGCCAGTTGGTGGCGCAGCGCAAGGTGCTCTGCAAACTTTCTTCCCTCCTGCGTGAGGACAATCTGTCCCTTGCGGTCAATGCTCACGTGCCCGTCGCGCGTCATGCGTTTCAGCGCCGCCGTCACTGCCGGCGGAGTGACCTGCAACTCCTCCGCCAGCCGGGCGCTGATGGGCGTCTGGTTCTCCTCCAGCATCTCCCAAATCGCCTTCAGGTAATCCTCTTGCGATACGCTGGTTTTTTCTCGCCGCAAAAGCGCTCCTATCTTTCTGCTTTCTGGCTCACGCGCTTCCCCCGCAAGCTTACCGCGAGCTGGTGTACCCTTCGGCGGATGCCTTCAAAAACGCGCTGGTACGTTTCCGGATCCTCACCATAAGGGTCCTCTACAAGCCAGTGTTCCACATTCTTCTTGCCCTCGAAAGCATGCTCGCTGGGTGTCCCGGTCATGTTAATGATCAGATCTGACGCGTCCATTGCCTCGTGTGTAAGCCGGTCGGAGGTAAGCCCACTCACTGCATAGCCATTCTTCATCAGTGCCTGTTTTGTGAGTTCCGCAACGTACCCGAGAGGATACAACCCCGCGCTCGATGCTTCTATCACATCCGCGGCATCGTAGCGCGCGATCGCTTCCGCCATCGGGCTTCGGCAAGCGTTACCGACACACACAAACAGTACTCGCGTTCGCTGAGAGGGAGGCGACTCCGGTGTCTGGCTTTTCACTTTTTTCACTAAGAGGATTTTACGCCGTTTGCGGGCTGCTTGGCTTGTGCGCCGGCGAGGCGCAGAAAATATTCGTGCACTGTGGTGTCGTCGGTCAGTTCCGGATGGAACGTCGCGGCCATGATGTTTTCGCGCTGGACCAACGCTGGTTTTCCCTCATATTCCGCCAGGACTTTCACGGCAGGGCCAGCGCGCTCAATCACGGGTCCGCGAATAAATACCATTTCGAGCGGCTCTTTCTTGAGCACCGTGGGACCGCTTACCACGTCGCTGGCAATCTGCCGCCCGTACGCGTTGCGAATCACAGTCATGTCCATGAGGTTCAGCGAGTCCTGCTGCGGGTGCTTCACATCTTTGGCGAGTAGAATTGCGCCAGCGCAGGTGCCGAAAATCGCGCCACCGCGTTCAGCGAACTTCACAATCTCGTCCGCCAAGCCTTCTTCTTGGAGGAACTTTAACTGAGTCGTGCTTTCACCGCCTGGAAGGATCAATCCATCGCAGCCTTCAAGATGCGCAGGAGTGCGTACTTCGGCCGTCTTCGCGCCAAGTTGTTCCAACATCGCCGCGTGCGCCTGAAAATCTCCCTGCACTGCCAAAATTCCAATCTTCACTCGCTTGCCTCGATTTGATTGCCACGCAAACCTGGCGCAACATGCTGCGCCCCTACAAGAGAAATTGCGTACTGAAAACTGTGACTCACCAGCCCCGGGTCGAGAGCAGATCTTTTTCTTCCATCTGCCGCACGTCGAGCCCGCGCATCGCTTCGCCCAATCCCTCGTGAGCTTCGAGCACTGTTTTCGCATCCTCAAAGTGAGTGGCCGCTTTCACAACCGCTTTCGCGCGCGCTTCGGGATCGCTCGACTTGAAAATCCCCGATCCAACGAACACTGCTTCGGCTCCCAGTCGGCGCACCAACGCAGCATCAGCCGGCGTGGCGATGCCACCCGCCGAAAAATTCGGCACCGGCAGCTTCCCGGTTTTCGCGATTTGCCGGACCAGCTCCAGCGGCGCTCCCAACTCTTTCGCTTCGTGCATTAATTCGTCATCACGCAAGGTGGTGAGCTTCTTCATTTGACTAACAATCGCGCGCATGTGCCGCACCGCTTCCACCACGTTGCCCGAACCCGCTTCGCCCTTGGTTCGAATCATTGCCGCGCCTTCGGCGATACGACGCAACGCTTCGCCCAGGTTGCGCGCGCCGCAAACAAATGGCACGCGGTAATCGTGCTTCCAGATGTGATTCTCTTCATCCGCCGGGGTCAGCACTTCGCTTTCATCAATGAAATCCACTTCCAGCGCCTGGAGAACTTCCGCCTCAGCAAAATGCCCGATGCGCACTTTGGCCATCACCGGAATCGTCACTGTATTCATGATCTCGCGAATCACTTTGATGGAGGCCATGCGCGCCACGCCGCCCTCTTTGCGGATGTCCGATGGCACACGCTCCAGCGCCATCACGGCGCAGGCTCCGGCATTCTCGGCAATTTTGGCTTGCTCGGCGTTTGTGACGTCCATGATAACGCCGCCTTTGAGCATTTCTGCGAGGCCGACTTTGACACGCCACTCGTTCGAGCCCTTATTTCCATTGCCGCTACCATTTGGCTTTTTCACTTCCATCGTCCTTCTCCTCTCCCTCTTGAAACTTTTTGGATCCCAAACTCTTTTTATCGAGGTTTGATTACCACGAACCGCCCTTTACCTCGAGCCAGCACCTCCCCATTCTCGTTTCGAACCTCGCCGCTCATGAAAAGGTTTCTTCCATTCATCTCCGTCTCGCGCCCTTCCACCACAATCTCTTTGTCGATCGACACGGGCTTCAAGTATTCGACACTCAGCTCTGCGGTCACCGCGCGAACTTCCCGGAATCGGCAAACTTTGCCCATGGCCTCATCGAGCAGCAAAGCAATGATTCCGCCGTGCGCAAATCCCGCGCCACCTTGATACCGCTCGCCCAGCACGAACCGTCCAACAATTTTTCGATTCGCGTTGTCCTGTTCGAACGTCAGCTTCATCCCGCCGGTGTTATCTCCGCCGCAGCCAAAGCATCTATTCGAGGGATTCGGCTCCAGCCTGATCGTGTCGCTCAACTTTTCCTCGCCGATTCTTTTCCTTGCTTCTTTACCTCCTTACTTCACACTAGCGCTACGCGGCTCCGCTCCGCTCTCCGCACGCCGCGCTGCCGCTTGCGCATCTCCACCTTCAGCATTTCCGCCAGAGTAGCCACGCCGCGCGCAACTTGTTTTTCGTCGAGGCTGGAAAATGCGAGTCGCAGGGTATTCGGCAGCGGGCTTTGCACGTAGAAGTAGCGACCCGGCGCGAACAGCACGCCGCGCTCTTTCACGTGAATCAGCAGCTCGCTCGCGTCGAACCCCGGCGGCAGCTCCAGCCACAGGCACATCCCGCCTTCCGGCCGCATCCAGCGCGTGCCTTCCGGCATGTATTTGCGCAGAGCTTCATCCACCGCAGCCAGTCGCGAGGCATAAACCTTGCGCATTTTCGCCAGGTGTTTGCTGAAGAGTCCGCGCCGCAAGAATTCCGCCAGCGTCGCTTGCGCCAGTTGGTCGGTGTGCAGGTCCGTGGCCTGTTTCACGATGCGCAGCCGCTCAATCGCCTGCGGCGGCGCGACGATCCATCCCACACGCAATCCGGGGAACGCCACCTTGGCAAAACTGTCAATGTGAATCACAAGATTCGAACGGTCCAACTGCTTCAAGGATGGGACGCGCTCTTCCCGCGCGTGCAGCCGCGCGTAAATGTGGTCTTCCACCACCGGCACCTGATAACGACCCGCAAGCTCCAGCAATTTGCGCCGCGATGCCAGCGGCATCGAAACGCCCGTGGGGTTCTGAAAATCCGGCGTCAGCAGAATCAGCTTCACGCGGTTCGCCGCGAGCGTGGCTTCGAGGGCTTCCAGGTCCAGCCCCAACGTCGTTCCTGGTTCCGCATGCGTGCGCATCGGCACCGTCAGGCACCGCGCTCGCGCTCCGTGAAAAATCGCCACGGCGCCCGGATACGTCGGGTTCTCCATGATCACCGAGTCGCCCGGGCGCACAAACGCCTTGCTGATCAAGTCAAACGCTTGCTGGCAACCATCGGTGATGAGCAGGTTTTCATCTTTTGCCAAGATCCCGTCGTGGCGCAGCAATTCCAGCAACGCCGCCTTCAAGGGGGGATAGCCGTCTGAGGGGCCAAGCGTCAGGACTTCCGTGGCCTCGCGGCGCAACACCGCGTTCACGCAAATCTGCAGCTCGTCAATAGGGAAAAATTCCGGTGCAGGACACGCCATCACGAAAGACAAGGCGCTCTCCGGCACGCCGGCCGTCAGCCGACTCAGTACTTCTTCGCCCCGCTCATCCGCAAACAGCAGTTCCCAACGAATGCTTCCGTTGCCATTCAACACCGGTGGCGCCGGCGGGGTGATTTTCAAGCCATTGCCATTGCCCTTGATGAACGTGCCGCGGCCCACGTGTCCTTGAATCAGCCCTTCCGACTCCAATTCGGCGTAGGCATTGGCTACCGTGGTTCGGTGCACGCCGAGCATGGTCGCGAGTTCGCGGCTCGCAGGGATGCGGTCGCCCGGGCGCAAATCACCGGCGTGCACCAAGGCTCGGAGTTGATCGCGAAGTTGAACATACAGAGGGACATGGCTTTGTGGCTGGAGATGAAGTGGCAACATTGTCTCTCACCCTCGGCCAATTTTAGCAGAACTTGGCCTGCTACAAGAGCCAATTTGTCTTCCGCCATTGGTGCCGCCCTTCGCTGCCGGCAGCTGGCTTTCCCCGCCCGAATTTGCTTCGCGGCCGCGGGATTCGTATCCTCTCCGGCATGTGCGGCAAGTTCCCTGCCCTTTTACCCCTGCTTCTTTTGCTCGCGCCCGTACGGCTCGCGGGCCAGGACGCCCCGCGGGACAAGGCCCAGCGCATCGACCAGGTCGTTTCGCACTACCAGAAGCTCGGCTACTTCAACGGCGCTATCCTCGTCGCCGACGGTGGCCAGGTCATTTACTCCAGTGGCGCAGGCAAAGCTAACTTCGATTACGACATACCCAACGTGCCAAGCACGAAATTCGGCATCGCTTCCATCACGAAACAGTTCACTGCCCTGCTTATCCTGCAACAAGTCGCCGAAAACAAAATCGCTCTTCAGGGCAAGCTCTCCGATTACCTGCCCTGGTATCGCAAGGATACCGGGAGCCGCATGACCATCGAGCAACTGCTCCATCACACTTCCGGCCTGCCTCCCGATTTTGATTCTCCAGAATTTAACGCCACGTCCGAAGCCACTCGCCGATACGAGCATCGGGAATTTGCGGAGAAATTCTGCCAACCAGCGCTCCCTGCAGAGCCCGGCAAAAAGTGGGAGTACAGCAATTGCGGCTACAACTTGCTCGGCCTGGTTCTCGAACACGTCACCGGAAAGTCCTTCAACGACCTCCTGCATCAGCGAATCTTAAGTCCCCTGGGCATGAAGGACTCCGGGATGGACCAGAACGACCTCGCACAACTCGACGGCGCCACCGGCTACCTCCGTCACGCTGGCCCGCGGTACACTCGCGGCGCCTTCATCGACCGCATCCACGGTTTTTCTTCCGGCTCGATGTACTCCACCGTGGAAGATCTCTACAGATGGAACCAGGCGCTTACTTCCGGCGAGTTCGTTTCGAAAGAATTGCGCGAGCAGATTTTCTTGCCCGTGCTTCACGACTGGGGCTACGGCTGGTTCATCACCAAAATTCCAGCAGGTCAGCCCGGGGCCGGCAACACGATTGCCGAGATGCGCGGCGACATGCCCGAGAACTTCTTCGCCTGGAGTCTGCGCTATCCCGAACGCAACGCGATCATCATCACTCTGCGCAATGTGTACGGCTCGACCGAAGGCCTCGAGCAAAACATTCAAGCTATCCTGTTCGACGCCGAGCCGCGTCTCCCCTCGCGAAGCCTCCCAGACATCGCCGCGCGGTTTTGGCTCGTTCTCGCACCCTGGATGGCCTCACATGTCGCGCCCTTTGTGTTGCTGGTGCTTCTCGCCGTGGCGGCAATTTGGTTCGCCGCGCGCGGAAAACGCCGAACCAGCCCTTCGGTCTCCCGCTAATCTCAAGTGAAATCTCTTCGCTCTCTGCGCCTTTCGATTTCGGGCTCAACTAACAGCTTGCTGATCAGACCGAGCAACATTATTCTCGGTGGCCATGAAACTGATGAAACGATTGCTCCTTGCCTCGTCCGCACTCTTCTTCATTGTTCTTCTTAGCCTGGCGGTGCGTGCCGATCTCTTCGGCCAACAATCCTCAGCCCCCTCCCCTGCCTCGGTTTCCGGCACCGGTAGGGTCGATTTGCCCGGGTCCAAGAATTGGACAACCGAACAAGATCGCCAAAACATGATGGACCAGCTCGGCATCAAAGCCCTGCGCCCGGGATTCAGCGGAAACGAGAACGACGCCAACCACGCAAATTACGACGAATCGAAAGCGAATCCCTTTCCGGACCTGCCCGATGCCCTGGCGTTGAAGAGCGGTAAGAAAGTCGCGACCGCACAAATGTGGTGGAAGCAACGCCGCCCGGAAATCGTCGAAGAGTTTGCGAGCGAAGTTGTTGGGCGCGTCCCCAAAAACGTGCCCGCCGTCACTTGGAGCGTCGCCAGCTCAGAAACCGCTGTGGTCGCATCTCATCCGGTCGTCAAGCAACACCTCGTCGGTCACGTTGACAATTCGTCTTATCCTCTCATCAACGTGGACCTCCAGATGCTTTTGGTCAAGCCCACCGATGCCGCTGCCCCTGTTCCCGTGATGATGATGTTCGGCCGCGAATTTCCACCAGGAACTGCTCCACGTTTCGTCATTCCCGGCGCGCCCGGCTCTCCCGGCGCCGACCCTCCCGCGACCGAACAACTCATCACCGATGGCTGGGGCTACGCCTACATCAACCCGGTGAGCGTTCAGGCGGACAACGGCGCGGGCCTCACCAAGGGAGTCATTGGTCTGGTCAACAAGGGGCAGGCACGCAAACCAGACGATTGGGGCGCACTGCGTGCATGGGCGTGGGGCGCATCGCGCGGTCTTGACTATCTCGAAACCGACCAAGCCGTGGACGCGAAACAGGTTGGCATCGAAGGCGTTTCCCGCTACGGCAAAGCCGCTCTCGTCACCATGGCCTTCGACACGCGCTTCGCTCTCGTCCTCGTCGGCTCTTCCGGCGAAGCCGGCGCGAAACTCCACCGCCGCAATTTTGGCGAAGCCGTCGAGAATCTCACCGGTTCGGGCGAATATCACTGGATGGCCGGCAATTTCCTCAAGTACGGCGCTTCCGAAGCCACGTTTGGCAGCAAGAATGCCGGCGATCTCCCCGTCGATGCGCATGAACTCATTGCTTTATGTGCGCCACGCCTCACTTTCATCAGCTACGGCGTCCCCGAAAAGGGCGACGCGAAGTGGCTCGACCAGCAGGGCAGCTACATGGCCACAGTGGCCGCAGCGCCAGTCTTCCGGCTTCTTGGAGCAAGGGACCTGGGCGTTTCCGACGACTATCACATGGCCAAAATGCCGCCCGTGAATGTCGGCCTGCTCCATGGCGAACTTGCCTGGCGCCAGGATGATGGCGGCCACACCGACGGCCCGAATTGGAAATATTTCATCACCTGGGCCGACAGGTTTCTCGATCACAAACCCGCTTTTTCGGTGAAAGCGGCTCCGGTAGCCGCGCCTCCTGCTGCGGATCAGCCGGCACCTCGCACCGATCCAAATTCGCTCATCGCTCACGAACAATTACTCGAAAAAGCAAAGAAGGACCACATCGACATTTATTTTGAAGGCGACTCCATCACCCGTCGCTGGGGAGCGACCGATTACCCGGAGCTCCTTGCCAACTGGAAGCAGAACTTTTTCGGCTGGAACGCCTCCGATTTTGGCTGGGGCGGCGACAAGACGGAGAACATCCTCTGGCGACTGAACAACGGCGAACTCGATGGATTGAATCCGAAAGTCATCGTGCTTCTCGCCGGAACCAACAACGTCGGCCACACTGTTTCTTCAGGGGGCGACGACGCCAAGGTTGCCGACGTCACGAAAGGCCTTCAAGCCATCCTGCACCTCTTTCAGACCAGAGCGCCGGATGCCACAGTCATCCTCAGCGCCATTTTCCCGCGAAACGACAATCCGGCCGTGATGCCGATCATCAACAAGATTAACGACAATTTATCCAAGCTGGCGGACGGCAAAAAAGTTCGCTTCCTCAACATCAACGATGAATTGGCGGATCGCGAAGGCAAGCTGTTCGACGGAATGATGAATCCCGACAAACTGCATCCCGCTCTCAAGGGCTACCGGGTATGGGCCGACGCATTAAAGCCTATCTTCACAGAACTCCTCGGCCCGCCGGCGAAAGAAGATCATGCTCCTCCTCCCACCGGCGACCCCAGTGCCGCGCACTAACTTAGATTTCTGTTGGTTGTATACAAGGTGTTTGTGGGTGTTATCCTGAGGCCGCGTTGCTTGCGGCCGAGGCATCTCAGCCGATCCACAGCTTTTTTCAACGTCTCCCCGGCTTCCGCCCAATATCCATGTTCAAATCATCCCCGGCCGCCAAATCGCGAATGCACAACTTCGTCAAATCGCCCCCGTCGCATTGGTAAATCTGCTTCATCGGAAGATCGCTTACGTCCAAATCGTATTCGCCCGCGGCCATGTCTTCCGCGGTGTCCGTGGACGACGTCACTACGGGACTTTCCTCCCGGACGCGCACGCGAAACTCTTTGGAAGAAGGCTCATAGTTCGCATAGCTGAAGCAGTGTCCGACGCACGCGCGTTCCACCGCATGATGAACGAACTGTATTCGGGAATTGGGCGGCGCATCGAGCGTCACGATCACTCGCGTCCCGGGACGCAAGTCGGCAACGAGCTTCTCCCCGTTCGATTCCAACTGGTTCAGCCAGCCCGTGTCCTGGTAAAGAAATGCGAAGAACACCAGCGCGCACGCGGCAAAGCCGGCGAGATGCCATTTACGCGGCTTGAGCAACCCCAGAAAGCAGAGGCCAAAAATCGCCGAAACGGTCGTCAGCCGCGAACCGAGCAATCCAATCCACCCGGAATCCGCTGAAGGCCGCAAATTTTCCGGCACTAGCGCCGTCGCGCAAAAAACGACCGCATACCATTCGAACGGCAACACGAATCGCTTCCAGACTCCTCGTTCTCCCTTCCCTGAAAACAAATCTGCGCCCACACAAACAATGCCAAAACAAAACGCGGCAACCGCCAGCCAAATGTAGCGCTTCCCGTAAAGAGCCAGTTGATCTGCCCCGTTGTAAAAATAAAAAGGCCCGCGATCCCAGTCCGCCGAAAGCTCCGGCCCTCGCGACGCATACCAAAAGACCGCGTAAAATCCCGCTCCCGCGCACAGCGGCAATGCCACCTTCCACCATCCCGGCAACTTTTCTCTGACTCTCAAGTACGCAATCATGCCCACGAGCCACAAAAACCCAATCGGGTGCGCCACGTAAGCCAGCAAAGCAAAAATCGCCGCGCCAATCCAGTCCACTCGTCGCGGCGCGCGCCACACGATCGCAAGGGCGAAGCAAGCCAACCCCAGCGACCAGCAGTAGTTCATGAAGCCCATGCTAAACGAATATCCGTAGGCCAGCATGGCGATACACGGTGTCAGAAACCAGGGTGGCTGCTCGGTCACCGCATTAATAAACGCGAACACGCCCCAGAAAAACGTCAGCACGCAAACCGAAACCGCGATCTTTTGCGCCGAAGCGAAACCAACGACTTTCGCGAGCCACAACAATGTCACATCAAACAAAACATTGTTCCACTGCCCGGAAAAGTACAGCCCGGGCGCCTGCCCTTTTTGAATGAGCTGCGCCAGCCATGCGTTGTATACGTGGCTCGCGAGATCGCCCGCCTCGATTCGCCGATGCCAAAAGCACGGAATCAGCACCGCCGCACTCAATGCCAGAATCAGCCACCGCCGGCGCCGCAAAAAAGCTAGCGTGGAATTTTCCTCGTACAAAAACCGCGCCCATGTCTCGAAAATATCCTGCAGCGGCCCCATCACGCTCCTAGCGCGTCGTCTTTAGACAGCTGTTTAGAATCTGTGTGTTTCGAACCGGCCCCGCCACTCACACACACGATAACCGCGCGCCATTCTATCCGAAGCACGAATTTCTTCTTAAGATTTTACTTGTAGTTTTTGCGTCGAAGGCCGTCGCGCTCGTCCGAGAGACGAGTCGCCAATTACATTGTTAAATCCCGCTCGCTTATTTCACGGCTTGGTTTTCGCCCAGTCGTTTCAGGCGGTCGCGCAGGCGCCGCTGCAACGGAGGAGGAGTATTGGGGTTGAACGCCACCAGATACCATAGCGGCTGGCTGCGGTCCCGGCTCAGCCACGCCAGCGTCGGCGCGTCCGCATTTGGGTGACGCGCGACATTTTCGCGAATCGCTCCATAGGGATGCTTGGCCAGCTTGCCCAGCGTTTTGGCGTTCGCCCGCGGATGCTCGCTGATCAATCTCAACAAGTAAAAATCTTCTGGTGGCGCCTGCTTTGCCAGTTTCTCCAGCACTTCCGGCTTGGCATCGGAGCTCAGCACCAATCCTATCTTTTCGTCCCACGCCACGTTAATCTGATTCAGTTCCCTCGTCCGCGCGTGAATCAGCTCTTCCAGGATGCGCCGTTCCTGCTGCCGCCTCGCGATCGGCACGTCGGTGCCTTCCAGCGAATCGAGCACACGAAGAAGGTGCTGCCTCTCCCCAAAAACGATCTGGGAAGTCCGGGAGACCGTGCCTTTCTCTTTCTCCTTGTGCTGCACCAAGTCGGACCGTCGCATCGCTAAGTCGCTCCACACCGATTCCCAAGCGCTGCTCGAGGCGTCCAGCATCTCTGTTTGCATTTAGACCTTCTCCTTGCAATGCAAATTAGGGCTGGATCTGGTGGCTCAGGAATTATGTTCTGGGGACGCGGGGCGGTAAAGTCAAGTCGAGGTGCGTGTGCCCGAAGTGCCACTCCGCTTCGTGGCGGCTTGCCGATTCGGATGGACGCAAATCGCATGCCTCGACAAAAACCAAGGCCGGAAGACTGGAACACTAGATTCCCGGATCTTTCGATTTGCGCAACTCTTCCATCACCGACTGCACTAATTCCTTCGCGTGGACCAATTCCTGGTGAATCATGCGCAAATCCATGGCCGGCACCATCGGGTTGCGCTGGCTCGTGCAGTACACGCCGTGCTGTCCCGCAAGCACGAGCGCGTTGGTGATGCGATCGAGCGAGACTGCCAGCCGCCCGCGCTCGCGCCCGAACATCTGCTCGTAGTGCTCCAGCTCTTCTTTATGTTCCTGAAACGCCGACATCCTCTTTTCCCCGCGCCCAAACACCGCGCCTTTGATTGTTTACGCCTTCACATGGTTAAGTCTCTACTTCTTTCGCTCACTCCGGCCGCAAGAACGGATTGACTTCCCGTTCCTGGCCGATCGTGGTCATCGGACCATGGCCCGGATGCACAATCGTCGCGTCCGGCAACTGCATCAATTTGCCGCGGAGCGAGTCCATAATTTCCTCCATCGAGCCGCCCCACAAATCCGTGCGGCCGATGCTGCCTTTGAAAAGGGTGTCACCCGAGAGGAGTTGCGGCACGCGAATTTCGGTCTTCTCCGAACCTGCGTTTGCCTCATCGCTTCTTCTAGAATCGCTTCCGTTTCCTGCCTTCTGAGCGGCTGCCTCGGCACTGGACTTGGCACTGGCTTGGACGTTCTTGTCCGTCAGATAAACTTTCCCGGCGTCGTGGGGGAGATATAGCGAGACGCTCCCGGGCGTGTGGCCCGGCGTGTGAATCACCTGCGCTTCGAGCGATCCCCAGCGCAAAACGTCGCCTTCTTTCAGCAATTGATCCACTTCCGTCAAATCCGGGGGCAGCACACCCAGAAACGCTGCCTGCACATCCATCGCCTGATAAAGCGGCAAATCGTCGCGATGCATCAGCACGGGCGCGCCGGTGTATTGGTGGAGCTTGCTCAATCCGCCGACGTGATCAATGTGCGCGTGCGTGCTCACTATGGCCTTTACCGTGAGGCGTCGCCGTCCAAGCAAATCCAGAATGCGCGTCACCTCGTCGCCGGGATCGACCACTAGAGCTTCGCGGGTGAGTGGGTCACCGATGATCGAGCAATTGCACTGCAGCATGCCCACGGGAATGGTGATGTGAATCAAGCTTTCTTGGGCGGCATTGAGGGCCGGCAAGCCTCGCAAATCGTCGCGCATACTGCGATTATAGCATCGGATTCCGAGGCTCCTTTCTCGCGTTGAACGGTCCAAAATCGCCCGGAAGCAAAAAAGGCGATAGACTGAGCTAAGGTGAATCGGGAGAAGCATGGAGACGCCAGCAACAGCGCAAAAGATGGCCACGCCGCGAACCCACGATGCGGCGCTCGCGAAGCTGCAGGTGGAGGCAGGCGCGAGCATGGGCGTGTGGTTTGGCTGTGCGCTGCCGAGCGATTTCGGCGATCCCCCAGCCGAGTATCGCTATGGCAATCGAAGCGTCGCACTTACAGACAAGAATTATCGCGCCTATCTTTCGTTCACCGGGCCGGACCGCGCGCGCTACCTCAACGCCATTCTCACGAACAACATCAAGGACCTCGCCGCGGGACAAGGTATCATTTCTCTCCTGCTCAATCCGCAAGGCCACATTCTTGCCGAGCTCGAGACTTACGCTTTCGCCGACCGCCATCTTTGCGTCTCGTACGCCATGATTCGTGAGCAACTCACGTCGTGGATGGACAAATACATCATCATGGACGATGTTACGCTGGCCGATGAAACCGAACTTCATGGCACGCTCGCCCTCGAGGGCCCGAACGCCGCGGCAGCAGTAAAAGAGCTTACTGGCGTTGACCTGGCGCAGTTAAGCGAGCTTGCCAGTGTCGACAGCGTTGTGCGTCTCGTTAGCACAAGTCCCTCTTCGGCAACGGATTCTCTCCTCTGCCGCGTTGTGAAACGCTCGCCGCGAGCCGTGCCGGGCGCGGAGTTCGTTGTAGCGCGCGACCAGCTTGCCACGCTCTGGCAGATTCTGCTCGAAGCGGCGCGCAAGCACGGAGGCGGCCCCGCCGGTTACACGGCCTTGAGCGGGTTGCGCCTCTCGCAAGGCGTACCATGGTTCGGCTACGACTTCGGCGAAAAACAAATCCCTCATGAGGCGGGCTTGGAGACGAGCCACATCAGCTACACCAAAGGCTGCTACACCGGCCAGGAAATCGTTGAGCGCGTGCGTTCGCGAGGTCATGTGAACCGCCGCCGCGTGATGCTGCTGTTCTCTGGCGACGCCGTTCCCAAAGCGGGCGAAGCGCTAACCACTGCGGACGGCAAAGAAGCCGGCTACGTCACCCGCGCGGCACGAATCTGGGATCCCCTTCGCATCATCGGCATGGCCTACGTCCGCAAAGAAGCCGAAGCGCCCGGCGCGACTTTACATTGGCCTAGCGGCACAGCGACGATCACCCACCTTCCCTGAGTCTGTCCGAACTCCCGGCTCGTCTGTGAACCTCCAACTTTTCCTTTATCCTGTCCTCAGGATTCCCCTTATCCTCACTCGGGTCTTCCCTTGACATCGGGTCTTCCCTTGACTTGACACGACCTTCTTACTGACCTAAAGGTTTGGCACGCCTCTGCTCTTATTCAAACCGCGACACAGTCCCCGCAAATGGAGGATATCCATGCGGAAAAAGGTTATTGCGACTGTCTCTCTTTGCTTTTTGGCCCTGGTTGCAGCCAAAGCTCAGAATCCCACCAAGACGTACCTCCTTCTCGCGAATGTCCAAGGACCCGGCAGCACGAGCTTTGCGAGTGCTTTTAGCTCCAGCGTAATTGCGCACTACGACGCCCTTGGCGTGGTCTTCGCGCAATCGAGCGATCCGAATTTCGCAGCTCAAGCAGCCGCTTTGCCAGGCGTGCAATCCGTCGCGGAGGACCAGGAGTTGCAATGGATTTCGCCGAACGAAACCGTCGTCCAGGCCGACAACGTCATTGACGATTCGGGCGTGCCTCCTCCTGATGCATCCGTCCTGCCTCCAGCCAACCACGAATCCTTCAGCTCCGCGCAGTGGAACCTCCATCAGATTCATGCGGATCAAACCGCCACCAACGGCGACCGCGGCAATGGCGTGACACGCGCGCGCGTCGCCATTCTCGACGCTGGAATTGTCGCGAGCCATATCGATATCGCCGCGAATTTGAATACTGCGTTGAGCACTTCGTTTGTGCCCACCGAACCAAGCTTCGTTTTTCCCTCGAACGGCAAGTTTAGTCATGCCACGCATGTCGCCGGGATTGTTGCCGCTCCCATCAACGGCATGGGCACGCAAGGAGTGGCCCCGAACGCGGAACTCGTCTCTGTGAAAGTCCTCAAGGACTCCGGGCGCGGTTCCTTTGCTTCCTTCATCGCCGGCATTGAATATGCTTCCGGCTCCGCTGTTTATGCCGACGTGATCAACATGAGCCTGGGTAGCACATTCGACCGAAGCAATATGGGAGGTGGTGGGCTAGGTCCACTTCTTTCCGCGCTCAACCGCGCTGTAAACCATGCAGAAGCGAAATTCCCGCGCAATCCGGTAACGGCATCGGGGTTTCCGCAACCGGTCCGGTCGGCTTCGGCGCGTTCGGCTTCGATCCGCCGGCGGTTTTCGACCGGCTCGCCTCCTACAGCAACTTCGGACAATCGGTGATTAACGTAGCCGCGCCAGGCGGCGACGCCGTCTATACTCCTCAATCGCAGGTGTGTCATGTTGGCGTAATCACAGCGCCCTGCTTCGTTTTTGATTTCGTGCTGGGCCCCGGCGGAAAGAATGGATTGGCAAACCTCTACGCTTTTGCTGTTGGTACTTCCATGGCGACCCCCATGTTTCCGGCCTTGCCGCTCTCATCGTCGGAAAGTTCGGCCACATGAACTCGTCCCAATTGCGCACGCTGATAGAACAGTCCGCCGACAGCTTTTCGGGGCCGGACGGAGCTGCCGAGTTCGGCAAGGGCCGCATCAACGCGCTCGCGGCGCTGCAATAGGCGATTCTGGAAAAGTTGAAGGGTCGAGGGCCCAAGAGAGCAATAAAATGGACTGAGCCGACCTAAAGGTCGCCTCTACGAAACCCGGCTACCGCGGGAATATTCCTATGCGGCCGAGCTGAAAGCTCCCCTTCGTGTAATGAGGAACCAGAGAATCAGCAAGACGATAGGAAACGACGCCGCAAACCCCAGCCATACTGGAAGATTAAACTGTGGAGCCGGCTGAGGCATGCGCGCATTCACGGTGGCCATCACGGTTTCCATGATTTGCAGAAATCTGGCGCGATGTCCCGGAATACTCAAGAGCAGTGTTCCATTTACGATTGTTAACGACTGGAGTCCGATGGTTGCGAGGAGACCCCATCTCTTCAGTTTCAGCAGCCCTGCGGCCGCCACAACCTGAGCCGCCATCCAGAGAACAACGATCAGGTACACGCTCCTTCCAAAAAGGAAGAAGCCCAAAAAATAGAGTGGAAACTGCACGCCCGAAAACACACTTCGGCTAGTCAGAAGGAGGAGTGGGGACACGGCTGAGCTGATAAGCAAGAACCAGCCAATGATCGTTATGCTGAGAGGTCTCGCAGGTTGGCTGGCGACCGGCGCGGGAATTGCGGATCCCAAAAAGAAATCCCCCGCCGCCGATTCCGGGGCCGGTGGCATAGCTTGAAATTGCGCTTTCACGCTGCGCTTGTTAAAAAAATAAAGCCAGAAACCGCCCAGCGTGGCAAACGCGGCATAAAAGAGCCCCATTCCAACACGCATGATCAACGTGAAGTTTGGAGGAAGGTTCGGATCGGTGGCATGGGGAAGGGGAACGATTGCCAGGACGACGGCAGCGGGGAGCGAAACGAAAACCAGAATGCCAGCGTAAATCAATAACGAAATCCTGGCCCACTGCTTCAAGTAAAGAAGTCCGATGCCGCTCGCAAGGCCCCAACCCCCAAAGCCGAAAACAACAATGGCCTCGACAGTTAGAATAGTGCCCAGGCCTACAGGTGCATTTGCAGCCGGGTTTGACTTCGATTCAAAGGCAGACCCGAAAAGCATCATTGCCGCACAAAGGAGGGTAAACGCGCTGCCTACGATTACCAGTACGGCGGAAGCAGGGACCCCGGTCGAGCGATGCATCTAGCAACCTCCTGGACACACCGCTCAAATATAGCTAGGCAGCTGCATCGCGCAAGCCATTCCTGGGACCCCAAATCAGCATTCCTTTGCCAGAAAACAGCGGCTTGTAAAGGATTAACGTTTCTTCTGGCGAATCACTTGCGAGGCGAAGTGGATCAGCATCTTGCGGTCGTTCTCGCTGATACGGCGGAGAAGAAGGCTCAGGCGATAAACATAGCGAGCGGACTCGCCATCGAGGCCCCAGTGGTCGTCGCCGTTGGCGGCCTGCACGGCTCGCGGGAGAGAGGAAGCTCTCGGAGGCGTTTCGCCGTCGTAGAAAAAATGGTAGAGCGGTACGTCCAGCGCCTGGGCGAATTTCTCCAGCGTAGCCAGCGAAGGAATGGTGCGGCCGTGTTCCAGGCGCGAAACGTAGGAACGTTTCAGGCCGGTACGCTCCTCGATGTCCCCCTGGGTCAGATTTTTCTGCTCACGGATGGACCGCAACCGGTCGGAAAGAATCATGTCGTGCCTCTTCCGAATGTGAGATTTTCAGTGAGGGCCCATACAACGGATGAAACAAATAAGCGTAAGTGCCTGGCCTTGGTCCCTGTTGACCGTCGGGACGACCTTTAGCGACTTTCGGCCGTTCGCCGGTCTTCGAGACTCTAAGGCCCTAGCGTTGGCGACGATAATAACATAAAGGATGTTACGCGGCCGCCAACCAAAAAAGGAACGCAGAGGGAGCCGAAAAGAACCCCGGGGAGCGGGCGCCGCGCGATTCACATGACCGCTCGCAATGCGGTGCTTACGAGCAATCCCTCTAGAAGCCTGCTGACGAAGCGGCCGCAATTCCTGCAGGGATTTGTGCGCTACGAGGCCGCAGAAGCAAGACCGCAGTAACACCGAGCGGGAAATTCTGCGTGAAAATTTCCACGGTGTGAATCAGGCGCTGCGTGGGGCCCATCAGTTCGTTCGGAGCCACCAGCGGAGCAAGCCCGCCAAGAATCCAAATCAAGAGACCGACAACGATAGCCGTGTGCCAACGCTTCATGCGCAGCGTGTGGATGACCGGGACGACCGCCAGGGTCATCAGGATCCCGCGAGCGAGCTCGATGCCCCAGAACCACAGGCCGAGGCGCGCCACCAATTGCGGCCCATCCGGATAGTAGCTCTTTGTGAAGAATTGGTACGTGATGCCGCCGAAAACCAAATAATAGAGAACGTACGTCAAACCAGAAAGGGCCGTCATCAGGGCGGCACGACTAAAAGAGCGATGAGGAACCGGCAGGTCCGTGGGCCTCGATAACTTTAGAAGCCACGCTAGCAAAGCCAAAACGACGGCGAGAATTCCGTACATGATGACGCCGCCGCGGAAATCCTGCAGGGCACGCTGAGTATATTGGGGGAAAAAGACCACTACTTCCGACAAGGTGCAAACCACAGTTACGATGAGCAAGACGGGAGCGATCAGCGCGAATTGCCCGAGCGCGGTCCGCGGACCGAACAGCGCAACGGGAACAAAGGCAACGGCCATGAGGATTCCGGACAGCCACCACCAAGGGAAATGTCCGGCACCTAGTGCTGCCATTGTCAGGGGCAAACCACCAAGCAAACAATAAAGAACGACACGCCATTTCATGCTCGTCGTCCTCCCTTCTTTTTTGTCACATACTTTGCGAGCGCGCTTCTGGACCACCGAAGCAATTCCTCATAGTCGCGGACGCCGCTTTCGAGGGCGAGCCTGCCCGACAGCGGCATTTGCGGGCCATTCGCTTTCAGAAATTGCCGGAGCGAGGGGGTGTAGCGGCGGAGTTCGCGAGTCAGGCTCCGCAAGAACCGCACGGAATGAGCAGGGCCCGCCGTTTCATCCATAAAACCGAAGCGCAACATGAGTTCATCCAGGCGATGGATGATGTCGTCCGCTGAGATCGATTTCGTTTGCCAAGTTTTGAAGGAGCGTTTGCCAGAAGCCGTAGCCCGAAAGACGCGACGGCGGCGACGTCCGGAAGACGGGTGGAGTTGACCGCGCAGCAATCCTTGCTTTTCGAGGCGCTGCAGCGCCGGGTAAATCGCGCCCGGACTGTCGCTAAACGTACCCATGGGAGTGTTGGCGAAGATTTTCCGGAGGTCGTAGCCAGAGCGGGCTTGCTGATGGAGCAAGCCCAAAATCGCGTAGCCAAGCATCGAGATCGTTTTCATAGTACGTGACGTACTATACGCCACGTATCATAGGCTGTCAACAAGATGGGCGAGTCCGCTGATTGCGATCCTCGTCTACGGCCAAAGCGACGCCATCTGTTGCCGACTCTGTTCCGTCAACCGTACACTAGCGGTGGTTAGAACTGGCCGAGATTGGGTCGTCGCTGGTCTGGATCTGGAGAAGAAGGCGTGTTTGAGCGGTACACAGAGAAGGCGCGGCGCGTCATTTTCTTTGCGCGCTATGAGGCCAGCCAGTACGGCAGCCCGTACATTGAAACCGAGCACCTGTTGCTGGGGCTCTTGCGAGAAGACCGCGCACTGGCAGCAAGGTTTCTAGGAGGCACAAAAGTAGAACCTGAGATTCGTGCCGACATCGAACAGCAGATCATTCATCGCGAGCGCATCGATACTTCTGTAGAAATGCCGCTCACTGCTGAGTCTATGAGGATCCTGAACTTTGCTGCGGAAGAAGCCGAAAGGCTTGGACACGGGCACGTGGGGACAGAGCATTTGTTGCTCGGGATGTTGCGCATGGAGGGTTCGCTCGCCGCACAAGTCTTGCAAAAGAGGGGCCTGAAACTGGACCAGATACGAGAGCAATTGCCAACGTCCGCGACCATCCCTACTGTCAAAGCTAGCCCAAGCGACACAGCACTACCCAAGCTGGCAAGCTTTCTTGCCGGGCTCAAATGGCATAAGGCGGAGGACCTGTTACCATTCTTCGCGGCGAACGCGCAATTCGTGGACGTGCACGGAAGGCAGTGGAACCGGAAAGAAATCGAAAAGGAATTTGTGACGCTGCTTGCCCCGTATGCGAAGAAAAATGCAGAACACATTATCGAGCAAACGCTGGTGGATTCCAGCGAGGTGGTGGTTGCGCTGGTTCTGTGTAAGAACGCAATTCTCGCCAGCATGGAACGCATCTGGATACACCGCTTGAGTATAGTGCTGATTCAAGAACACGATGATTGGGCCATCGTCCTGATACAGGTCACACCCGTTCAACCCGCATAACTCGAAACTTCCTGCAAAATGTGCGGCGTCGTGAGGATCGCAGCTCGCCTTATGCGAATTCGCGACGGGGGGCGGATTGGTCGGGGCCGACCCGGCCAGCGACGATGTCGGATTTCAAATAGTTTTCGCCGAGGATGGGAGAGCCAGCCAGGCGGCGGAGCATGGCGATTTGGCCGATGTGATTCAGCGCGTCGGCGACGGGGCCCTGGAAAAGGCCTTCGGTGGAACCGTGGAGCGGTTCGGAAGAGGCGAGGTAGTCGTCGAACTTTTGGATGGCGGCGAAGAAGCGGTCAATTTCGGCGTTCCAGGGAAGCGGTGTCGAGTCCTTCCAGGCTTGCTTGCCCTGTGCGATGGAGAGCGCCCAGTCAAAAAGATCGCCCAGGTGCGCGAGAATTTGCGCGGGCGTCCGCGTCTTGTCCCCGATATGAAAAGTGGCAAAGCGATCGGGCGCGCCGCGCAGAGCTTTTGCGGCTCGATAGGCGACCGTGGCGAGCGTGTGCCGCAAGAGCTGGCGCCCAGGATCGGGCAATGCGGTGGCGGTCGGTCCGGTTATTGGTGAAGCGGTCATGTCATTGTTCCCTTCCGAAGTAGAATCTCCACCGCAAATTATACGAGGTAGGGGCAGGAACCAGAAGCTTGCAAGTCGTGATGCGCCAGATGCCCCGATGAGCGATGGCAACTCGAAGATTTGGGGTCTCGGACAATTGGTCCAGATCGGCATGCAAAATGATCCAGACTCGACGATTGCTTTCCTCCCGGGTATTCCAGCATCTTGGCTGAAGGCAGACCTTCTGCTCGGAGCTGCCTCGGCGACCATCATGCAACCACGGCTGCCATTAGGTTCAGGACAGAAATCAGAAAAATCGCATCAATAGCCTCCCATTAAGGCGAAGAAAAGATAGAGTCATTTCGCTTTTATCGCGGCGAAGGCGTACGCAAGCTATTGCTTGGTATAGACGCGGACGTAATCAACGAGCATTTGTTGCGGGAATTGCGTGGTGTTGTCCGGTGAACCGGGCCAAGTGCCGCCCACAGCGACATTGAGAATTATAAAGAAGGGATGATCAAAGACCCAGGCTCCGCCGGACGGCCACTGGGATTGCGTAAACGTGGCGTAGAGGTTCGTGTCGACGTAAAAGCGGACTACTCCTGGCGCCCATTCAACGGCGTAGAGATGGAAGTCAGTGGCGAAGGCCTGACCGGAGGGTAGGCTGAAGGGCGCCGAAGCGTCGCTGGTGCGGCTGGTCGTGCTGGGGCCGTGAAGAGAACCGTGGACGGTGCCGGGCTCTTTGCCGAGGTTCTCCATAATGTCGATTTCGCCGCAATCTGGCCAGCCAACGGAAGTGATGTTGTTACCGAGCATCCAGAAGGCAGGCCACATGCCCTGACCCGCGGGAATTTTGATGCGCGCTTCAAAGCGGCCGTATGCTTGACTGAAGAGTCCCTGGCTTTTGAGGCGGGCCGAAGTGTAATTGTTCGTGGAACCGTCCGAGCAGGCAAACGGAGTGCTTTCCTGCAGCGCGGTGATGACCAGATTTCCACCTTGGATTTGCGCGTTTTGCACACGATTCGTGTAGCACTCGAGCTCGCTGTTGCCCCAACCTTTGCCGCCCAAATCGTAAGTCCACTTCGAAGAATCGGGAGCGGAGCCGTCCGCGCCGTTGAATTCTTCGGACCAAACGAGAGTCCAGCCTTTTGTAGGAGGGGGCTGAAGAGGGGCGCCACCGCCGCAACTTAACAAGGAAAGCGCCACTGCGGTGAAGAGAAAGCCTGGAGCACGTTTCGGTGCGTTTTGCAGCATAAGCAACATGGGTGCGCGCACAAATCGGAGCCTGCTGACGCCAAGCCGTGCTGCTACTACGCGAGATTCAGGGCGCGTTTGAACGAACCTTTTTCGTTCTCAATCTTTTTCTGAAGCTGGAGAATCGCGTAGAGCAGCGCTTCAGGGCGTGGCGGGCAGCCGGGGACGTAAACGTCCACGGGGATCACCTGATTGCACCCTTGCACGATCGCGTAGTTGTTGAACACGCCTCCGGAGGTGGCGCAAGCGCCCATGGAAATGACCCACTTGGGTTCCGGCATTTGATCGTAGAGCTGGCGAACCACCGGGGCCATTTTTTGCGAAAGGCGGCCGGCAACAATCATCAAATCGGCCTGGCGCGGCGAAGGACGAAAAACTTCGGCGCCGAAACGCGCCACGTCGAAGCGCGCGGCGGCCATGGACATCATTTCAATGGCGCAGCAGGCGAGGCCGAAACCGAGCGGCCAAATGGAGCTTTTGCGCGCCCAGTTTACGGCCTTGTCCAGTTGCGTAAAGATGATGCCTTCGTCCTGAAGCAGGCTGCCAAAATCGTCGGGCTTGGTCAGCGTGACGTGTTTGCCTAGCGAAGTGCTCATTTCTTTCCTCGATACTATCTTCGCACAAGGGACTGCGGCGAAACAAATGATGCTCACACAGCCTTACACTACTGCTCCTTCACTCCCAGGTGTGCCGATGCCTAGCCCCTACGAGAAAACGCGTGTAGAGTAGCCGCGAAATGAATCTTGCGAAATGGCTCTACCGCGGCGGACGTCCCAATTGGCTGGCGAACACGCTCAATGCATGCTCAGCTGGGCTCCACGCGCTTGGGATTGCACCAAACTATCTGGTTACGTTGGAGGTACGCGGACGGCGTTCGGGCCGCATGGTAAGCCTGCCGCTCGTCATGGCGGTAGTCAAGGGCGAGCGCTACCTGGTATCCATGCTGGGACCGAATTCCGACTGGGTGCGAAATGCGGAGGCGGCAGGCGGTCGTGTGACGCTACGTCACGGGCGCCGCGAACAGGTTCTTTTGGAGGAAGTACCGGCGAACCAGCGTGCTCCCATATTGAAGGCCTATTTGAAGCGCGCCCCCGGAGCGAGGCCGCACGTGGCGGTGGACAAGGACGCGCCCCTATCCGAGTTCCACCGCCTTGCCGCGCAATATCCCGTCTTTCGGGTTGTCCCGGAAGGCGCCCCAGCAGCAAAGAGGGGTTAGCCAGCGTCTGCCTTACTCTCTCCCTGCTACATGAAGCTGCCTCTGAGGTTTGCAACGGGTGCGACCCTTCGCTTGTAGTATATTCAGCAGCCCCCATGAAAACCCCTAGACGAAAGAAGGAATGGTTCGACGACGAGTCGTTCTGGCGAGAGCTGTATCCGTTTATGTTTCCGGAGCAACGCTTCGCCGCAGCGGACGAGCAAATGGCTCAGGCGGTGGCGCTGACGAAACCCGCGGGCAAATCTGTGCTGGACCTTTGCTGTGGTCCGGGCCGATGCAGCATTGCGCTGGCGAAAAAGGGATTTTCGGTCACGGGAGTCGACAGAACGAAATACCTATTGGAGCAGGCGAGGGCGAAGGCTGGTTCCGCGCGCGCCAAGATTGAGTGGGTGCAGAAAGATATGCGGGATTTTGTGCGCGCGGATTCTTTCGATCTTGTGTTGAGCATGTTTACGTCGTTTGGCTATTTCGACAATCAGCGCGACGACTTGGTGGTCTTAAGGAACATGCTGGCATCGGTGAAACTGGGTGGAGCGTGCTTGATCGAACTCTTGGGGAAAGAACATCTGGCGAAAATTTTTCAGCCCACGATTTCCACGCTGTTGCCGGACGGCACGATCGTTGTGCAACGGCATGAGATTTTTGATGATTGGACTCGTGTTCGGAACGAGTGGCTCGTGGTGAAGAAAAATCGTGTGAAGCGGTTCAAATTTCATCACCGAGTTTATTCCGGGCAGGAGTTGAGGACGCTGATGGCACACGCGGGATTCGTAGGCGTGAAACTCTACGGGAACCTGGACGGAGACGCGTATGGCCCTAGCGCAGAAAGGCTCATTGCGATAGGCCGCAAAGCGAAATAAGGCACTCAGTGCCCGGGCGGTGCCGGCGTGAGGTTGTATTCGGAGAGGGAGACGGAGCGCATGGCACGGAAATATTGAATCACGGAGCCGGGCCAGAGCGTGGTGTTCTCGCCGGTGCGGACGTCCTGATACCAACTGCGGCAGCCGCCGGATTGCCAGACGGTGCTGGCCATGTGATCGCGCAAGTTCGCGACGAATTGTCTTTGGGATTCGGCGCGCACTTCCATGGCGGAAATGTTTTGCTTGCGCATTAAGTTCAGGCATTTGATGACGTAACGGACCTGCGCTTCAATCATCAACACGACGGAATTGTGGCCGAGGCCGGTGTTGGGGCCGAGGAGCATAAAGAAGTTCGGAAAACCACTGACGGTCACGCCAAGATAGGCACTCAAGCCGCTACGCCACGCGTCGTGAATCTGGTAGCCGTTTCTGCCGAAAAGTTTGATGCCAATGAATTGTTCGGTGACGTGAAAGCCAGTGCCGTAGATGAGAACGTCGATGGAACGCTCGGCGCCGTCTTGTGTGAGGACGCTGCGCTCGGTGACTTCGGAAATTCTCTCGGTCACAAGCTCGACGTTGCGCCGCTTGAAGACCGGATAAAAATCGTCAGAGAGAAGGATGCGCTTGCAACCGATCTGATAGCGAGGTGTAAGCGCCGCGCGGAGCTTCGGATCGGTGACGCTTCTTTCCAGATGGCGGCGCGCGATTCGCTCCAGGTGTTCGCGTACGACGCGATCGCCAAGAAAACTCAGCACACGCCACTCGAGGGCGAAGAAAAGAAATTTACGGAAGGCCCATGTGAGGAGAGGTATGCGGCGAAATCGCGCGCGCGCCTTTTCGGAAAATCCAAAATCGAGCCGCGGAACAATCCACGGGGGCGTGCGCTGAAAAATGCAAAGCTTGCCGGCGCGTGGAGCGATGTGCGGGATGAATTGAATGGCGCTGGCGCCCGTGCCGACTACAGCGACGGTTTTGCCGGTCAAATCCAGGTCAGAACGCCACGTTGCGGAATGAAACGAAGGACCGGAGAAACGCTCGACGCCGGGAATTTCTGGGTAGTGCGGGACGTGGAGCGCGCCCATGCCGGAGACCAAAACGCGCGCTTGAATGGTCAGCGTATCGCCGTGATTGCCGTTGTGCTGTGAGACCTTGCCCGTAATGATGCGCCAGTAGCTAAGAGATTCGTCCCAGGCGGCTTGCCGAAAGCGCGTGTTGAAGCGAATGTAAGGCCCCAGACCGTAGCGTTGAACGCAGGATTTCAAGTATCGCCAGATTTCCTGCTGGCCCGCGAACATGCGAGACCAATCGGGGTTGCGTTCGAACGAAAAAGAATAAAGATGCGCGGGCACGTCACAGGCACAGCCGGGATAACGGTTTTCATACCAGGTGCCGCCGAGGTCGTCGCTCTTTTCGATAATCAGAAAATTCTTCATTCCGGCTTCTAGCAGCTTTATGCCCATGCAGATGCCGGAAAATCCCGCGCCGACGATGAGCACTTCTACAGAAACGTCCGCAGAGTGGTGACGGTTGCCGCAAAGTTCAGGCATGTTGAACCAATCCTACACTCTTTGAATTCTCTGCGGAAACATGTTTGCGGAGGAATTCAGAGCTTTCGCGCAAGGATTGGCGAGCTTCAGGAAGCATCTGCGGGACCAGTTGCCAGGCATGGGGAACGACGGGCCAGATTTTCAATTCAACGGGAACGCCTGCGGCGCGAGCTTTTTCGGCCACGCGAGTGGAGTCGTCGAGCAAAGTCTCATCCGCTCCGACGTGGATCAGCAGCGGCGGGAGACCGGACAGATCGGCATAGAGGGGCGACGCGAGCGGATCGCGCGAATCAGCGCAACCGAGATAGTACCGGGCGCTCGGACCAATATCGGGGCCGTTGAACATGGCGCAGCGGGCGGTGTTCGAGCGGATGGACTCGCCGGTGGCGGCCAGATCGGTCCAAGGAGAGAAAACAGCGGCGGCAGCCGGAGGCGGCGTGCCCGCGTCACGAAGCGCAAGCATCAGCGAAAGCGCAAGCCCGCCGCCCGCGGAGTCGCCGGCGACGACAATGCTTTGCGGCGAACGGCCGTCCGCGAGAAGGCCGCGATAGACGGCGACGGCGTCGTCCACCGCGGCAGGAAAACGGCTTTCCGGGGCGAGGCGATAGTTCGGAGCGAAAACGCGGAAGCCGTGCAGCGCAAACCAAACCGTGATCGGACGGTGGGTCTCGGCAGAACAGCCGAAGTAGCCGCCACCGTGCAAATAAATCAGGACGGCGTCCGTGGAGCCTGGTGATTCGACCCATTCTCCGGAAATCCCGTTTATCTGGGATGGCGTGATAAGCCCAGAGGCGGGGATTTTGTAAGGAAGCGGTCGAAGAATCTTACGGGCGACGCGATAATCGCGACAACCTCTGAGGCGGCGCTTGACGCGCCACTTGGTAAACCAAACCACGAGATAAGCTTGGAGGCTCGCCATGAAATTGATTGCACCTAGTTACTTACGCAAGGGCAAAGAGCATACCAGACAATGCTGAAACCGGGCCGGAATTTGCGGAAGCTCCGGCGAGGGACTGGGCGTCCTCGCCGGCATTGGGCTAGAAGTCAGAAAGGAGCGTTAGAGTGTATGGGCGAAACCGAGCATACATTAGCCCGGCTGGATCGCTTGGACACACACACCTAGATTTCGGAACGGATCCGAGAATCACACTGATTCAGTGGGTGATTGCTGGGCACCAAGAGATGGCAGTGCAGGGAGCTGTCACTTTCGAGGTGGACACCCGCAAAAAATATAAGATCGGGAAAAATCTGTCAATAGTACTCTTCACGGAAAAATAGCGCCGGTTAGGACTCACCTGAGAGGACGACTTTGCCGAATTGTGAGCCGGATTCGAGGTAGGCGTGAGCAGCAGCGGCCTCGGCGAGCGGAAAGATGCGGTCGACGACCGGTTTCAGTCTGCCTGCGGCGACGAGCTTCATTACCGTGTGGAGTTCGGACTTCGTGCCCATGTAGGAACCGAGAAGCGATAGTTGGCGGCTGAAGAGGAAGCGCAGGTCCACTTTGGCATCGTATCCTGTGGTGGCGCCGCACGTGACCAAGCGGCCTGCCGGAGCTAGACTTGCGAGGCTGTCTTCCCAAGTGGCCGTTCCGACGTGCTCGAAAACCACGTCCACGCCGCGTTTGTTGGTGATGCGGCGAACTTCGTCGCGAATTTTTTGGGATTTGTGATTAATAAGATGGTCGGCGCCCAGTTCTTTTGCCTTGGAAAGTTTTTCGTCCGAACCGGCGGTGGCGATGACGCGCGCGCCGAAGAATTTGGCGATTTGAATTGCGGCGCTGCCGACGCCGCTGCCCGCGCCAAGAACAAGGACATCTTCGCCTGGTTGCAACTCAGCTCGGGTGATGAGCATGTGCCAGGCGGTTTGGAAAACCAGAGGAATCGCGGCGGCTTCTTCCCATTTGAGATTTTCGGGATATGGAAGGCAGTTCACTTCGGGCGCGCGGACAAATTCGCCGCAACCACCGTCAATCATATAGCCAAGATTCGTGGCTTGCCGACAGTGGTTGTCGAGGCCAGCGAGACAGGCGGCGCATTTGCCGCAACTCACAAGTGGGGCGAGTACGGCTTTCTGGCCGACGCGAATGTTGGCTACGTCCGAGCCGATTTTGGCGACTTCGCCGGCGATGTCGCTGCCAGGAATGTGCGGAAGCGGAATCGGCACGTTGGGCAAGCCGCGGCGCACCCAAAGATCCAGATGGTTCAACGCGCAGGCTTTGACGCGAACGAGGACGTCGTTTCCACGAAGTGCCGGCTCGGGCACGGTTTCGTACTTGAGCACGTCGGGAGCGCCATGCTGATGGAAAAGGATTGCCTTCACTGAACCCTCTCAACCTTGTTGCGATGAATCATCATGATTAACGCGAGTGCTCCGGGTAGCCCGAGAGTGAACCATAAGTGCCCGTTCAAGTACCGACCCAACGCGGGAGACCAGTAATACGAGCGGCCACCTCGCATACGCAGTTCAATCGCATGGGACGCATCGGGTAGGGACTGTGCCCAGCGAGACAGCGTAAAAAATAGAAGCAAACTCACGGCTAGGTGTCCCATCATTAGCACCAGGAGGATGGTCCAATAAAGCGGAGGCTTTGCAATCCATTGCCAGCGGTGCGCACCAGCGCCAGGCATTCGTTTTCGTCCTCGAAAAACAGAATGCAACAATTATCATGCAGACCATTGCAGTGTCTATTCCAAAACCAAGCGAATGATTGACACCGCAAAAAGTGCGCCGTAGGCTGGCAGGAGGGGACGCCTGTGGATCTGTTCGAAGAAATTGTAAAGATGAGGCGCGGCGGGCAGCGCGGGGCGCTGGCCACTATCGTTCACACGAACGGCTCGATCCCGAGTTATGAAAGCTCGCGAATGCTGGTGCGCGAAGACGGCTCGATGGCGGGGACGATTGGCGGAGGCTGCGTGGAAGCGGAAGTCTGGGCGGCGGCAAAGGAAGTGATGCAGAAAGAAGCTCCACGCAAGATGGTCTTCCATCTGAACCATGAAGCGAGCTACGACAACGGATTGATTTGCGGCGGCACGCTGGAAGTGTTTGTCGAGCCGATTTTGCCGCAGCCGGTGGCATATTTGTTTGGCGGCGGTCACGTTTCGATGGCAGTGGCACGAGCGGCGCATGCGGCAGGATTTGGCATTGCCGTGGTGGATGATCGCGAAGCGTTCGCGAACAAAGAGCGCTTTCCGATGGCCCAGGAAGTTTTTACAAGCTATGAGAGCGCGTTCGAAAGGATTCGCCCGAATGCGATGAGTTACCTGGTAATTGTGACGCGGGGACATAAAGAAGATCTGCGCGTACTCGCATGGGCCGTGCGAACCGATGCGCGGTACGTGGGAATGATTGGAAGCAAACGCAAGGTGCTGTCGGTTTACAAGGCGCTGGAGAACGAAGGCTACAAGCCGGAAGAATTCGAACGCGTGTACGCGCCGACGGGTCTGGACATCGGAGCACTTTCGCCGGAAGAGATTGCCGTAAGCATCACCGCGGAGCTCGTGGCGGTGCGGCGAAACGCAACAAACGCCGAGCACAAGAAACTGAAGCTGGGGCGCAGCGGAGCGATACCATCCTCAAGCAAGGTCGTTGCCGAGCGCTGAAAGGGACACATGCTGGCCGCCGTCATCCTCTCCGGCGGCGCCTCGAGCCGCATGGGCTCGCCCAAGGCGCTACTTCCCTACCAAGGCCGCCCTTTCCTTGAACATTTGCTGGAAATCACCACGCGACCGGAAATTGGCGCTCGCAAAGTTGTGCTGGGCGCGGACGCCGACTCGATCGCCAAAGCCATTTCGCTGAAAGCGAATGAGCTGGTTATCAACTCGGAGTGGGAAAAAGGGCAGCTCAGCTCGATTCAGGCGGCGGTACGGAAGTTGCCAGTTGGAACTGATGGCATGATGCTGTGCCTGATTGATCATCCGTTGATCAGCTCGGCGCTTGTCGGCGAATTGATCGCGCAATTCTATAAAGCAAAGAAGCCGATCGTGTTGCCGGTTTACGAAGGGCGGCGCGGACATCCAGTTATTTTTTCGGCGTCGCTGTATCACGAACTTCTGCGAGCGCCGCTCGAAACAGGCGCTCGCGCCGTGGTGTGGGCACATGCCGACGACGTGGACGAAGTTCGCACCAACGAAGAAGGCTGCGTGCTGAACCTCAACGATCCGGAAACGCTGAATCGGGCAATCGGAGGGGAAAGTTAGCGGGCGGACGAGAGCTTAGGAATGAGAGCTGCCACCGCGTCCGCAGCGAGTTGCGCCCCGTGAAAGGTGGCTTGCGGAAGGCCTCCAAGCAATTCAGAAAGAGAATCAGCAGTAATGGTTCGAGCTTCACTAGGAGTGGTGTTGCGCAACTGTTCGGTCAGAAGAGACGCACAAGCGATCGCGGTGGTGCAGCCGCGACAGAGGAATCGAACCTCGGCGATCCGTCCTGATTCGAAGCGCGCAAAGAGTTTGAGGACGTCCCCACAGACTGGATTCGTCACTTCCACTACAGACGTAGCGTTGGGCAGCTCGCCGGCGTTGCGCGGGTTGCGGAAGTGATCGAGAACGGTTTCGCTGAACATGTTATGAGTGCAAGTTCTAAGTTGCAAGTCTTAGGCACCGAATTTGTCTTAGGCACCGAATTCTATTACTCAGCTCTCTAGGACCAGATTATCTGCTCTCATCTTCGGCTGGCGCCCCAAGGGCTAAACAGATTCGCTCACCTCTTTAAGATACGACTATCGTTAAGATACGACTATCGCGGCCCTGAAGCTTTCTCGGGCGGCAGATATTTCTTTTCGATCGAAGCGATGACTACGTAATTGGGATCGACCATTTCCGTCAAATGAACCCTCGCAACTTTGGAAAGCAGTTCGTAAGCATCTAGCTCGGAAAGGCTGTAGTCGGCGTGAATCCAATGAATGAGTTCTGTGATGGCGATGCGCACCGCGTCATCCACGGGGCGATAAACGCCAGCGGCCATGATTTCCCTTTCGTTTTCAAATCGCGGCCAAAGGGTGCTCTTCCCTTTCACAAGTTCGACCTGGAAACGTGCGCGCATGGGAACTTCCACCGCGCTTCCCGCGACTTCACCGTCGCCCATCGCGGCGTGACCATCGCCAAAATAAAAGAGCGCGCCCGGAACATTCACGGGGAGATAAAGAGTGTTGCCGACGGACACTTCAGGCGCGTCCAGGTTGCCGCCAAATTCGGCCGGGACGATAGAACTGCGAGCTTCGCCATTCGCTGGAGCCACGCCGATGCAGCCTAAAAAAGGATGCAATGGAAAGCTCACTTTGAAATCGGAATCGAGCGCCTGAAACATGGCGGTATTTTTCTCTTTGTCGATGGGATAGAACCACATGCGCTCGGGCAGAGGCTTGGTTTCGAGCACCGGCGTGTAATGCGTCGCATTGGCCGCGCCAAAGCCCGGTGAAAACGTGCCGACGCCCTGCTTGCCGTCGATTTGCAGATCAAGGATGCGGACTACCAGCGTGTCGCCGGGCTGTGCACCATCAATGTAAAACGGTCCCGTCAATGGATTGTCGCCTTTCACGAGTGACATGCTGTCGCCCGGCTTCTGCAGCGCATTGCCGAAACAATCGAGCGAATTGGCCTCTAGAATGTTTCCAGGCTTGAGATGCGCGACCGGCGGCGCTACACCGAAAACATATTTCACGTTGTCGATCGTGCCATGAAACAGCACGACGTCCGATTTTGAGGGAACAGAAGAAGATTGAGCAAAAACAGAAATCGGCAATGCCAGAACGGCCACATAGACTGGAAAGCGCACGGGAGTCCTCCAAAATTGAGAAACGAAGTGCAACACACTACGAAGGTGGAGTCAATGCGCGGCTCCCCGCAAGCTGTGTGACGAGGCGTCTGCTATCCTTTCGGAGAGCCATGGGGAACAACCAACACAATGAGCTCAGGATCGTCTCGCTCGCGCCGAGCGCAACGTCGATTCTATGCGCTCTGGGAGCGAAGAAAACGCTGGTCGGGGTGACGAAATGGTGCCCGGAAGTCGCCCCTGTAACCGCTTTGCCGAAGCTCGGCGATTGCTGGCACCTGGAACCGGTAGACGAACTTCTGCGGCTCAAGCCAACGCTCGTCATCGGCTCGGTTCCATACAAACAAGAAACCGTCGCTAAACTTTTGGAGCATCCGCTGAACTTCCTGGCAATGAATCCGCGCTCGCTTGCGGACGTGTATGCGAACATTCGAATGCTGGGAGGAATTGTTGGGCGCGTAAAGGCCGCAGAAACTCTGGTGAGCAAAATGCACCGAGAATTCACAGCCATCGCACGCAAATCGAAAAACGGCGCGAGTCGATTGCGGGTGTACAGCGAAGCGTGGCCAAATCCGCGGATTAGTTCCCCGCCCTGGGTGGCGGAGCTGGTGACCCTGTGCGGCAGCCAGATGGTTTTGCCTGCCGGCGAAAGGGTGAGCGCCGTGCAGGTCGCCGCTGCGAACCCCGAGGTGATGGTGCTCGCATGGGCCGCGACAGGCGACCGCGCAAATCCGCAGAAAGCCTACGAGGTCCCCGAATGGCGGGACGTTCCGGCCATTCGAAACCGCCGCGTCTATGTGGTCAAGGACGAATTGCTGAACACACCTGGGCCGCCGCTCGTGGAAGGAGTCAAAGAGTTGCGCCGGCTGTTGCACTCGAAGGACAAGGAAAGAGACAACGCAGGAACGCCGAGAGCGCAGAGGTTCCGAGAAAGATGAAGATAGTTGTGGCGGCTGTGATTGAGCGCAGTGACCGGCGGGTGCTGATTGGACAGCGGCGTCGAGGCGACACGTCTCCGCTCAAATGGGAGTTCCCCGGCGGAAAGATGAAAGCGGGAGAGACGCCGGAAGACGCTCTGGCGCGCGAACTGAAGGAGGAACTAGGCGCTTCGATGAAAAAGTGCGTGCCCATCGGCCGCGTCATGCACAAGTACGCGGAGACTCCCGATCAACTGGAAATTCTCTTTTTTGCGGCGGCGATTTCGGACGGCGAACTTACTCCCCGTACATTCGAAAAAATCGCCTGGGTCTTGCCAAAGGAGCTTGGCGACTACGATTTTCTTGCCGCCAACGCGCATCTCGTTGCGAATCTCGCCACAGGCAAGATCAAGCCAGCAGAAATTCTGCAGGAAAGCTAGCCGTAAACTCCCGCAAAATTGGCAGCGGTCGGGAATCGCCGTTGCGTCGCTAAGAGATGACCGGGTTGGGCTTTTCGGTGTTGATGCCGAGTTCTTTGATGGCCTTGTCCACCACGGACTTTTCAATCTTGCCATCCGCGAGCAGTTCGTGCAGCGCGGCCAATGCAATGAATCGCGAGTCGACTTCGAAAAATTCACGCAACCCGGCGCGGCCATCGCTTCGGCCAAAACCGTCAGTCCCCAGAGCGGCAAGATGCCGCGGCATCCATTTGGCAACCATGTTAGGCAGCGTCTTCAGATAATCGGAAGCGGCGACGAGCACGCCCGGAGCGTCAGCCAGCATCTCTGCAACATAAGGAACTCGCGGCTTCTCACCCGGATGCAGGCGATTCCAGCGCTCCGTCTCCATTCCCTCGTAATACAGTTCCTTGTAGCTCGTGACGCTCCACACGTCAGCGGCCACTCCATACTTCGTCTCGAGAATTTCCTGCGCGCGCAGCACTTCATTGAGAATCGCGCCGCTGCCGAACAACTGCGCTCGCAGCTTAGCCTTGGAGTTCGACGCCTTCCGGAAGCGGTACATTCCACGCAAAATGCCGTCTCTCACATCGCCGGGCATCGCAGGCATGGCGTATGGCTCGTTCATAACGGTCAGGTAGTAGAAAATGCTCTCGCCGTCTTTGTACATGCGACGGATGCCATCCTGAATGATGACCGCGATTTCATAGGCGAATGCAGGGTCGTAGGCCTTCAGGTTCGGAACGGGAAGCGCGAGCACATGGCTGTTGCCGTCTTGATGCTGTAAACCTTCGCCGGAAAGCGTAGTACGCCCCGCCGTGCCGCCCAGTAAAAAACCGCGCGTGCGCATGTCCGCTGCAGCCCAAATGAAATCCGCAATCCGCTGGAATCCGAACATCGAGTAATAAATGAAGAACGGAATTGTGTTGATGCCGTGCGTAGCGTATGCCGAACCGGCCGCGATGAACGACGCCATCGACCCCGCTTCGGTGATGCCTTCCTCAAGAATCTGGCCGTCTTTCGCTTCCTTGTAATAGAGCAGCGTATTCACGTCCACCGGCTCATAACGCTGGCCCGCACTCGAGTAGATGCCCACGGTGCGAAACAGCGATTCCATGCCGAACGTGCGCGCTTCGTCGGGAACAATGGGCACGATAAGCTTGCCAATCTCCGGGTCCTTGAGCATTTTGCGGAGCATGCCCACGAAAGCCATCGTCGTCGAGACTTCCCTGCCTTCACTGCCCTCGAAAAATTCTTTGAACAGTTCGTCGTGGTCGGCCACCAGAGGCTTCGAGCGCACCTTGCGCTGCGGAACGTAACTTCCCAGCGCTTCGCGCCTCGCGCGCAGATACTGAATCTCCGCGCTGTCCTCCGGCGGGCGGTAGAACGGCAGCTCGATGCAATCCTCGTCGCTCAGCGGGATGCCGAAGCGCGAGCGAAATTCGCGCAACTCGTCTTCGTTGAGTTTCTTCTGCTGGTGCGTGACGTTCTTGCCTTCGCCCGCTTCGCCGAGCCCGTAACCTTTAATCGTGCGTGCCAGAATGACCGTCGGCGAACCTCGGTGATCCACCCCGGCTTTATAAGCGGCATACACTTTGCGGGGATCGTGACCGCCGAGGCGCAAACGGCGCAGTGCCTCATCCGGCAGCGGCTCAACCAGCTGGAGCAAACGCGGATCGCTGCCAAAGAAATGCTCGCGCACATAGGCGCCTGACGAAACCACAAGTTTCTGGTATTCGCCGTCCACCAACTCACCCATGCGCTTGACCAGCAGCCCCTCGGTGTCGCGCTCGAGGATCGGGTCCCACTCACTGCCCCAGAGCACCTTGATCACGTTCCATCCAGCGCCGCGAAAAGCCGACTCGAGTTCCTGAATGATCTGCCCGTTGCCGCGCACCGGACCATCCAGTCGTTGCAAATTGCAATTCACGACAAAAATCAAATTGTCCAGCTTCTCGCGCGAAGCCAGCGTGATCGCGCCAAGCGATTCCGGCTCGTCAGTTTCGCCGTCGCCGAGAAACGCCCACACTTTCGCGTCCGTGCGGGACTTCAGACTGCGATCTTCAAGATAGCGGTTGAATCGCGCCTGATAGATGGCCATCAACGGGCTTAAACCCATCGACACCGTGGGGAATTCCCAGAAGTCCGGCATCAGCCAAGGGTGCGGATAAGAAGAGAGCCCTCCGCCGGGCTTCAGTTCGCGGCGGAAGTTTTCCAGTTGATGCGCGCTGATTCGCCCTTCGATAAACGCACGCGCATAAATCCCGGGCGCAGCATGACCCTGAAAATAAACCGTATCTCCTTCAAACTCTTCGGTGCGCCCGCGGAAAAAATGGTTGAACCCGACTTCGTACAGCGTGGCGGCCGAAGCGTAAGTAGAAATATGCCCGCCGATGTTGTGCTCGACGCGGTTCGCGCGCACCACCATGGCCAGCGCGTTCCAGCGGATCAGGCTCTTGATGCGCCGTTCGAGTTCCTGGTCTCCGGGAAACAGCGGCTGCAAGCGCGCGGGAATCGTGTTGGCATAAGGCGTGTTCGCGCTAAACGGCAGGTCGATGCCGTTCACAGTGGCATGAGCCCGCAGCCGCTCGAGGATCTCCGCGGCCACTTCCGGCCCGCTGGTTTCCAGCACCGAATCCAGCGACTCCAGCCACTCCTGAATCTCTACGTCTTCAATCGTATGCTGCGGACGCACGGCCGTTTCGCTGTTGATTGCTGAATCTGTTCCCTCAAATCGTCGTTGTGAGGACGCCACACTCTTCTCCCTGAAATTTCGCAATGTATTCAGTCTATTAGAATACACCGCGGCGCGTTTCTCTGCACGACGCTTTCAACTGGAATTTACTGCGGCGAAAACAAAACTCCTTCAGCGCGCCTCTCTGGCCACTTCGAGCTTCACAATACATGGTGTGAGGTTCCGCGTCGCACACGAGATCCGGACCGGAACTCCTTCATGGATGGGGCCGCCATTTGCTGCCGCGTTGTGGAAGCATTTCCACTGGAAAGAATCGATGTAGCCAAACCGAACGCCGCCCACTTCAAACCGCTCGCCGACGCGGCGCTGTGTGGAAAAGTTTTTGTAATTCTTTACCACGCCCTCGATCGTGTGGTATGAGCCGTAGTACCGATAGAAGTGTCTACTGACAGAGTAGCGGTAGCCGAGCCTCCATAACCCGCCCACGCAAGCCAGCACGAGGACCGTCGCAAGCAGTAGCCTCTGGGTTGGCCTCTCGGGAGAACGCCAAAGTGCTCGCAAGATAAGCCATACAAAAAATAACCCGAGAATCAGAATCGGCGATTCAGTGAGCCACCACTAGAGATTCGAGCGTGTGGAGTCGTAGACTACGTTGTAGCTCATCGCCGCAGAGATCTTCGCTAATGAAATTCGGCTGCTGCCGAACCCAAGGTGCGGCCCCCGTCCACCACAAGCACTTGCCCGGTGATGAATTTCGAATGCACCAGGAAAAGGACGGTATCAGTGACGTCAGCGGGAGTGCCCGTTCGCCGCAGTGGCGCCAGCTTGACAAAGTCGGCTTCCCACTCCGGAGGATCGCCTTCCATCGAAATCGTCCCCGGAGCTATCGCGTTCACGCGCACTTCCGGAGCTAGCACCTTCGCCAGCACTTTCGTCAGCATGATGACGCCAGCTTTCGAAACTGAGTGTGGAATATAACCCGGCCATCCAAGCAGCCCGCCAGCGTCCGCGAAATTGATGATTACTCCTTGCGTTCTCCTCAACCAAGGTGCGGCCGCTTGGGCACAAAAAAACGGCGCCCGCAAATTCGCATCGAGCGCGGCGTCCCAGACCGGTTCTGTTGTGGAGATCATGCTCGCCGGCAGAAAATTCGCGGCGCTATTCACCAAAATGTCGAGCCGCCCAAATTGTTTCCCCGCCTCATCGAACAAACGCTTGATTTCCGCGACCTTACCGAGATCCGCGCCAATCGCGACGGCGCGCCGCCCGAGTTTCTCCATTTCCTTGACGGCCTCTTGTGCCTCGTGTTGTGAGCTCCTGTAATGAGCCACAACGTCCGCGCCCTCTTCCGCCAGCCGCAATGCCACCGCGCGTCCGAGCCGCTTGCCCGCCCCGGTCACTAGGGCCACTTTGCCCGTAGCAGATTCGTGGTTTTCGCCAGCGGTTTGGCTCATGGCTCAAGACGATACCACAGCCGCGAAGGTGCGAAGCTCACCCAGCAAGAACACGCAATACTGATAGAATCGGCGGGCACTTGAGGCGGCTCTGGGGGCAAAATGAACCTCGATCTCTTGGCGATTGCAGCCCATCCCGACGACGTCGAGCTCACCTGTGGGGGCACCATGCTGAAGATGGCTCAGCTCGGTTACAAAACGGGAATTCTCGACTTAACCGCCGGTGAGATGGGCACGCGCGGCACTCCCAAGATTCGCGCAAAAGAAGCCGCCCGCGCGGCGAAGCTCCTCAACGTGGGCTGGCGCGACACCCTGGGCATCCCAGATTCCGACGTCAAAGCCTCCCGGGAATGCAAGCTCCGCGTTGCCGGAGTCATCCGCCAGCTTCGGCCGAAAACAGTGATCCTGCCCTACTGGGAAGCGCGTCATCCCGACCACTACCATGCCTCCAGGTTGGGCTACGAAGCCTGTTTCCTGGCGGGACTCAAGCAGCTGCCCATCACCGGCGAAGCCTACCGGCCCTTCAAAATCGTTTATTCCGTATCTTATGCCGACGTTCGCCCCACTTTTGTCGTGGACATCTCCGATCAATACGAGCAGCGGCGCAAAGCCATCCTTGCTTTTGCCTCGCAATTCCGCCCCAAAGAAACCGACCGCCCAAGCAAAGTCCACCTCGCCATCGATCGCCTGGAAGTAGAAATGAACCAACTAGCTCGCCACTATGGCCAAATGATCGGCGTTCAATACGGCGAGCCCTTCCTCCAAAAGGAGCTGATGAAGGTGGAAGATGTTGTAACGATGGAGGTTCGTTCGATTTAAACAGGCTCGGGCGGGCGTCAGTAGGACTCTTCTTCTTGCGCGGGCGAAAACCCCGGGATCGTTTGTCCCCTGGCGGCCCGTTCCACGCGCACGCGAATCTGCGCTTCCCCCTCGGCGCCAGATTTGCGCAGCACCGCCATGGTATTTAGGGCTTCCGCGTAAATGCGGGTTACCAGGTAAATGTCACCGGTGGCGTCCTTCTTCCAGAGTTGGCCCACCTGGATTTTCATTAAGCTCATAAGTAGAAGTAGCTCTGACTGTAGAGTGCGCCCCAAAATGTGTCAACTGTCACTGCCTGGAACCCGTTCGCAAACAGCACTTTCGCGGCCGCTTCCTCTCCCATATCGTTGGCACTAAATGGGGCATTTCGCATGGCCAAGATACAACCCGCCGAATGGCTTTGCCGCGCCGGATAACCTTCTCGTCCAATTCGACATCATAGTTCCTGAAGTTTTTGACGCCCGCCTGGTGCTTCGGGGTGTATACTGTCTGGGTAGGCGGAGGTGCTTATGAAGGCCATCCTGAGACACGCATTGAACTTCGTCCTCGGTAGCGCCCTCCTGCCGATTCCCGCATTCGCGATTCCGCAACGCCAGGATGCTCCGCAGCAAGACTCCTCAAAGGCGCAAACGCAGCAACCTGCGAAACAGGCGCCCCAGCAGGCTCAGCAGCCTGCCGCCGAACAGCCCGTGCAACAAAAGGACACCGTCAATCCCAAGAACTCTAAGGAAGACGTGGAAGCCATCGGCGACCGCAAAGTCAGCTGCCACATGAACTGGTTTTCGCTCGAAAAGGAAATCGCCCTGGGCAAGGGCCTCGCTCAGGAAGTCGAGCGCTCTTCCAAGCTGATCGACGATCCCGTTGTCACCGAATATGTTAACCGCGTTGGGCAAAACCTCGTGCGCAACTCCGACGCCAAGGTTCCTTTCACAATTAAGGTCATCGACTCGGACGAAGTCAACGCCTTTGCGCTTCCCGGCGGCTTCTTCTATGTAAACAGCGGCCTGGTTCTCCGCGCCCAGGAAGAGTCCGAACTAGCTGGCGTGATGTCCCATGAAATTTCGCACGTCACGGCACGCCACGGCACGTGCCAGGCGACCAAGGGTGAGCTCACACAGTTGCTTTCCATCCCTGCAATGATTTTCATCCCCTACAGCTGGGCGGGGTACGCGATGTATCAGGGAATGAATCTGGCGATTCCCCTGACGTTCCTGAAGTTTTCGCGCGACGCCGAACGGGAAGCCGATTTTCTTGGTGTTCAGTACATGTATAAAGCGGGCTACGATCCGAACTCGTACGTAACCTTCTTCGAGCGCATCCAGGCCGACGAGAAGCGCCGCCCCGGAACCATCCCGAAAGCGTTTTCCACGCATCCGCCCACGCCGGAACGCATCGGAAACACACAGAAGGAAATCGCGCGCATTCTGCCAGCTCGTCAGGAATACATCGTCACGACGTCGGAATTCGATACCGTTAAGGCTCGCCTCCGCAACATCATGTTCTCGCGTAAGGTTACCGAGGGCAAAGACAAGCCGACGCTGCGGACCAAGACCGAGCAGTCCAAGAAGCAGCCGACCGGCAACGATCCCAACAGCACCAGCGACGACGATCGGCCGACGCTCAAGCGCCGCCCGGACTCTCAGCCGTGATTTTTTGTTCGCTTTCTGAAGTGTAGGGCGCGTTTTAACGTGCTCCGTTCTTTCGGGTAGAAAGTAGAAAGTTGTTCTCGCAATCACGTCGCCCAGCCCGCTTGTAACTTCTAATTCTGGGGGCCGACATGCTCAAATCAAAACTTCTCTGGGCCATTATCCTGGGAATAGCTACCTCTGTCCTGTTGGTCGAGGCGAAAATCCATCTCGGTTACAGCCCGTGGGAGACTAGAATTCAGGGAGCGCTCGTCTGGCCAGGCACGCATTTGGCCACCGCGCTCAACACGCCGGGCACTCTCCTCCAAGGCTGGCCAAAGTTCTGGGTCGGGCTTTCCTTTGCCTGCAATTTTCTCATCTACGTCTTCGTTTGGTACGCTCTCATCTGGATTTTTGGCTACCGCCGCTCGCGTCAGCACCCCTACGACCGCGAAGACACCATGGTGCCGCCGATCACCAGGTAATCGGCCATCTCACGAGAGGCGGCGGAACTAGCACTCGTCGCTGGTTTGGTTTTAGGCGTTGCGTGTGTGCCGCCGACACCAAACCGCTAGACCGGGGCTGTCGCGGACGTATATGATTGTGGGGCACGCGCCACGCCATCTTTCGCCCAGCCCGCCTGCACTAGCGTGCATTCCTCAGGAGGCAGAATCATGTATTTGGTAACTGGTGCAAGCGGCACGATGGGGAAAGCTGTGTTAAGGGAAGTCGCAAGGAGCGGCGCAGAGCACCGCGCCATGTTTCGCTCGGCCACCGAAGCGGCTAAAGCTCCCGCGGGAACCCCTACCGTCCTCGCGGACTTCTCGAAGAAGGACACGTTGCCCCCGGCGCTCGAAGGCGTCACCAGTGTCTTCCTGGTGTGCTCCCCCATCCCGCAACTGATCGAACTCGAATGGAACATGATTGACGCCTGCGTTGCCGCCGGCGTGGGGCATGTCGTTCTGAGTTCCGCCATGGGCGCCCGCGAATGGCGGAAATCCTTCCCGAGTTGGCACCGCCGCGTCGAAGACAAGCTCAAGTCTACGAAGATCTCTTTCACCATTCTTCGCCCCAACTGTTTCCATCAGAACGTCCTGACCTACTTCGCGCCCTCCATTCGCTCGCAGGGAGTTTTTCACTCCTCGATGGGCAGCGCCGCTGTCAGCTTTCTCGACGTCCGCGACATCGCCGTCGTCGCCGCCAACTCGCTTTCCGGCGGCGAGCACGCCGGCCAAACTTACGAACTCAATGGCCCCGAAGCCCTCACCTATTCCGAACTCGCCGAGAAAATCGCGAAACATTCCGGCCGCGAGGTCCAATACGTGGACATCCCCGCAGAGAGGCAGCGCCAGGCCATGCTCGACCGCGGCTTGCCCGAGTGGCACGCCGACGCCTTGCTCGACCTGCAGGCTTACTACATCCGCGGCAAAGGCGGCAAGATTGACGGCCTCCTTGAACAATTGATCGCCCGCCGTCCCATCGCTATGGACCAATTCCTCGCGGAATTCGCCAGCGAATTCCTCCCCGAAACTGAAGAGCCAGCCGCAGTCGGGGTCGAAGTCAAACCTCAAGCCGACGCTGCCTCCGCGTGAGACTGCAAGCTAAAAACATGCGGGGAATCATCGGTCTGGCATGAAATGAAGCCGGAAAAGAAAAAGGAGGAAGCTGAGCTTCCTCCCTCTTCCGGAGACTTGGCTGGGTAAAGTTAGAGTTAGTTGCCGACTGGACCGGAGACGCCAGGGGCGGTCGCAACGCCTTGGCAGGAACCTGCCGCCACGCCAATGGCCGCGCCGTTCACGTTGAACTTCAGCACGCCGGTCTGGTCGTCGCAGAAAGCGCGAACACCGGTGGTCTGGAACGTGGTCGGCCATGCG
>DATFRZ010000087.1:0-2562 GCA_035262885.1 Candidatus Acidiferrum sp.
GCACTTGAACGCGCACGACCTTGCCGTTTTCGCGCACGAAGAGCGCTCCCTCTGTGGTCTTCAGCAAACCCCATGCGTCGCTCACCTGGATGTCGCCTTCGTATAGAGTCAGTTTGTCGTCTAGCGCGAGCACAGCGTTGGGATCGAACGTGTACCGGAACTCGTCGCTGACCGAAAGCGTGAGCACGGGCCCGTCCACAAAAGCTTTTCTCGCGGTGGCCACGCGCGCCTGATGCTTAACTTCTTTCTCCGTCTCGATCGCCACTACTTCGCCGCCGTCGTAGCGTTCCGCTCGGCGCATCGCTTCCCCTTTGTCCGTGCCGGTTGCGGCGGGAACATGCACGCCGTAGTCGCTGGCCAAGAGTTGACCGAGATCTGTCGCCGGCGTGAGCCCTTTTCGCCAATCCTTGCTTGCAGCATCCAGCAAGCCGCCGTAGGCGGGCCCTGAGGTATACGCGAAGGATCTTCCATAACTCGGAGTCCGCGTCGGCGCCGAACGCAACCAAGCCGCCACGACGACCGCATACTCTTCCGGCGATGATGTGCTGAACTTGAATCCGGTGTACTCGGCAATGCCCTCGTTCATCTCGAGAGCGTTCTCATTCTTTGCGGCTGCGGGGAAGAGCGAACGCCGGTAGTTCCGAAAATAAACTGCGTCGGCTACGTCGCGCTTGCGCTCGTCGCCCTGCTGCCAGAAGGCGTGTTCGAGGGCGCGCCATTCCATTTGCAGCCAGATGCGCCCGCCGAGCGAATCGAGATGGCCGTTCTGCGCATCCGTGGCCTGTAAACCGACCTGCCCCTGTACGCGGTGAAAGCACTCGTGCAGGGTCAATCGCATTCGGGCCTGTTTGTACTGAGGCAAGGGCCACATCACCATGGTCCACTCGACGCCGGCCCATTTTGTGGCGGTGTTGGCGACGCCCAATTCTTCGGGCGCGGTTCCGGCGAAGACGCCGTCGAGCGGCTTCAGCTTGCCTTCGGCGTCGGCCTGATTGGCGACGGTGTAGCGCGTTTCCAGGTCAACAAAAAGCAGCGGCCCGCAGAGCGGAACTTTCCAGAGCGCGCCATTGTCCTTATCAGACAGAGTCTTGGCCTCTGCAAAATACTGACGCGCTTTGGCCGTATCAATCGGAGGAGTTTGCGCCTTCACGTGCAAAGCGCTAGACATCAGCACGAGGACTGCGAACAGGGAAGTGCGAAGCAGGAAGACTGGTTTGCTCATTTTTCACCCGGCTCAACGTAAAACAGGTCGCGTTGCCTGCAGCGAACGTAGGACTTTCCAATGTCAGACGCAGCGAAGATGTGCGTCGTTAGCTCAGGGCCCCCAGCCGAAGCGCCCACGGGACGATCTGTTTGATGCGAAGGAGATCCTTGCGAGTCCAGGAGTCACCGGAGAAGCGCGCATGAATCTCCTCCGCATTGTCCGACCGCACGATAAGCAGTACGTCCGCCGTACCTTCCAGCGGACCTCCCAGAAGGACAAAGCCCTCATTGTGGAGCTTATTCATGAAGTCAGCGTGACCGCGCCAGTCGTCTTGCTGTTCCAGGGGCAACACCGCATTGAACGCCGGGCCGCGCGTGCGCGTGACCGCGAAAAGTCTGGGCATCGTCAATCACACTCGCAGATTGCGCAGGTAGGGCACGCTGGCCTTCATAAAGTCCAGATTCATTTCGACGAAATAATTCTTCACGCCGCCGGTTTTTGCCGCGGCGAAGATTTTCTTCCAATCCAAAGTGCCCTGGCCGACCGGCATGATCTTTTTGGTTTGCGCAGACCAGCCCTGGACGTGCATGGAAATGAAGCGCCCCGGGTATTTCATGAAGTATTCGCTTGCGTCAAAACCTTGCCCAATCGTGGAGACCTGAAACTGGAACTTGACGAGCTTCGGGTCGAGCAATTCAAACAACACGTCGTAGGTACGCTTGCCGTTCACCATCGAGCACTCGAAGTCTTCGTTGTGCAACCCTTGCTGGATTCCTGACTTGGCGGCCAGTTCACCCATCTTGTTGTATTCATCAGCGGCGCGCTTTACGTCATCCAGTGTGGGATTCTTGGGTCCGCCAAGGCTTGGCACGAGCATTTGCGTCAGCCCGATCTCTTTCGCCCAAGCTATGCGGCCGGGTTGGTCCTTCCGCAACTCGTCAATCCCGAAGTGGGAGCTGTAGCACGTGACTCCGGCATCGCTGAGAATCTTCTTAAGCTCCGCAGGCGTGTATTTCGCCAGCCCAGCGAACCCCGAGTCCGCGTAACCGACCGGCGAGCATAGTTCAATATTTTGAAATCCGGACGCGGCAAGGACTTTGATGGTGCCGGGAAAATCCTTGGCGATCATTTCCCGGACCGGCCACGTCTGGCATCCAATCGGCAGCCCCAACGGATTTGCCCGCAGCTCCAGCGCGCCCGCGCAGAGCGCGCTAGCCACTGCGGCGTGTTTCGTAGTACTTCTCACGAACTCTCTTCTCGTCATGACGGACATTTGTCCCTCCAAACAGGTTCCAAGATACACCTCCTGTCGCGCTTCGACGAAGCATGTTCGTTAGCGACATCGTAAATCCCATAAT
>DATFRZ010000088.1:0-6606 GCA_035262885.1 Candidatus Acidiferrum sp.
TATTCCAGGATCTCGGTTACTGCTCCTGCTCCCACGGTGTGGCCGCCTTCGCGGATGGCGAAGCGCAAGCCCTTCTCGAGAGCCACCGGAGTGATCAGGCTGACTTCGCAGCTCACGTTGTCGCCCGGCATCACCATCTCCACGCCTTGCGGCAGCTTCACGTCGCCGGTGACGTCCGTCGTGCGGAAGTAAAACTGCGGCCGGTAGCCGGTGAAAAACGGCGTGTGCCGCCCGCCCTCTTCCTTCGTCAACACGTACGCTTCCGCCTTGAACTTCGTGTGCGGCGTGATCGAGCCCGGCTTGCACACCACTTGCCCACGCTCCACGTCGTCTTTTTCCGTGCCGCGCAAGAGCAACCCCACGTTGTCCCCCGCAAGCCCTTCGTCCAGCAACTTGCGGAACATCTCCACGCCCGTCACCACTTTCTTCTGCGTCGGACGGAAGCCCACAATCTCAACTTCCTCGCCGACTTTCACTTTGCCGCGCTCCACTCGGCCGGTGACCACCGTGCCGCGCCCGCTGATCGAAAAAATATCTTCAATCGGCATGGCGAACGGCTTGTCCACGTCGCGCACCGGAAGCGGAACGTTCTTGTCCACCGCGTCCATCAATTCATCGATCGTCTTCTCCCACTTCGCGTCGCCGTTCAGCGCCTGCAACGCCGAACCCTTGATGACCGCGATTTTGTCTCCGGGAAATTGATAGCTCTTCAACAGCTCGCGGACCTCCAGTTCGACCAGCTCGAGCAGTTCCGCATCTTCCACCATGTCGCACTTGTTCAGGAAAACCACGATCGCCGGAACCCCCACCTGGCGAGCCAGAAGAATGTGCTCGCGCGTTTGCGGCATCGGCCCGTCGGTCGCGGCCACCACCAGAATCGCGCCATCCATCTGCGCCGCCCCGGTGATCATGTTCTTGATGTAGTCCGCGTGCCCCGGGCAGTCCATGTGCGCGTAGTGCCGGTTGGCGGTCTCGTACTCCACGTGCGACACCGCGATGGTGATCCCCCGCTCGCGCTCTTCCGGCGCGTTGTCAATGGTGTCAAACGCCCGGAACTGCACTTTCGGGTTGTGCTTGCTCAACACTTTGGTGATCGCGGCCGTCAAGGTCGTTTTCCCATGATCGATGTGCCCGATCGTCCCGATGTTCACGTGCGGCTTGCTGCGCTCGAATTTCTCCTTCGCCATTTCGTCCTCTGCTCCTCAGTCAAAGTCCTGCAAAAAATCCGTCTCCCTGAAATTACTTCCCGCCGCGGGCCTTCTTCACAATCTCGTCCGCGAGATTGTTCGGAAGCTCCGCGTAATGCGAAAAATGCATGGTGAAATTGCCGCGGCCCTGCGTGCGGCTGCGCAAATCGGTGGCGTAGCCGAACATTTCCGCCAGCGGCACTTGCACGCGAATCATGTTGCTCCCCGCGCGGCTTTCCGAACCTTGAATCTGCGCTCGGCGAGAGTTCAAGTCGCCAAACACGGCGGCCATGTATTCTTCCGGAACCACCACTTCCACTTTCATGATGGGCTCGAGCAGCACCGGCTTGGCCCTCGCGCAAGCCTCCTTGAAGCCCATCGAGCCGGCGATTTTGAACGCCATTTCCGAGCTGTCCACATCGTGATAGCTGCCGTCGATGAGCACGGCGGCGACGTCCACCATCATGAAGCCCGCGAGCGTGCCGCTATCCATCGCTTCGCGGATGCCCGCCTCGATCGGCGGGATAAATTCTTTGGGAATCGCGCCGCCGAAGATCTTGTCGATAAACAGGAAGCGGTGCTCCTTGTCGAATTTCCATTTGCCGCCCGCGCCGGCAATCGACTTCGCCAATTCGTCCAGCTCATCCGTAGACATTTCGTGCATATTCTCGTGGTCCGCGCTGGGCAGCGGATGCACTTCGAGCTTGCAATGACCGTATTGGCCGCGACCGCCGGTCTGCTTGATGTACTTGCCTTCGGCTCCTGCCTTCTTGCGGATCGTTTCGCGGTAAGCCACCTGCGGCCGGCCGACGTTGGCCTCCACGTTGAATTCGCGCTTCATGCGGTCAACGATGATTTCCAGGTGCAATTCGCCCATGCCGGAGATGAGCGTCTGACCCGTTTCGGTATCCGTGTGTACGCGGAACGTGGGATCTTCCTGCGACAGCCGCGAGAGCGCCTGGCCCATCTTGTCTTGGTCGGCTTTGGTCTTGGGTTCAACGGCAACGGAAATAACCGGGGCGGGGAAATCGATGGCTTCGAGGATGATTTGCTTCTGTTCGTCGCAAAGCGTGTCGCCGGTGGTAACACTCTTTAAGCCGACGCAGGCGCAAATGTCTCCGGCGTAAACCACGTCAATTTCTTCGCGCTTATTGGCGTGCATTTGCAGCAAACGCCCGATGCGCTCGCGCGTCTGTTTGGTCGAATTGTAAATGTAGCTGCCCGACTTCAACATGCCGGAATAAACGCGGATATACGTCAGGTGCCCGACGAACGGGTCGGACATGATTTTGAAGGCAAGCGCGGAAAACGGCTGTTCGTCGGAAGCGCGCCGCAAAATCGGTTCGTCATTTTCGGGATTGATGCCTTCCACGGGAGGAACATCCATGGGCGAAGGGAGATAATCCACGACAGCATCGAGCAACGGCTGAATACCTTTGTTCTTGAAAGCCGAGCCGGCCAGCACCGGGACGATCTTCATCGCCAGCGTGGATTTGCGGATGGACTTGCGCATCTCTTCGACGGTGAGCGTTTCGCCGTTCAAGTATTTGTCTACCAGCTCGTCGTCATGCTCAGCGATATACTCGAACACTTTGTTGCGGTGGTCTTCGTAGAACTTCTTGTCGATGGCCGAGCCCTTCAGGGCCGCAGCCACATCGGGACGCGAGTTCACAAACGCGGAGTCCCAGAGTTTCTCGACTTCAAACACCTCAAACTTTGCGCCGAGAGTTTCTTCCAGCCAGACAATTACCTTTTGTTCCAGAAAGTCGATGCATCCGATGAAGTTATCTTCTCTGCCGAGGGGAAACTGGAGGGGAACCGGGTGGGCTCCGAGGCGCTGGCGCATGGTGCGGATAACGTGGTCAAAGTCCGCGCCCATCTTGTCCATCTTGTTGACGAACGCGAGGCGCGGGACGCGATACTTGTCGGCCTGGCGCCAAACGGTTTCCGACTGCGGCTGTACGCCCGCCACCGAGTCAAAAATCGCCACCGCGCCGTCCAGCACGCGCAGGGAGCGCTCGACTTCGACGGTGAAGTCCACGTGGCCGGGCGTATCAATAATATTGACGCGGTATTTCTTGGCGAAGCGGTCCCAGGAGGCGGTGGTAGCAGCGCTGGTGATGGTGATGCCGCGCTCGCGCTCCTGCTCCATCCAGTCCATGGTGGCCGTGCCTTCGTCCACCGAACCGATCTTGTAGGTCACACCCGTGTAATAAAGGATGCGCTCGGTCGACGTGGTTTTGCCGGCGTCGATGTGCGCCATAATCCCGATATTCCGGGTGTCTTCGAGTTTGAATGCTCGTCCCATGGTCCCAGTGGCCTTTTTGTCTCCGGGCCGGATTGCAACTGCTTCGCTCACGATCTCACCAATTCCTTGTCCTTAATCTCTCTTACCAGCGGTAATGGGCGAAAGCTTTGTTGGCTTCCGCCATGCGGTGCACATCTTCCTTCTTCTTGATGGCTCCGCCACGCGCATTGGCTGCGTCGATTAGTTCATCGGCCAGCTTGTCCACCATGGTCTTGCCCGAGCGCTCCCGCGAATATTGCAACAGCCAGCGAATCGCCAACGACTGCCTGCGAAAGGGATTCACTTCCACCGGAACCTGATAGTTCGCGCCGCCCACGCGTCGCGTCTTCACTTCCAACACCGGCTTCACGTTTTCGACGGCTTTCTTGAAAATCTTCAGCGCGTCGTCGCTGGTCTTCTTCGCCACCTGATCCATCGCGCCGTAAAACACGCGCTGCGCCGTGCTCTTCTTTCCGTCCCACATCATCGAGCAGATGAACTTCTCCACCAGGTCATTGCCGTAGACCGGGTCGGTCGCCTGGACTCTCCGCGAAACCAATCCTTTGCGTGGCATTGCTCTCTATCGCTCCTTCATTCCTCGAAACTCTTATTTCGCTTGGGCTGCCTTGGGCCGCTTTGCGCCGTACTTCGACCGCCCTTGCTTGCGATTCTCCACCCCGGCGGCGTCGAGCGTTCCCCGCACAATGTGATAGCGAACGCCCGGCAAATCCTTCACGCGGCCCCCGCGCACGAGCACGATCGAGTGCTCCTGCAAATTGTGCCCGATACCCGGGATGTACGTTGTCACTTCCACGGCGTTCGTCAAGCGCACGCGCGCCACTTTGCGCAGCGCGGAGTTCGGCTTCTTCGGCGTCTGCGTGTAAACGCGAATGCACACACCACGCTTTTCCGGGCAGCCCATCAATGCGGGCGACTTCGTCTTGCTGATGACCTCTTCACGGCCCATACGAACCAGTTGCGAAAACGTCGGCACAGTCTTCCCTCTTTTTTCGGCCTCACCGCGGCCAAACTCTTGCTCGCAAAACTTCGCGGCTTTCGCCAGGCGCGCAGACAAAAGTGCGCGAGAGCATGCGCAGATGCTGAAAGGTCTACTGCGAATCCGGAGGAACAACCAGCAAGAAACTCCGTACGCACTCCAAGAGGTAGAGCCGATCTCTTGGTATCAGTTCGGAGAGGCTTACTCGGCTTTGCGGGGCTGGCGCCCCATTCCGGCCGCTCTTCCGTCCCATTCCGTCTTACCTGTTCCGGGACCGAAGATAATCCTTCCAACTCAACGTCCCGAAAACTTCGGAACGCCCCACTCAGGTTAGTAACATCCCTGACAAACAAAAGAGTATAGGGAAGTCGACGTGCTCTGTCAAATGCGAATTTTATTGGACCTGTGGGAAAAGCGCACCTAAACCCCTTGAATTCAAAGCAGTTCCTGGCAACCAAGCCTCAAATCTCAGTATAGGGCTGGGAAGTTCGCGCGGCTCGCGCTTTCTCTCATCCTCAATCCGATCCTATCTTGCTGATTACGCAGGGGTTAACAATGGTCAAGTAGGCTCCCGTCATTGCGGTTTTTTCGGGGCTGGTGCGATCGTGTGCCTGGGAATTGCCACCTTCCCTCCCTGCACGACCGTAAACCCATTCCTGATCACTAGGTCGACTTTCGCCAGGTCGTCCAGGTTTTCGTCCGGCCGTCCGTCCACAACGAGCACATCCGCCAGTTTGCCCGGCTCCAGAGTTCCAAGTCGGTCGTCCATGTCCAGAATTTCTGAATTGGTTTTCGTGGCGGCAACCAGCGCTTCGGGAATACTCCATCCGGCGGCAACGAAGTTCTTCAGCTCGCGAATATACGGCCCTGGCATGTAGCGATACCAATGAAGAATCAGATCCGTTCCAACGCCGCACCTGACTCCCGCCCGCTTCAGCCTTCTCAGCATCTCGAGGTTGGCATCGTTCGAAAAAGTGAAGCGACGCGACGTCGACCCGAAATATCCGCCCCACTCGTCAAAAATAATTTGATACGGAATTAGTGTGGGATCGGCGGCCACGCCTTTTTTCACCATCAACTGAATCGTCTCGTCCGTCCTCGGCAAAGGATGCTCGATGGTGTCGGCTCCGGCTTCCACCGCGCGCTGGATGTAAAACGTTTCCGAATCGACGGTCACTTTCAGTCCCAGTTCGTGTGCCTCCTGCACTGCCGCTTTGATTTCTTCCAACGAGAAATGACTTCCCAACTTGATGACGTCCGCTCCTTTGTGAAATTGTTCCCGCACCGCCAGACGCCAGTCGTCCGGGCCGGTTGCAATTCGTGTCGCGCCCATCGACTTGATCCATTCGTCGGGAGTGTTCTCCGTCGAATGTCCGCCCTCGGCGGTGATGAACTGTCCCGCGGGAAAAACTCGCGGACCAGCGAGCCGGTTGTCGCGCACCCACTCTTTCAAACGAAATGTCACGTCGCCTTGAGAACCGACGTCGCGCACGCTGGTGATGCCGCTCTCCAAGAAGTAGCGGAGCTTCTCGACGGCGCGCAGCGTCGCGTCCGCTTCACTCGGCGCGTGCAGAACATCTGCTTCGTTCAACGGATATGTCAGGTGCGTGTGCAGGTCGATGAGCCCCGGAAGAATCGTTTTGCCGGAGGCGTCCACGACTTCGGCGTTCTTCGGCCACTCCGTTGATGACGCTGGCACGATTTTCGAAATCTTGTTGCGCTCGATGACCAGATTGCCTTCGCGTGCCGCCGTTCCCGTTCCGTCAAAAATTCTTCCACCTCGCAAAACCAGGACGCGGTCCGGTCCTTGAGGTCCGGGCTTCACTGGAATGCGCCGCGGGTCGTCGCTGACCGGTGTGGACGGGTCCAAGAATTTTCTCCGGTCCTGCGCCTTCTCCTGCGCGGTTACGCAAACGCAAGAACCGAGAATCACGATCAGTGAAGCAACACTTTTAATTCGCATATTCATCTCCGAAGGCTGGTGCACTCCCGAACGGCGCAACGATCGCATCGGTCTCGGGAAACTAGGAACTGAAGCAGGATTCATCGAGCAAAAACCGCTCGATGGCGCAGAGTTCCTCGCTGCGCCCGGAATGACACGCACGCGCGGTCATATTCAGGCCCTGCTCAAATCC
>DATFRZ010000089.1:0-4881 GCA_035262885.1 Candidatus Acidiferrum sp.
GACGCCACCACGCTCACCGAGGCGGGATACGTCGGCGAGGACGTCGAGAACCTGCTGCTAAAGCTGTTGCACGCGGCCGACTTCGACCTGGAAGCGGCGCAGCGGGGCGTCTTGTACATCGACGAGATCGACAAGATCGGCAAGACCAGCCAGAACGTCTCGATTACTCGCGACGTTTCGGGCGAAGGCGTGCAGCAAGCGCTGCTAAAGATCTTAGAAGGCACGGTTGCCAATGTGCCGCCGCAAGGCGGGCGCAAGCACCCACACCAGGAATTTACGCCGGTGGACACGACGAACATCCTATTCATTTGCGGCGGAGCGTTTGTCGGGCTTGAGAAAATCATCGAGAAGCGCACCGGCCGGCGGTCGCTGGGTTTCCACACCGATGCCACGCCTTCGACGCCGCAGCGACGGAACACCGAGTTGCTCGAGCAGGTGCAGCCGGGCGACTTGATCCGCTACGGCTTGATTCCGGAATTTGTGGGCCGCTTGCCGGTGGCCGGCGTGATGAATGACTTGGACAGAGCGGCGCTGGTCAAGATCTTGACAGAGCCGAAGAACGCGCTCCTGAAGCAATATCAGAGGCTGTTTGAGTTTGAGAACGTGCGCTTGCGATTTACGGAAGAGGCGCTGGAAACTGTGGCAGAGTTAGCCCTTCAGCGTAAAGTGGGCGCGCGCGGCTTGCGAATGATTTTGGAAGACCTCATGCTGGAGCTCATGTACCACCTTCCGATGCAGCGGAAGGTGCGCGAATTCGTGGTCAGCGCGGAGATGGTGCGCACGCGCGAAATCAACTGGAGCTTGCTGGAAAAAGCCGGATGAGCCGGCTCGCGCATCAAATAATTCAGGGTACGGTTCAGCGTACGGCCAACCTTCGGCCGTATAGAACATAAGCTAAGAGGCGGAAGTAAGAAGTTCAGGGGCCTGCATGTTTACACGAGAAAAACAAGAGATGCGGCGTGTGCCGATGATGCCCGTACGGGACATGGTCATTTTCCCGCAGCAGATGACGCCGTTCATCGTGGGGCGCGAAGCGAGCGTGCGCGCGCTCGAAGAGGCGCTGGCCAGCGACAAGAAGATTTTCCTATCCACGCAGCATGACGCTTCGGTGGACGATCCGAAACCGGAGGAGATTTACGCGGTTGGCACGCTCGCGAATATCGTGCAGAGTGTGAAGCTGCCCGACGGCAATATTAAAGTTCTGGTGGAAGGCGTGGAACGCGCCAGGGCGCTTTCCATCGCCACCGAAGAAGGCTTTTTCCGCGCCACGATCCGTTTGCTGGGCCAGCGCATCGACGATTCACCGCAGGTCAAGCAGACCGTCGAAAAAGTGACGGGTCTGTACGAGCAGTTCATCAAGCTGTCGCAGAGCTTGAACTACGACACGATGATTGCGGCGGCGCGAGGCGACGATCCGTCGCGCCTTTCGGACACGATTGCCGCGAACCTCCAGCTTCCCGTGGACGAAAAGCAGGATTTGCTCGAAACCGTGGACCCGATGGAGCGGTTGAACCGCATCGGGGAAATCCTGGAAATCGAGCTGGAAAAACTGAACGTCGACCGCAACATCAATACGCGCGTAAAGCGCCAGATGGAGCGCGCGCAAAAAGAGTATTACCTCAACGAGAAGCTGAAGGCGATCCAAAAGGAACTCGGGCGCGGCGAGAAAAGCGAAACCGACGAGCTGAAGAAAAAGATTGACGCCGCCGGCATGCCGAAAGACGTTCACGAAAAGGCCGTGCAGGAGCTGAAGCGCCTGGAATTGATGCCGCCGATGTCGGCGGAATCCACGGTCAGCCGGAATTACCTGGATTGGCTGATTGCCGTGCCGTGGAAGAAGCGGTCGAAAGAAATCCGCGACATCAAGGCGGCGGAAAAAGTGCTCAACGAAGAGCACTATGGGCTGGAGAAAATCAAGGATCGCATCCTGGAATTCCTTGCGGTGCGCCAGTTGGTGAAGAACCCGAAGGGTTCGATTCTTTGCTTTGTCGGGCCTCCCGGCGTTGGAAAAACCTCGCTGGCGATGTCTATCGGGCACGCTACGGGACGCAAGTTTGTGAGGGTTTCGCTCGGCGGTGTGCGTGATGAAGCTGAAATTCGCGGCCACCGGCGGACGTACATCGGCGCTTTGCCGGGCCAGATCATCCAGATGATGAAAAAGGCCGCAACGGTAAACCCGATTTTCGTGCTGGATGAAGTGGACAAAATGTCCACGGATTTCCGCGGCGATCCGTCGGCCGCACTGATGGAAGTCCTCGACCCCGAACTCAATCACGCGTTCACGGACCATTATCTGGACGTCGAGTACGACCTTTCGAAAGTCATGTTCGTGTGCACGGCCAACGTGCTGCACACGATTCCGCAGCCGTTGCAAGACCGCATGGAAATCCTCCGCCTGCCGGGCTATACCGAACAAGAAAAGATGGAAATTGCGACGCGCTTCCTGGTGAAGCGGGCGCGCGAAGTCACGGGGCTGACGGAGAAGAACCTCAAGTTCACCGAGGATGGGTTGCTGCACATCATCCGGCACTATACGCATGAGGCTGGAGTGCGCAACCTGGAACGCGAAATCCAGAACATCGCGCGGAAGATGGCGCGCAAAGTGGTGACCGACGGTGCGGAATCAGCCGTGGAGATTACCGCGGAAAACGTGAAGGACTTCCTAGGCGTCCTGAAGTACCGCGAATTCTGGCTGGAAAAGCAGAACGAGGTTGGACTGACTACGGGCCTGGCTTGGACCGAAGTCGGCGGTTCGGTGCTTGCGACGGAAGCCACCTTGATGGAAGGGAAGGGCCGGCTGACGCTGACCGGAAAACTCGGGGATGTAATGCAGGAGTCCGCGCAAGCCGCGATGAGCTATGTGCGGTCGCGCTCCAATTTGCTGGGCCTGGCGCGAGATTTCTACCGCACCATTGACATTCACGTGCACGTGCCGGAGGGAGCGATTCCCAAGGACGGCCCGTCCGCTGGCATCACGATTTGCACTTCGATTGTGAGCGCGCTGACGAAAATCCCGGTGCGCTGCGACGTGACCATGACCGGGGAAATCACGCTGCGCGGCAAAGTTCTGCCTATTGGGGGTGTCAAGGAGAAGCTCCTGGCCGCCCACAGAATGGGCTTGCGTACGGTAGTGCTTCCGAAGGACAATGAGAAGGACCTAGCGGACATCCCGCAAGAGATTCTCTCCAGTCTCACGATCCATTTTGTCGAGACCATGGATGAAGTGCTGCAGATTGCGCTGGAGCGGCCCGTCGTGCCGCTTGAGCATGCCGCGGTAGCGCCCGTTGCGGAAACGTTTGCAACCGGCGCCGAGAAAGACAAGAGTTTGACCAACTAAGCAAAGATATTCCGGGAAAGGCCCATCTCTCGAAACTTGCCCGCAGAAAAGCAGGTGCGGGAGGCGGGAGTGTGGGCTTCGGAGTGGCCTGGGAGCTTCTGCGGTTGGGGGAAAGTCCGGTCTACTCATCTCGGCTGGTTTCGCGTCCCGAGTCCGAACTCGGTATGCGTTCAACCGGCAGTTTGGTGAATCACCTCAAGCACATTCCGGATTCTCAGGGTCAATTCTCAATCACATTAGGAAACTATGCCAAAAGAAACGCACGTTGAAGGAAACAAAGAAATGAGCATCAGCCTTGCCGAGCTAAAGGAAAAGAACATCACCGACCTCGCCAAGATTGCCAAGGAATTGAACATTCCCGGCGCGAGCGGGATGCGCAAGCAGGAACTGATCTTCCAGATTCTGCGCGCGCAGACCGAAAAGAACGGCTTGATCTTTTCCGAAGGCGTTTTGGAATGCCTCCCCGATGGATTCGGATTCCTCCGCGCGCCCGAATACAACTACCTTCCCGGCCCGGACGACATTTACGTCTCCCCGTCGCAAATCCGCAAATTCGACCTTCGCACCGGCGACACGGTCTCGGGTCAAGTCCGGCCACCCAAGGACGGCGAACGTTACTTCGCGCTGATTAAAGTGGAAGCGGTCAATTTTGAGGACCCCGAAGTCGCGCGGAACAAGATTTTCTTCGATAACCTGACGCCGCTTTATCCGCAAGGGCGTTTGAAGATGGAAACGGTGAAAGAAAACATGACTGGGCGCGTGCTGGATCTGCTTTGCCCCGTAGGCAAGGGCCAGCGCGGTTTGATTAACGCGCCGCCTCGCACCGGAAAGACCATGATGTTGCAGGCCATCGCCAACGCGATTGCTGCCAATCATCCGGAAGTTGCGCTCATCGTGCTGCTGATTGACGAACGCCCCGAAGAAGTCACCGATATGCAGCGCACGGTAAAAGGCGAGGTTATCAGCTCGACGTTCGACGAGCCCCCGCAGCGGCACATTCAGGTCGCGGAGATGGTTTTGGAAAAGGCCAAGCGCCTGGTCGAACACAAGCGGGACGTGGTGGTGCTGCTCGATTCCATCACTCGTCTCGCGCGCGCTTATAACGCGGTCACGCCGCCATCCGGGAAAGTGCTTTCCGGCGGTATTGATGCCAACGCTTTGCAGCGCCCGCGGCGGTTCTTTGCGGCGGCACGCAACGTCGAAGAAGGCGGCTCGCTCACCATCGTGGCGACCGCTTTGATTGACACCGGCAGCCGCATGGACGACGTGATTTTCGAAGAGTTCAAAGGCACCGGCAACATGGAAATTTATCTCGACAGGCGCCTTGCGGATAAGCGCGTGTTCCCGGCGATCGACATTCAGCGTTCCGGTACGCGCAAGGACGAATTGCTGCTTCCGCCGGAAGAACTCAGCCGCGTGTGGGTGTTGCGCAAGGTGTTGAGCCCGCTCTCGACCGTCGAAGCGATGGAGCTTTTGCTCAGCCGGCTGACCAAGACCAAGTCGAACACGGAATTCCTCAGCTCGATGTCGTCCCCCGCATAAGC
>DATFRZ010000090.1:0-12032 GCA_035262885.1 Candidatus Acidiferrum sp.
GGAGGCCGAAATTAATCGGTGACGCGGAAGAAGTCGCGCCAAACGGTTTGCTCGCCGAAAAGCAGATCGACGCGATAGATCGCAGGGGCAAGATTTTGTTTTTGCTACAGCAATTCGTTGAGCATCATCAGCAAAGCGCGTTGGCGTCTTCATAATTTGCAGATTTTTGTCTGAGCATGGCGTATTGGCCATTGCAGGACTCGGAAATGGGCAAAGCGGCGGCAAGAGCTGCGGCACTCCAAGACGGCGCGACTTGCGGACTGCCAATACGGCGAAAAACAAGGAGGTGAGGGTTATGGGCACCGTTGAGGCACGAGAGCGTTGGGGGCGTCCGCTGGCGGTCTTCACCGCGGTGGTATTCGTGGTGTCTTCGCTGTTCCCATTGGGCGCGGGACTCGCGAAAGATCCCGAGGCGTTTCCCAAATGGTGGGGACCATTGGACGTGGGCATCGCGTTTTTTCTCGCGGTGCTGACGCTGGTGGTCATGGCGCTTGCCGGCAGAAAATTCAGCAAGCCCGTCGAGGACGCCACGTATCGCGCCTACCGAGTGCTGATTCATGGCTTATGGGTGATCGGTGTGGTGTTCCTTTTTTGGGGCGACCGCATCGCCTGGAAGCATTGCCTGGTTGGCCTGGAGTGGCGCGCGTGGCTGCTGCTGTACGCCCTGCCGGCTTGGTTTACGGTCTTCGGAACGCCGGAACGTTTGAACGTCGGAACGTCTGATACGTTCAAAAAAAGAATAAGGAGCCCTCGCTGAAGCCGGGCCTCTACAAGAGGGGGAAGCTCACTCGCAAATCAGACAACGCTTCCCAAGCGCTAATGGCTGAGCAGGTGCTTTTCGTCGGTGAGTCGGATGCGCTCGGCGTTGGCCACGCTGGACATGTCGGAGAGGATGACTTTGTCGCCCTCTTTAAGCCCGTCCAGGACCTCGATGGTATTCGCTGACGCGCGGCCAAGCTGCACGGTCGTCCGCATGGCTTCCGAACCGTCGTTGTTGACCTTAAAGAGGCGAATCTCGCTATTCGGACCGCTCTTCGCCGGTCGCCCGACATACAGAATATTGTCGATCATTCCGATGTCGATGTTGGCGGCGACTTCGAGATCTGGCGTAGTTCCCTGAGGCGCGGCTTCGAGGGCGATGTCCACCGAGCGCCCATCGTTCGATTGCGGGCCAATTCTGCGAACGCGCCCTTTGCCGACGGGGCCATTCTTCGAGGCGACGGCGGCATTCTGGCCGATTTTCACTTCGGCCGCTTGGGGTGCGGGAACGGTCACGCGAGCGACCAGATTCCCGGAGCCTTGTTCACCGACGAGAGTCCCCATGCCGCGAACCTGGAGCGGCATGGGGCCTCTCTTCACGGTATCGAGCCAAATGGTGGAATAGTCCACGCTGGGTTCTTGCGAGGACGCGCGGGAGCTGATTCCGCCCGAAATGCCGCCGCTTACGCCGTTGGCAATTCCCTTGGCAATGCCTCCGGCCACACCTCCGCTGACGCCGCCAGCGACGCCCTGGGCTTTGAGCGGAAAAGCCCAAGCGGCAAGAGCGATAACCAGAGCGAGGCAAGGCGAGATCAGAGCAAACGAAGCGATCAGTCTTCTTTGGGACATGCGAACCTCCTTGAGCATAAGTGAAACTCGCTCGACGAGCTGGCGTTCGGCGAGAAAGGGCGGGGCCGGAATGGCGGCGAGCCCGGTGCGGGCATCCGTGAATACGAGCAGTGCTTCGAGATAGGATTTACGCGCGTTGGTGAGCCTGACGACCGCGAGATCGACGACCTGCTCGCGCGCGAGACGCACGCGCGAGACAAGCCAAGCGATGGCGGGATGGAACCAGAAGAGGGCGCGAAGAACTTCTTCGCCGAGATGATGAGCCCAGTCGTGGCGGCGGACATGAAGGAGTTCGTGGCAGGCAATCGCCGATTGAAAGCGCGGCTCCAAGGACGGGAAACGCCCGGGAAGGAGCACGAGCGGCCGCACAAAACCGAAAGTGACGGGCGAATCCACTTGGGAAGAGAGACGGAACTCCGCGGGGGCAGCCAGGAGCGCGCGCATGGCTTGGAGAACGGCGGCGGATTCCTCGGAAGAAGCGATGGGGGTGGAGGTCAGGCGCAGTCGGCGAAGTGTGAGAAGGCCAAGGGCGAGCATACCGAAGCGCAAGGCAATTCCAGCAAGAATCACGATGCCAAGGATCGGAGCAATCGTTTGAAAGCTGGGAAGATACCAATGCGGGGCGACGGGAGCGGATGTCGGCGAAACCGGCATACTGACAAAGTCAGTAGAGACCACGATCGCTGGGAGATTTTGACGATGCCAGGGCTGGAGCAGCGGGAGCATCAGACTGACGGCAACGAGCAACCGCCAATACACGAGAAGGACGCGAGGCTGGCGGAGCTGGAGCGCGCTCGCGAGAAGTCCGGCGGCCAGGACGAGCAGAGCTACCTGGAGGCTCCAGAAGAGCAAGTTGGAAAACCAGAACGGCATGTCCCTCGACACTCCTTTAATACCTGGCTCCAAATCTCATTCGCTTTCCTCGACCAGGCGGACAATCTTCTGCAGATCCTTTTCGCGAAGACGGCGCGACTTGACGAGGTGAACGAGGAGAGGCTGCGCTGAGCCGTTGAAAACGCGATCGATGAATTCGCGGATCATGCCGCCAATGATTTGGTTTTTCGAGTGCGCGGGGCGATACAGGAAGGCGCGATCCTGGCGGCGCTTTTTGAGGTAGCCCTTGGTTTCGAGGATCTTCATCATGGTCATGACGCTGGTATAGGCAATCTTGCGGCGCTCGAGGAGGGCTTCGTAAACATCGCGGACGGTGGCGGCTCCGCGCTGCCAGACAAGCTTCATGATTTCGAGTTCTTGGGGGGTAAGCGTGTTGTGCCTGGGGCGCATAGCAGATTGTTAGTACTAATTAATTCGTATGTCAAGCGAAAAGTGCAGGTCTCGCAAACGAACAGGACGAGCAGCTGGGACGCGCCGGCGTGCGATTCGCATGTACGCGGCAGTTTGACGGGAGAGGCTATGACGCGACTGGATCGCATCCCCGGGACCCCACGTGATGGGTGGAAAACCGTGCATCCGCGGGATGCGTGTCACCGTCGGCACGATCGTGGGGCAGAACGGGGCCGGCCATCGCATCGAAGAATTGCTGGCGGACCATCCTTATTGGGAGCGTGAAGACATTCTCCAAGCGCTGCGGTATGCCGCCCGGCTTGCCGAGGAGCGAGAAGTCGCTCTCCCCCACGCATGAAGCTGCTGGTGGACCTGAACCTGTCGCCGCGTTGGATTCCTTTCTTAACAGACGCGGGCTGGGAAGCTACTCAATGGTCCGCTGTAGGGAAGGCAAACGCCAGCGACTCGGAAATCATGGCGCAAGACTGCAACGAAGGATTACGTCGTCTTGACGAACGACTTGGATTTCGGCGCCCTTCTCCCGGCTTCCCACCAAACCAAGCCAAGCGTGACGCAGGTGCGCGCCGAAGACCTCAATCCAACCGTGATTGGACCTCAAGTTGTGGCCGCGCTTCGGCACGTGCAAGCCCGACATTGGAAGAGGGAGCTCTTCTAACCGTCGAGAGCGAACACGACTGCAGCTGTTGCCGTTGGCGAGCGAACTGTAGGCCGCGTAGCGCCAGTTGCAGATGACTTCCCTCCTGCGTTTGTGCGATTCTTTTTCCTCACCGAATCTAAGGAGAGCACGGGAAAACGAACGGGTCTTCCCGATAAGAGGCAAGAACCGCGAAAGACCCGCCACTACATAAGGAGAAGAGCCGGGCTCAAGCCCAGTCTCTACAGGGGGATTCACAGCGGCTCTGGCCCTTCTGCCTGGCTCAGGGTCAACAAGACACGGCCCACCTCAGAAGGCGCCACCTACAAGGATTCAAAGGAAGAAGACGATGCTGAAAAAATTCAAAGAGTTGACGGAGAAAGAGATTCTGGCCGTCGCCATCGCCGCGGAAGACGAAGACGGACGCATCTACGGGGAGTTTGCCGATGCGTTGAAGGAAGAGTATCCGTCGACGGCACGGATGTTCGAGGATATGCGGCAAGAAGAAGTGGTGCACCGCGACCGGCTGATCGCCATGTTTCGCAAACGTTTTGGAGAACACATTCCGCTGATTCGCCGGGAAAACGTGAAAGGATTCCTGCAGAGGAAGCCGGTGTGGCTGGTGCGGCCGCTGGGCGTGAAAGTGGCGCGCAAGCAAGCTGAGGTGATGGAGCTGGAGGCGCAGCGGTTTTATCACAAGGCGGCCAGCCGGACGAGCGATGCGTCCACACGCGAATTGCTGTACCAGCTTGCGGACGAAGAAAGGAAGCACACGCAGACGGCGGGCGAGCTGGAAGAAAAGCATCTGACGGCGACCGCGAGAGCTCAAGAAGAAGAGTCTCACCGCAAACTGTTCTTGTTGCAGGTGGTGCAGCCCGGACTGGCCGGGCTGATGGACGGCTCGGTTTCGACGCTGGCCCCCATATTTGCGGCGGCCTTCGCTACGAAGCACAGTTGGGATGCGTTTTTGGTGGGCCTGGCGGCTTCGATTGGCGCGGGAATTTCCATGGCGTTTTCGGAAGGGCTTTCTGACGACGGCTCGCTGACGGGGCGCGGATCGCCTTGGCTGCGCGGCGGCGTAACGGGCTTGATGACTACCGCGGGAGGCATTGGGCATACGCTGCCGTTCCTGATTTCGAGCTTTCGCGTGGCAACGCTCGTTGCGGTGATCGTCGTGGCCGTAGAACTCTGCGTCATCAGCTATGTGCGCCACAAATATATGGACACACCGTTTCTGCAGGCGACGTTTCAGGTGGTGGTCGGCGGCGTGCTCGTGTTCTTGACCGGCTGGCTGATTGGCAGCTCGTAAATCGGAAGACCGAGATTTGAAATTGGAAAATCGAAATTCGAAATGGGAAGTAGACATGCAACTCCGGTCCTTACCGGTTGCGATGAGCTTAGGGTTTCTCTTGGGAATCTCCCTCTTCAGTGCTGAGGAATTCTTCAGAGCGACTCTGACTTATGCTGGGCCTCAATCACCAAAGACAACTGCCTGTGCACCAACAGACTCTCTGACGGAGGAGTTCAACACCTTAAATGCAGAAGGTTGCGAGGGCGTGGAACCAAGGGAACGCCGAGGCAGCCGTTTCCCGCTTCACGGAGGACGCGATTTATTCTGGGCCGCCCTCGGCGGGCCATGGTGGCCGAAAATCTTTGTATGAAATTTTTTGGTGGCGCGAAAGGGCGCGCGTTTCCTATGCGCATGGATTGGCACAACCTGATCTTAGACCCCGCGCGGCAAATTGGGGTGGGCGAGTACAGTTTTCGTTATCGCATGCAAACCCACAGACTCGTGATTGTGAAGGTGGACCGCGGGCTCATCCGCAATTGGCGCGAATATGAAGTGCAATCCGATTTGTCTTGGGACCGCTTTGTCGGCGACAACCGGTTTTGAAGACGATTTTCGATTTCCAGTTTCGATTTTCGAATTTCCAACTCAGTCGGAGTGCGCGGGAGCGGGAACGGGCGCGGGAGCGACTCCGAAGAGGCGGCGAAGCCAGGATTGCAAGCGGTCCATATAGATGTACACGACCGGCGTGGTGAAAAGCGTGAGCATCTGGCTGAGGATAAGTCCGCCGACAATGGTGATGCCGAGAGGCTGACGCAGTTCGGCGCCAACGCCCGCGCCGAGAGCAAGCGGCATCGCCCCAAGGAGCGCGGCCATTGTGGTCATCAGAATGGGCCGGAAACGCAGCAGCGCGGCTTTGTAGATGGCTTCGACGGGAGATTTGTTCTCGTCTCGTTCCACTTGAACCGCGAAATCGATCATCAGGATGGCGTTCTTCTTGACGATGCCAATCAGCAAGATGATGCCGATCAGCGCGATGATGTTCAAATCCGACTTGATGATTTGGACTGCAAGGAGCGCGCCGATGCCCGCGGAGGGAATCGTGGAAAGAATGGTGATGGGATGGATGAAGCTCTCGTACAAAATGCCGAGAACGATGTAGACGGCGGCGAGGGCGGTGAGGATTAGCACTTTTTGATTCGCCAGCGAATCCTGAAAGGCCTGCGCGGTGCCCTGGAAGGTGGCGTGAACGGTGTTGGGCACACGAAGTTCACGGCGGGCGGCTTCGATGTGCTCGACGGCAGGACCAAGAGAGGCGCCGGGCGCAAGATTGAAAGAGAGCGTAATCGCCGGGAATACTCCCTGGTGATTGACGGAAAGCGCGGTGTTAGACGGCTCGTACTGAGCAAAAGCGCTGAGAGGGACGAGCTTGCCGGATTTGGAAGGAACGTAGATGCTTTTCAGAGCTTCGGGAGATTGCTGAAATTCCGGAGCGACCTCCATCACGACGTGGTATTGATTCAATCCTTTATAGATGTTGGAGACCTGGCGCTGGCCGAAGGAATCGCCCAGAGTGTTGTCAATGTCCTGGACGGCAACGCCGAGGCGCGAAGCCGTATCACGATCAATCACCAGCGAAGTCTGCAAGCCGCGCATTTGCTGATCGGAATTGACGTCGCGAAGCTCGGGAATCCGCTGCATGCGCTGCATGATGATGGGCGCCCAGTGGGTGAGGTCGCTGAGATTGTCGGCCTGAAGAGTGTATTGATATTGGGACCCGGAAAATCTTCCGCCCACATTGAGGTCCTGAGTGGCTTGCAAGTACAACGCGGCGCCCGGAATCTTGGAGGTGGACCGGCGAATGCGCGCGATGACCTGGTCGATGCTGATTTTGCGTTCGCTAAGCGGCTTGAGCTGGCCAAACATGCGCGCGGTGCTGCCGCCGCTGCCGCCTCCGGTAAAGGACGTGACGGTGTCCACGGCGGGATCCTTCAGGACGATGTCGGTGAATTCGCGCATTTTTTGCGACATGGCGGCAAAGGACAAGTCCTGATCGCCCTGGATCACGCCCGTAAAGCGGCCGGTGTCTTGCTGCGGGAAGAACCCCTTGGGAGTCTTATAAAAAAGGTATCCATTGACCACAATCGTGCCAAAAGTGATGAGCAGAATCAGAAATTGATGACGAAGAACCCAGCGGAGCGAAACATCGTAGGTTCGCAAAAGACGATTGAAGGCGTTTTCTGAAAAGCGATAGAGGCGGTTGTGCTGTCCGCTTTCGTGTTTGAGGAAGCGCGCGCACATCATTGGCGTGGTGGTAAGAGAAACGAAAAGGGAAACGCCGATGGCCACGCTGAGGACCACGGCAAATTCCCGGAAGAGACGGCCAACGATGCCTCCCATCATCAGGATGGGGATGAAGACCGCGACCAGCGAAGTGCTCATCGAGAGAACGGTGAAGCCGATTTCGCTGGCGCCCTTCATGGTGGCGGCGAAAGGCGTCATGCCGTTCTCAATGTGGCGAGTGATGTTTTCAATGACGACGATGGCGTCATCCACGACGAAACCGGTGCAGATCGTAAGAGCCATGAGCGAAAGATTGTCGAGGCTGTAGTGGAAGAGGTACATCACGCCGAAAGTACCAATCAGAGAGAGCGGCACGGCCACGCTGGGAATGATGGTGGCCCAGACGTTTCGCAAGAAGGCGAATACCACAAAAATGACCAGGATAATGGAAATGACCAGGGCAATTTCGACGTCGCGGACGGAAGAGCGAATGGTGCTCGTACGATCAACGGCAACCTGCAGGTGTAAAGAGGGCGAGATGGAAGCGCGAAGCATGGGAAGGACAGCCATGATCCGGTCAACGGTTTCGATCATGTTGGCGCCTGGCTGGCGGAAGATGGCCATGAGGACGCCGGGCTTGGCGTTGGACAAACCGAGGTTGCGCGAGTCTTCCACGGAATCGACGACTTCCGCGATGTCGCGCAAACGCACCGGGGCGCCCTGGTGGCCTGCGACAATCAAAGGTTGATATTCGTAGGCTTTGAACAGCTGATCCGTGGCGGAAACGGACCAAATCTGCCGGGAATCGGATAGCGCGCCTTTCGCGAGATTCGCGTTGGCGGATTGCAGCGACTTCCGAATCTGCTCGAGGCTGACTCCGTAACTGTTGAGCTGGTTCGGATTTACTTCGACGCGTACGGCCGGCCGCGCGCTTCCCCAAGTGAACACTTGGCCGACGCCTTCAACTTGTGCGAGCTTCTGCGCGAGGATGGAGTCGGCGGCATCGTAAATCTGCGCGGGAGGAATGTTGTCCGAAGTCAGGGATAGCATGAGGATTGGCGAATCGGCGGGATTCACCTTGCGATAGTTGGGCCGGCTGGGAATGTCGGCGGGAAGCTGGCTGCGAGCGGCGTTGATGGCGGCTTGCACGTCGCGCGCGGCGGCGTTGATGTCGCGATTGAGATCAAACTGCAGCGTGATGTTTGTACTGCCGAGGCCGCTCGTTGAGGTCATTTGCGTGACGCCAGCGATGCGGCCGAACTGGCGCTCGAGTGGAGTGGCGACGGCGGAGGCCATCGTTTCCGGACTGGCGCCGGGCAATCCCGCGCCGACGGAAATCGTGGGAAAATCCACTTGCGGCAGCGGAGCAACCGGCAGGAATCGGAAGGCCACGATGCCGGAAAGAAGAATGGCGACGGTGATCAGCGACGTGGCCACCGGCCGCCGGATAAAAGGCGCGGAGAAGTTGGAAGAAAAATGCTCCATTTAATCTCCGGGCGCAGGCTCCTCCATCGGATTGCCAATGTGAAGTTGAAAACGGCGGCCAAGCCAATCGAACGCAAGGTAAACCACAGGAGTCGTGTAGAGTGTCAGCAACTGGCTGAGAATCAGTCCGCCGACGATGGTGATGCCCAGAGGGCGGCGCAATTCCGAGCCGACGCCGGCTCCGAGCGCAAGCGGTAAACCGCCAAGAAGCGCGGCCATAGTAGTCATCATGATGGGGCGAAAACGAAGCAGGCAGGCTTCGTAGATGGCGTCGAGCGGCGACTTCCCTTCCTTGCGCTCGGCTTCGAGAGCGAAGTCAATCATCATGATCGCGTTTTTCTTGACGATGCCGATGAGCAGGATGATGCCGATCAATGCCACGACGCTGAATTCCGTGCGATAAAGCAGCAACGCGAGAATCGCTCCCACGCCAGCCGACGGAAGGGTGGAAAGAATCGTAATCGGATGGATGTAACTTTCATACAAAACGCCGAGGACAATGTAAACGGTGACGAGCGCGGCGAGAATCAGCAAAGGCTCATTCGACAGCGAGCGCAGAAACGCCGCGGCAGTACCCTGGAACGTGGCCTGAACGCTTGGCGGCATATTTAATTCCTGCTTCACGCGGTTGATGGCATTGACGGCGTCGCCCAATGCTGCACCCGGTGCGAGATTGAACGAAACGGTCACGACAGGAAACTGGCCCTGGTGGTTCAGCGCTAGCGCTGTGCCCGCCGGGTCGAAATGCGTGAAGGCGCTTAGGGGAACCTGCGTACCATTGGAGGACTTGACGTAGATATTTTTGAGCGAGTCCGGGTCCTGCTGAAATTGCGGATCGACCTCAAGAACCACGTGATACTGATTCAACTGCGTGAAGATCGTTGAGACCTGGCGCTGGCCGTAAGCGTCGTAAAGCGTGTTATCGATGTCCGCGGGGAAAATGCCCAGGCGCGAGGCGGTGTCGCGGTCAATCGTGAGAGAAGCGAGCAGGCCCTGGTTCAACTGGTCGCTGGCGACGTCGCGCAATTCCGGGAGCGCCTTGAGTTTTTCCATAAAGCGAGGAACCCAGTAGGCGAGCTCCTTGGCATCCACGTCTTCGAGGCTATATTGGAATTGCGTACGGCTGACGCGGTCCTCGACGGTCAAATCCTGAACAGGCTGAAGAAAAAGCGAGATGCCGTCGACTTTGGCAAGCTCGGGCTGGAGGCGGCGAATCACATCCGAAGCGTTGATTTTGCGCTCGGCGAGCGGCTTGAGATTGATCTGAATGCGCCCGGTGTTGAGGGTGGTGTTGGTGCCATCAATGCCGATGAAGGAGGAGAGGCTTTCGACGGCAGGGTCCTTCAGAATCATGTCCGAGAGCGCCTGCTGACGCTGGGACATGGCATTGAAAGAAATGTCCTGCGGAGCTTCGGAGACGCCAAGAATGACGCCGGTATCCTGAACAGGGAAAAATCCTTTGGGCACATAGATGTAAAGAAGAATGGTGCCGACGAGCGTGGCGGCGGTCACGAGAAGCGTGGTGCCTTGGAAGCGCAGGACGAATTTCAGGGTTCGGCCATACAACGCGATGACAGCGTTAAACGCGTCTTCCGATTTGCGGTAGAACCAGCTCTCTTCTTCTTTTCTCTGATGGCGAAGGAGTTTCGCGCACATCATGGGCGTGAGGGTCAGCGAAACGAACGCGGAGACTAGGATGGTAACCGCGAGGGTGACGGCAAATTCGCGGAAGAGACGACCGACGATGTCTCCCATGAAAAGCAAGGGAATCAGCACGGCAATCAGCGAGACCGTTAGAGAAACGATGGTAAAGCCGATTTGTTCCGAACCTTTCAGGGCGGCTTGCAACGGCGAATCACCCGCTTCGATGAAGCGGCTGATGTTTTCAATCATGACGATGGCGTCGTCCACGACGAAGCCGGTGGAAATGGTGAGCGCCATCAGGGAAAGATTGTTGAGGCTGTAGCCGAGAAGATACATCACGCCAAAAGTACCAATTAGGGACAGCGGCACCGCAATGCTAGGGATTACCGTGGCGCGGACGCTACGAAGGAAAAGGAAGATGACCATCACGACCAGGCCAACGGTAAGCACCAAGGTAAATTGCACGTCTTCCACGGAAGCACGAATCGTGGTAGTGCGGTCGGTGAGAATGTCTACTTTGACGGCTGCAGGCAGTGCGGCCTGAAGCTGCGGGAGAAGCTTTTTTACGCGATCCACCACGGCGATGATGTTCGCGCCGGGCTGCTGCTGAATGTTGAGAATGACGGCGGGATTCTGATTGGCCCAGGCGGCCTGCCGCGAGTTTTCCACTCCGTCGATGACAGCCGCAACGTCGCTCAGGCGGACCGCAGCGCCGTTGCGATAAGCGATGACGAGCGGACGGTACCCATCACTTGAAAGCAACTGATCGTTCGCGCCGATGGTGAACGCCTGATGCAAACCGTCAAACGTTCCCTTGGCCATGTCCACATTGGCCTGGCCGAGGGCGGTGCGCAGGTCCTCGAGGCTCAGACCGTAGGACGCGAGCGCCGTGGGATTCGCTTGAATGCGAACCGCAGGACGCTGTCCGCCGCTGATACTGACGAGGCCGACACCGGACAACTGTGAGATTTTTTGGGCGAAGGTTGTGTCCGCGAGGTCTTCGATTTTGGGTAATGGGAGACTTTGAGAAGAGAGTGCGAGCGTGAGGATGGGTGCATCCGCGGGATTGATTTTGCTGTAGATGGGAGGATTGGGCAGACCTTGGGGGAGAAGATTCGACGCACCGTTTATGGCCGCCTGCACTTCCTGCTCGGCGACGTCAATGTTGAGATCGAGGACAAACTGCAGCGTGATGACCGAACAACCGAAAGAGCTGGTGGAAGTCATCTGGTTCAGCCCGGGAATTTGGCCGAACTGCCGCTCGAGCGGCGCGGTAACTGAAGAGGCCATCACTTCCGGGCTGGCGCCGGGGTAAAACGTTTGCACCTGGATCGTGGGGTAGTCCACCTGCGGTAGTGCAGAGACCGGCAACTGCAGATAAGCCACATAGCCGACCAGAACGACGCCAACCATCAGCAACGTGGTGGCGACCGGCCGCAGAATGAACGGCCGTGACGGACTCATCGCCGAGAACCTCCGGACTGCGCGCGGGACGGTTTGGAGGCCGGAGAAGCGTTAGGATTTGCCGGCGCTCCGGGTCCGGGTGCGGCGGTAGTTGCCGCACGAGCACCACCGTTGCCTCCGCCGGCTGCACTCGGGGTAACTTTGCTGCCGTCCTGAAGCTTGTCTTGACCGTCAATGACGACCACCTCGCCTGCGTTGACGCCGCCGTTCACGCCAACGCTAATAGCCGTGTTCAAAGCAACAATAACAAAACGAATTTTGACAATATTATCGCCACCGACAACGTAAACGTAAATTCCTTAAAAACCACGCTGAATGGCC
>DATFRZ010000091.1:0-5941 GCA_035262885.1 Candidatus Acidiferrum sp.
TTCATGGAAAACCTGCCGCCATTCTTCGCGCGGGTCCACCTTCACTTGCATTTCGCTGAGGTTCAATTTGCCGTCGCCGACCTTTGCTTTACCCGGGGTCGCCTCCACGATGCCGTAAACCGGACCCGCTTTGTAAAAGACTCTCTTGCCTTCCTTGTCCAGGTCGTAGCCGTCGATCCCATCCAGCAAAACTTTATCTTCGCGCTTGGCCATGTCATACAGGTGCAGAACGTTTCTGGGTGGCCGCGGAACTCCGGGGACAAACTGCCGCGACTCTTGCGGAACATCAATGTAGAAGAGCTTATCCTTGCGCACAGCAAGGCCTCCTAGAATTCCCGGCTTGATGGGCACGGGGACGATGCGATTGCCGATACCATCGAAATCAATCTGAATCGGCTTGACCGCCTCTTCTTTTTTCTCCTCTTTCTTTTCTTCTGCTTTTTGCTCGCCGCTCTTCGCTTCGGCGGGCTTCTTCTCGTCTATCTTTTCATCCTTCTTTTCTTCGCCTGCCTTTTCCTCGTCGCTCTCGGGTTTGAAAGGTGAAGCTTCGTCCGCCTTCAGCGTGACGACAAAAATTCCGTCGGTCGTGTAGTAGTTGTATCGTTGGTCGAGCTGTCCGGCGCTTGGATAAAAATATCTAGTCGAAATAAAAAACAAGTATTTCCCGCTGGGATCGAATACCGGGTTGTTATCGTTATAGAACGCGCCAGAAACTTTCGTGACGTTCTTCGTGTTTAGTGAATAGAGGAACACGTCGCTCGACCCGCGCCGGTGCGGCTTCGAATAGGTGAGCCACAAACTGTCGGGTGACCAGGTCGCGTCGCTAATGTCCCCATACTCAGACTTGTCCACCAAAACGGGCTTCTTTTCTTCCACGCCGACGCACCAGAGCTGATGCAATTTGTCCCAATACAGAAGTTTCTTGCTGTCTGGCGACCACGTCGGCCCGTAACGATAAACGCCCCCATCGCTCGTGATCCGCGTCTCCTCGCCGCCCATCTGCGGCCGCGTGTACACCTCATACTCCCCGGTCTTGTCCGACAAATACGCGATCCACCTGCCGTCCGGTGACCACGTCGGATTCTGCTCATGAATGCTCGAATGCTCCGTGGTGAGCGTGCGGATGCTGCCGTGTTCCGCGGGAACGGTGAAAATGTTGCCGCGTGCTCCCATCACCGCGCGCGCGCCGGAAGGCGAGAGCGCGAAGCTGCCGATGTTCTGCGAAACGTTCTTGAATTCCGCCCGCGCCTCAATATCTTCTGCGTGAACCAAGATGGGAATTTCTCGCGCCTTGTTGCTCGCCAGGCCGTATTCGTAAAGCAGCCCCCCGTTTTCATAGACGATCGCGTCCGGCCCCAGGCTCGGCCACTTGATGTCGTACTCCTGGTAATCGGTGAGCTTCTTGGTTTGCTTCGAGCCAAGGTCATAGCTGTAAAGATTCATTACCCCATCGCGGTCGCTGATGAAATAAATCGCGTTCCCGTGCCACATGGGAAACATGTCCATGCCCTTGGACTTCGGCAACTCTTCATAGGTATTGTTCTTCAGGTTGAAGATGGCGATGGGCAGATTCCAGCCGCCATGGTAGCGCTTCCAGGTGCGGAATTCCTGTGCGGTTTCGATATACGCGATCTTCGTTCCGTCAGGCGAGAATGAGGTCAAATCGCCTCGCGGCACAGGCAGTGCGGTGGCCGTCCCTCCCTGCGGCGACACCAGGAAAAGTTTTGTAAACCGGCCTGGCGGCGCGCTGAACCGGTCGGAGCGAAACAAAATATTTTTCCCGTCGGGAGTCCACCCGAGCACGATGTCATTCGAAGGATGAAACGTCAGCCGCTTGGGCTCGCCGCCTTCCGCCGAAATCAGGTAAACATCCGGATTGCCGTCGTACTCGCCCGTGAAAGCGATCCATTTTCCGTCGGGCGAAAACTTGGGATACAGCTCGTCGCCTACGTGCGAAGTCAGTCGCCGCGCCGCTCCTCCTTCGCGCGCCGCAATCCACAGGTCGCCGGCATAGGCAAAAACCACTTTGTCCTTCGAAATATCGCCGTACCGCAGAAGCTTGGTTGGCCCCGAAGGAACCTCCTCGGAGGGTTGCGCTGGTGCCTTCGCCGGCAACGCTGTCAGCCACAGCGCTGCGGCTGCACTCAGCCACAACAGGGCATTCCTTCGATGGGACATGGGCTTCATCGGGACTCTCCTGAAGATTAGTTTTTGATTTGGGACACCCGGCCTCTTAAATGGACGTGTCAGTTGCCAAAAAGTTTCCTTTTAGCGCCGACCGCCTTTCGAAAAGCGAATCCATTCTCGGGCGGCATGGCGACTCGCGCTAGTGCTCAATCCATCCATTATAGCCGTGGTATCATCTCACCCAGATTGCCGTGTCCGCTACTGAAAAGCGGCGTTTCCCGCGCTTTTGCGTCCATCTGTTTGCCATTTCATTTAGAATGGAAGCCAAGCCATGAGCTTCCGGACAAAGCTTCTGCTCGTCGTCTTGCTGACCATTTTTGCGTCGGTCTCCATCGTGGCTTACGCCGTGACCTATTACACGCGTTCGTCTTTCGAGGCCATGGACCAGCAGCGCACAGACGCGCTGGTGGAGCAATTCAAGAAGGAATTCAGTCAAAGTGGCGAGGAAACGGCTAGTCGAGCCAAGGACATCGTGAATGCCAATACCACCGACCACATGGCGATCGACGTTTATCGCAATGCAGACTTGTCTATTTACTTTAACGACGCTCATGGCGCCGCTCAGGATCACGGGTTGGACTACGTGGAGTTCGTCAAATATGATGGCGTACTGATTTCGTCGCACCAATACCCCGATCGTGCCGGCCACAAAGAGGAATGGGTCACTTCGGCCAAAGATTGGAATCAATCTCCGGCCTTCTTACGAAAGGAAGAGCTGCCTGATGGTGTGGCGCTTTCCCTCAGCGTTATACGCACAAACAACACAGTGGCGGACCGGACCTTATACATCATTGCGGGGCGTCGCATAGACAAAAGTTTTCTCGCATCGCTGGTTTTGCCAACGGGGATGCGCGCACTCATCTATACCAATCTCGATCAATCTTTCGCTGCCAGTTCACTTCTCGGAGAGAATGTTGACTCGGACCAGGCCGATCGCTTCGCTCCCCTGGTCGGGCAATTGCAAAAGCAGCCGCAGCCTCTCGTTCGCACGATTGAATGGACCCGCGATCCGGTGGACGCGGAAACCTTTCATGCCATTCCCCTAACGGGGCGCAACAACGAACTCCTTGGCATCTTCTTTGTCGGCAGCTCGCGCAGAGAGCTCGTTCAACTCACCAAGGAAATTCGCAAAACTGCTGCCGCAGTCGCCGCCGCCGCGCTTTTTGTCGGACTGCTCGTCAGCTTCTGGATTTCCGCGCGCATCACCAAGCCCGTTGAGGAGCTTACCGAAGGCGCCCGCGAGGTCGCTACAGGAAGATGGGACACGCGCATCGAGGTCCGCGGAAGCGATGAAGTCGGCCAGCTTGCCGTCGCCTTCAACGACATGACCCGAACGCTCGCCTCGCAAAAAGAGCGGCTCCTGCAAACCGAGCGCGTGGCCGCCTGGCGCGAACTCGCTCGCCGCCTCGCCCACGAACTCCGCAATCCGCTGTTCCCCATGCAAATAACCATCGAAAATCTGCAAAAAGCCCGGCGGCTCGACGCCAAGCAATTCCTCGAGGTTTTCAACGAGTCCACCGCGACCTTGAAAGCGGAACTTGCCAACCTGAACACCATCGTCGGCCGCTTCAGCGATTTTTCTAAAATGCCCGCTCCGCGATTCGTGCGCGTGAACGTCAATGAAGTCTTGCGCAACGCGGTTCGATTGTTCGAGCCGCAATTTACCGCCGTCGGCAAGCCCACCATCACACAGGAGCCGTTCCTCACCGATCCTCTTCCTGAGATTGACGCCGATCCCGACCTTCTCCATCGCGCCTTCCAGAATTTAGTGTTGAACGCGATGGACGCCATGCCCGCCGGCGGGACGCTCACCCTCCGCACGTCGGAGCACGAGGGGTACGTGCGCATCGAAGTCGCCGACACAGGAAAGGGCCTCACTCCGGAAGAGTGCAAGCGCCTGTTCACTCCGTACTACACGACCAAGCAAATGGGAACCGGGCTGGGGCTGGCGATTGTGCAGTCGGTGGTCAGCGACCATCACGGCAACATTTCCGTAACCAGCGAGGAAGGCCACGGCACCACGTTCCGCATCGATTTGCCGCAACGCCAGGCGGGCCCGAAAGCGGTTCCACGCGGACCGGCTTCCGAATCCAAGAAAGACACCTCTTCCACCTCCACCATGGCTGCGGCTTCCGACTAGAGGCTACCTCACGAATGATGGTTAGGGGCTCGGAGCCTGCCTGCCCTAGGCTGGCCTTACCTAGGACATTAGGTCCGACCTTTAAATCAGCAATATGACGTGGGGCTTTAGCCCCTGAGGAAGACGTTCTATTCCGGCCACGCCGAATTATGCGATAAGCTCTAATCGGGATTCATCGAACGATTCGCAAAAGGACCGACTTGCCCCGGAAAGCCCATCTGCTGCTGGTTGACGACGATCCCAACACCCTTGCGTCGCTCTCTCGCGCCTTCCGCCTCGCCGGTCATGAGGCTACCGTTTGCGACAACGCGAACCGCGCCGTCGAGCTCCTTCGCAACGAGAATTTCGATCTAATTCTGTCCGACGTGGTCATGCCCGGCAAATCCGGTATGGAATTGCTCGAAGACTTGAAGAAAAACGGCGTCAAGACGCCGATCGTTCTCATTTCGGGCCAGGCCAACATCGAAATGGCCGTAAAGGCCACGCGGCTCGGCGCGCTCGATTTTCTGGAAAAGCCGCTCTCGACGGACAAGCTGCTGGTCACCGTCGAGAATGCTCTGCGCTTGACGCGTCTCGAAGACGAAAACCGCGAGCTGCGCCAGCGTCTGGGCAAACACGAGCTGGTCGGCTCGGGTGCGGCCATGAAAAAGCTGCTCGCGCAAATCGACCGCGTCGCCCCCAGCGAAACGCGCGTTTGCATTCTGGGCGAGACGGGGACCGGAAAAGAACTGGTGGCGCGCGGCATCCACGAAAAATCGCCGCGCCACGACCATCCCTTCGTCACCCTGAATTGTGCTGCTGTTCCCGCGGAACTCATCGAGTCCGAACTCTTCGGCCACGAAAAAGGCTCTTTCACCGGAGCTGCTTCGCGCCATCTCGGCAAATTCGAACAAGCCGAAGCCGGTACGCTTTTCCTCGATGAAATTGGCGATATGCCTGTGGCCATGCAGGCGAAGCTGCTTCGTGTCCTCGAAGAAGGCGAAGTCGAGCGCGTCGGCGGCGACAAACCCATCAAAGTGAACGTGCGCGTGGTCGTGGCCACGCACCGCAATCTCGACGAGCTCGTCAAGCGCAACGAATTCCGCGGCGACCTCTTTCATCGCATCTATGTCTTTCCGCTGATGCTTCCGCCCCTGCGCGAGCGCCTCGAAGATTTTCCCGAGCTTGTGGCGCATATCGCGCGCCAGGTGGCCGCGCAAAACGGCTGGAAAGAAAAAGTGTTCGCCGCCGACGCGATTGCAGAATTGCGAAAGTACCGTTGGCCGGGAAACGTCCGCGAACTGCGCAACGTCGTCGAGCGGCTTGTCCTGCTCGCCTCGGATGCCGCCGTGGGCGCCGCCGACGTACGCCTCGCCCTGCCAGCTTCCGATGCCGCTGGCAGTTCTCAGTCAGGCGGTACGGGTTCGGGAACGCTCGTGGAACGCACCGAAGCGTTCGAAAAGGAAGTGCTCCTCGCGGAAATCCGCCGTCACAATTTCCACATGACCAACGTCGCCCGCGTACTCGGGCTCGAACGCAGCCATCTCTACAAGAAGTGCCAGCAACTGGGAATCGACCTGCAATCCCTCCGCAAACCCGAGTAACACTTACCTTAGTTCCCGACCTGTGGAAGAG
>DATFRZ010000092.1:0-4656 GCA_035262885.1 Candidatus Acidiferrum sp.
TCTCCAGTAACTGAGCTCCGGCGCGACGGGGTCTGCGCGGGCAGGTCTTTTTTTTCGGCGCGTTGGATTATCGGAGCAGACGGATCCGGCTCTCGTATTGCGCAATGGAGCGGCTTAAGAAAATCGGCACGTTGCGCCTACAGATTTGCGCGCCAACAACACTTCGCCATCAAACCGTGGTCCGACTACGTGGAAATCTACTGGAGCGCTCGCTCGCAAGCCTACGTTACTCCAGTCAGTGAAAATGAAATCTGCGTCGCCATGCTCGGCGAAGATCCTAATGCCAGAATGTCGACGCTGCTTCTCGAACACAAAGAATTAGCAGAACGTCTCGGCGAGCGCGTAGGGTCAACCGTCGAACGCGGCGCCGTCACAGGCACGCATCGCTTGCGGCGTGTGACCAAGGATAACGTCTTGCTCATTGGCGACGCTTCCGGAACAGTTGACGCCATCACTGGAGAAGGCATGCGCCTCGGCTTCGAACATGCGATCGCGGCCGTGGATGCAATTGTTTCTGGCGATTTGCGGCAATACGAACGCAGGCATCGTCAAATTGCCCGCCGCCCGAGCGCCATGGCTGGCATGCTGCAAATTTTGAACAACAAACCGCGGCTTCGTGAAAGGGTTCTTCATGTCCTCAGTGAAGCTCCCGAACTTTTCGAGAAGCTTCTCCACCTTCACATCGGCGATTCGAGCGTTCCTCAAACTTTAGGCGCAGCCGCTGGCTTCGGATGGCGCTTGCTATTTGCGTGAACTGATTTGTGTCGCGCCTACGGCGCTTTGACGATTTGCTTTTTGTTCCAGCGCTCACGCGCTGGGCTAAATGGTGGCGCGCCTAATGGCGCTCGAAAGCCGAGTGCTTCCACTGATAAAGATGGGCGTTCTGAAGTCGCGCCCCCACACAAGTCGGGAGCGCGTTCGTGTTGCTAGCGGACGACGAGGCGGGTGAGGGGAGGCAGGTAGGCCTGCATGGTGACGAGGAGGCCGACGAGGGCCGCCAGCGCAAGGCTGTGAAAGAAAACGTAACGAAGGATGGTCCCTTCGTGACCGTACCACTCGGTGGCGGTGCTGGCGACGACGATGGATTGCGCGTCAATCATTTTGCCCATGACGCCGCCGGCGCTGTTGGCGGCGCCCATAAGCGTGGGCGAGATGCCGATTTGTTGCGCGGAGATCTTTTGCAAGCTGCCGAAGAGGACGTTGGAGGAAGTGTCGGAACCAGTGAGAGCGACACCGAGCCAACCAAGAAGCGTGCCGAAGAAAGGATAAAGGACGCCTGTTTTGGCGAAGGCGAGACCCATGGTGGCGTCGAGACCGGAATAGCGAGTGAGAAACCCTAGTGCAAGCATCGCGGCGATCGTAAGAAGAGAAAAGCGGACGCGCAGGATGGTTTTGAAGTAAGTTTGCAGCATTTTCCACGGAGTGAAACCCATGACGATACCGGCGATCCAGGAAGCGATGAGGATGCCTGAGCCGGTGGCCGTGAGCCAGTTGAAAGAGAAGACGGCGGCTTCCGGAGCGGGTTTGGCGACGACAGGAGGAACGCGGTTCACCATTTGATGCAGGCCGGCGACGGGAATCTTGGGACTGGAGATTTTGTCGAGCCGAGCTTTAACGGAAGGCAAGCCCCACGCAAAGACGATGAGGCTCAAGATGAGCCAGGGAACCCAAGCGCGGATGAGAAGTTTTGTGCCGGGCTTTTCGGATTCGTGGGCCGGAGTTTCGCTTTCGTGGGCGAAGCGATGAATTTGCTTTGGCCGCCACGCGCGCAAAAAAAGAATTAACGCGAACATAGAGATAACCGCGGAGACGACGTCCACGAGCCAGGGGCCGTGGTAGTTGGACATGAGAAATTGCGGAATGGCGAAAAAAACGCCAGCGACGAGCGCGGCGGGCCAGACTTGCATCATGCTGCGAAAACCGACAAAGGCCCAAGTCATCCAGAAAGGAACGAGTACAGCGAAAAAGGGAAGGATGCGGCCGACTTGCGCGCTGAGTTCGCGAAGGTCAAGGCCGGTGACAGCTTGCAGGGCGATGATTGGCGTGCCGAGCGCGCCGTAGGCGACAGGAGCGGTGTTGGCGATCAGTGAGAGTGCCGAAGCTTCGAGCGGGCCAAAGCCAAGGCCGATGAGAAGAGCGGCGGTGACTGCGACTGGCGTGCCGAAGCCGGCAGCTCCTTCAAAGAAAGAGCCGAAGCTGAAAGCGACGAGGATGAGCTGGAGACGGCGGTCCTGCGTGACGCCCATAAGGCTTTGCTGCAGAACTTTGAAGAGGCCCGCGTCGCAAGAGAGTTGGTACATGAAAATGATGTTGAGAATGATCCAGCCGATGGGGAAGAGACCGTAGCAAGCGCCGAGGACGGCGGTTTTTGCGGCCATGCGAGCAGGCATGCCGAACATCCAGATTGCGCAACAGAGAGAAGTGACGAGGCCGAGAAGAGCGGCGTAGTGTGCTTTGACGCGCAAGAACGCGAGTGTGCCGAGAAGCACGACGACTGGAAGAGCAGCGAAGATCGTGGAAAGCCACCAATGTCCAGTGGGATCGTAATTTTGCGACCATTTGTCGGATGTACTTGGAGCGGCATAGATTTTGTAAGCGAGTAGAATGGCGGCGATGGCGATGATGATGAGCCAAACTGGTGAAGAGCGTCCGGGAGCTGCGGCTTGCGGAGGAGTTACGCAGTCGTTCGCAGGAGTTTGGGCGGAGTTTTCCACGATGGTCACCACCTTCTTTGGAGGGAGTGCGGGCCGGCGCGGGAAGAGCGCTGCGCGCGCGGCATCATATAACTGAAAGGGGGAAGGAAGAAAAGAAATTCTAAAGAAGAAGACCCGCCCCTCAAAAACCTAGGACGGGGTACCCCCCGTGTTTCCAAGTGCCGGGTGACCCCGTCTGGTATTCAATTTGCACGGCAGGTCCGGCGCGAAGGTTCGTTCCAGCCGTACGCCTGAAACGCTTCGGTGCGGATGAGTTCAGTGCGGACGCCGTCGAGGCGATCTGGAATGTGGCCGAAAGCGCGGCCTTGTTCAATATAAACAAGCACGACGGGCTCAAAGGGATTGTCCGAACTTGCGCCGACACCGACTCCAACAATGGCGTCGTCAGCGAGAAGTTCCTTTTCGTGCTGCCGTTTGGCGTTGATGGCGTGCTGAAGAGAGGAGTGAGAAAGACGGGATTGCGCCGGCGAGGCAGCTGCTGATGGACAGGAAACGGGCTTGGGGCTGCCAGAGCTAACGAAGTTGAAGCTTGTGGGACTCGGATTGACGGCGTTGAGGGCTGAGAGAACGTCCGAGGCGGGATTGGCGATGGTGACGGTGCTGCTCCCGGCGTAGAGCAGACCGACAGGCTGCACTGTGGATTGATCCACGATGAGCGAGCCGGAATCACCGCCTGCGCTAAAGGAACTGCTGTTAATAACGACCTGACCCGTGTAAATGACAGAGAATTTGCGACCCTTGCCGCAGCCGGCTTGATAACGCACTTTAACGCTGGCATCCACCGTGGAAAGCGAAGCGCAGGTCAATTGAGTTGTGCGGCCACTCTTTGCCACGGCCTCGCCGACCAAAGGCGTAGCAACACTTGTCGAAATTGGGCCGATACCGAGAATGGAACCGGAGACGTCGCCGGGAACGACTTCCGCAATGGCGGCGTCCACGTTGTGCGTTCCGAGTGGAACCCAGTTAGTGACGTGAGCGACGATGTTGGAATTGGTTGAGTTTGCGTTGCAGCCTACATCTACAAGACCAGGCTGGCTCACGTCATCGTTAAACGGAGCACCGCCGGAGTTCGTCTTGGTGTCCGTATCGGCGAGAACGTGATTGTTGCTAAGGATGTATTGGTTTCCGGACGAATCTTGGATCAGCGAGCCGAGCGTGCCCGAACAGCAAAAGGCTTTGCTGGCGTTGTTGACGTTTCCACCGGAAGTGCCGAGCTCAACGGGAAGCGATTGTTCTTGTTGCCAGGGATTGGTGATTGGTGCTGCTAGCGCAATACCAGCCAGGAGGGTAAGTGCGTAACCAGACAGCGCCCAGATTCTGCGGCGAGGCAGCATGTAGGTACCTCCAGAATGCAAAAGAGAATTGGTGCTGCTGAGGGCACACCTGCAGGTAGTGTAGACGGAATGGGATGGACGTCAAGAGGTGCAGGGAGTTGTGAGCGGTGCTATTCCGGGGGACGGAGATAGGCTGCGCCGTGGCGGAAGAGGCCGGCGCTTTGGATGGGTTGGGAAAAGACTATGCGTATTGGAACGAAGATAGCGCCGGTGCCGGGAGTGTAGGGAACGGCGACTTCGAGACGGGTGCCTTCGGGATATTGATTGCGGCTGCGGAAGGCCAGGCCACCTTTTGAGAGGTCTTCGCAGACGGCGACTTCTTCCTGAAAACCACGGCGGCGGATGCAGGCAAGGACGCGCGCTTTAATCCGCGTACGATTGCGGCGGGGAACAACACGCTCTTCAAGCGGCTGGCGCGTGCCAAGCAGCACTTCGGGAGTTGGTTCGGATTGCACTTCGGTCCAGATGGAAGGCGCATCGCAGATTTTGCAAACGCGTGCGATGGCTTTTCGAATTTCGAAGGATTTCAGCTCGAGTTCGTTCAGGTAGATGACTTCGCGGCGCTGGCAGAAGCAGCACTCCATGAGCAGGCGGGCGAGGGCCTCTTC
>DATFRZ010000093.1:0-12587 GCA_035262885.1 Candidatus Acidiferrum sp.
GCAGGAACGCTCCGCGTGCTGACGAGACACGTGATCCAGCCCACCGACGAAGAAATGGCGGGCAACCCGCGTTCGCGAAGCGCGAAACTGCGGTGTGCGGAAAGAGTGTAGTTATGACGCGCAGGAAAAAAACAAGTGCGATGCGGGAGTTTCAGACCGTCAAACGGATTGATAATTCGCGCTTGGTGCGCCGCATCGAGCCGGTGAAGCTGCGGTATTACTACAGAACGCTGGCGCTGGGCGCAGTCGTTGCCGCTTTCTTCATGCTGTACATCTACCAGCACTTTCGCTGCATTGATCTGAGCTTCCAGTTGGAAGAAGTGAAAGCGAAACAAGTCGAAGCGGCGACGCTGAATTCTTCTTTGAAGCTGGAGATCGCCAGTTTGCGAAACCCGATGCGCATTGACGTGATTGCGCGCCGCCAATTGGGCCTAAGCGAGCCGCTGCCGACGCAAGTACGGGAATACGCCGCTCCTGCTGGAGCCCAGGTGGCCGCGGCGAGATATGTGCGCCAGAGCCGCTCGCAATAGTCAGCGAATCGATTGTGCGCGCCAAGCTTTACGGATGTTGCGAAGAAGTTTTGCACCCGCGGCAATTTAACCTTGAGGCGGTGCGCTGGCCGAACTGAACTCATCATGCCCCCCTACCGCGTGCACGTTATGAAGGCTGGCCGCCGAGCGGTGAGCGACACGCGTGAGTTCACGGCGAGCGAGCGGATCCTCATCGTTGCCACCCTGCTCTTGCTTTGCGTGGTCGCAGTCCTCGGCCGGCTCGGCTACCTGCAACTTTTCCGCCACAGCGAATACTTGGCGCGCGCGGCGCGGCAGCAGCAGCGCACCATTGAAATCACGCCGAAGCGCGGCTCGATCTACGACCGAAACATGGATCCGCTGGCGATGAGCATTCCCGTGGACTCGGTGTTTGCGGTACCAATTGAAATTGCCGATGCGCAGCTTGCCGCGCAATTACTTTCGCGCGTGCTGGGGATCCCTGACGAAGTGTTGGAAGCAAAATTGGGATCGGGGCAGAGCTTCGCTTGGATTGCCCGCAAAGTGCCGCCAGACAAAAAAGAGGCGGTCGAGGCGCTGAATCTGAAAGGCATTTATTTTCAGAAAGAAAACCAGCGCATCTATCCCAAGCGCGACCTTGCTGCGCATGTGCTGGGCTTTGTGGACCTCGATGAAAAAGGATTGGGTGGAATTGAGTACGAACTCGATAACCAGATTCGCGGCAGGAGCGAAAAAATCGTGGTCATGGCGGACGCGCGACAGCGCTGGTTCGACGGCGCGGAGGCGCAGCGCGAGCGCGGCGCAGATGTGGTTCTGACACTCGACGAACAGATTCAATACATCGCTGAGCGTGAGCTTGCTGCAGCCATTGCCAAGACGCACGCCCTGGCTGGAAGCGTTGTGGTGATGAATCCCAGCAACGGCGAAATTCTCGCCCTGGCCAATTGGCCGAAATTCAATCCGAATGCAGCGAACGAAGCCTCCGCGGAAGCGCGGATGGACCGCGCGGTCACGGCGCTCTATGAGCCGGGTTCGACATTCAAGCTAATCACTCTCGCCGCTGCTTTCGATCAAGGCATCGTCCGGCCGGAGGAAGTCTTCGATTGCGAAAACGGCGCCGTGTACGTGGCGGGACACCGCATTCGCGACCATATGCCGTTCGGCTTGCTGACCGTTTCCGACATTCTGGCACGGTCGAGCGACGTCGGCGCGATCAAGATCGCTCTGAGGCTTGGGGCGCCGAAGTTTTACGACTACATTCGCGCGTTCGGATTCGGCCAGCTTACCGGCGTGGACTTGCCCGGCGAAAGCAAAGGCCTGGTGCGTCGGCTGGAGAACTGGTCGGCAATATCTATCGGATCGATTTCGATGGGACAGGAAGTGGGCGTGACGCCCATCCAGCTGATCAGCGCCGTTTCTGCGATTGCGAACGGCGGGACTCTTTACAAGCCGCATGTGGTTGCGCAACTGCGGCGTGACCCGGAGGTCTTGTCCGCTGTAGGCCCGCTAGCTCCCGGCGAACCAAGGCACGTGATTCGTCCGGAAACGGCGGCAACGCTTCGGCGGCTGATGGAGGGCGTAGTTTTGAACGGTACGGGCACGCTGGCGCATCTTGAGGGCTGGACGGCCGCGGGCAAAACCGGCTCGGCACAAAAAATCGACCCCGCCACGGGGCGCTACTCTCACACGCAACTAATTGCCTCGTTTACCGGGTTTGCGCCCATCAATAATCCGGCGGTGACCATACTGGTATCGCTGGATTCGCCGGTGGGGCAGCACGAAGGAGGACAAGTGGCCGCGCCTGTTTTCAAGCGTATCGCGGAACAGGTGCTGCCTTACCTGGATGTGCCGCGCGATGTGCCCCTCGAGCCCCAGCCTCAGTTAATTCAAGTTGCGTACAAGGACAGAAATGCATCAAACTTAGCGGCGCTCGCGGACTTCACTCCAACTGATTTTACTGCCCAACCGGACCTGCCCCCAGCCGAGTCCTCGGAGACCAATGCGAGAGGCGCAAAAGACCAGCCGCCTGCCGTGACTGCTGCCGTCGACGAAGGGGGCGACATCTCTATACCGGACTTTTCGGGAAAGACGATGCGCGAAGTGACGGAGACCTGTTTGAAGCTGGGCCTTGAACCTATTTTGGTTGGCAGCGGTCTTGCTACGACTCAAGTACCCGCGCCGGGAATGAAGCTTCGGCACGGCGCGAAACTGACGGTGCAATTCGGAGTGCAATTCGGAGCACCGGCGGAAAAGATCGCCCGGTCGAAACGGAAGCGCAGACATTAGGATGAAGATGACACTCAGCCCAAAACAACAGGTGAGAACTACCACCTCCACCGAGCAGGACGCGCCTCTGAAACACTCTGTCCAAGCCGCCGGATCGAAAACCGGGAAGAAATTGAGCGAACTCCTTCGTGGCGCGGAAGCCATACTGCCGAGTTCCGCCGACCACATCGACATTCAACAGGTGAGTTGCGATTCGCGCAAAGTGCAGAAAGGCGCGTTGTTCTTTGCTTTGCACGGCGCGAAGACAGACGGAAATGCATTCATTGAGGATGCAATGAAGCGCGGCGCGGCGGCCGTTGCTAGCGAGGGACAGGCCACCGAGAAGATTTCTGAGCGAGTTGCCTGGGTTAAAGTGCGCGACGCGAGAAAAGCACTGGCGACCACGGCCGCGAACTTCTTTGAGCACCCGGCAAGTGCTCTCCAGCTCGTCGCGGTGACCGGAACGAACGGAAAAACCACCACGACTTCGCTGCTAGACGCCATCGTCAAAGCTTCCGGAGCCAAAACAGGTTTATTTGGAACAATCGCCTACCACACTCCGCTGGGCGACTATCCGGCCCCCAACACGACTCCCGAATCCGTGGACTTGCAGGAATTCTTTGCGGAGATTCGCGATGCCGGAGGCAAGTACGCGGTGCTGGAGGCGAGTTCGCACTCGCTGTCAATGGACCGGCTGTGGGGTTGCCATTTTCAGGCGGCGGTGTTCACGAACCTGACCCGCGAGCACATGGATTATCACAAGACGTTCGAGGATTATTTTGCGGCCAAACGCAAACTGTTCGAAGGCACCGGCGCGGGCGCGCCGGAAGTAGCAGTTTTGAACACTGACGATGGCTACGGCAAGCAGTTGGCGGGCCTCGCCAAAAACACCGTCACTTACGGGATCGAATCCGACGCCGACATCTCGACAAAGAAATTTCATCTCAGTTTTGAAGGTTTGCATTTCACGGCCCAGACGCCAAACGGAAAAATGGAAGTGACCTCGAGGCTGGTCGGCCGCATAAACGTCTACAACTTGCTCGCCGCAATTGGCGCCGCGCAGGCTCTGGGTTTCTCAAATGAAATTATCGAGAAGGGTATGCAAAGTCTCGAAAGCGTTTCCGGGCGCTTCCAGCGCGTGGATCAAGGCCAGCCGTTTTTGGTGATTGTGGATTACGCGCACACGGATGATGCGATGGAAAATCTTGTCCGCACCGCGCGCGAACTCAACCGCAAAGGCCGTATCATTACCCTTTTCGGCTGCGGGGGATTGAAAGACCGTACCAAGCGGCCGGTCATGGGCGAAGTGGCTGGCCGGATGAGCGACCTGACGATTCTTTCCAGTGACAATCCGCGTACGGAAGATCCGCTGAAAATCATCAGCGACATCGTGGTTGGCCTGCAGAGAACCAATGGAAAATATTTGATCGAGCCCGACCGCGAGAAAGCTATCGGCGTGGCCATGGACGAAGCCCGCGCGGGAGACATAGTGTTGCTCGCCGGAAAGGGCCACGAAAATTACCAGATTCTCGCGGACCGCACTTTGGAATTCGACGATCGCGAAATGGCGCGGCGCGCACTTCGCGAGCGCGGTTTTGAAGGGCCGCAAGACGGCTCGGGGTTTGGCACCTAGCGCGCTTGTTTAACGCAATAACGAGGGCGCTCGGGCCCCTGCAGGCGGGGCGGCCAATAACGGACCTCTCTTAAAGGAGGAGCCCTCAAAACGTTGAAAACCGAACGAGCCGTGAGGTACTGGACGGGATACTGGAATAAGACCAACCCTTTGAGGAACTTATGCGGTGGACGATTGCACAGGTGGCTGGCGCTTTGGGTTCTCGGCCGGGAGCGGGGCTCGACCCCCTGGCCCGGCTGGCCGGTGTGTCGATTGATTCTCGCACGGTACGTGCCGGAGAACTGTTTGTGGCCATCCACGGACCGCGTCACGATGGACACGATCACGTGGCGAGCGCGCTGGAGCTCGGAGCCATGGCTGCAGTCGTGGCGCAAGACAAGCTCCCGCAGTTTGCGGGCTGGGTGGGCGACCGCTGCATTCCCGTGGCGGACACTTTCGAAGCCCTCAAACAACTGGCTCGCGCCGTTCGCGAAGCGTGGGGCGGGAAAATTGCGGGCGTCACCGGCTCCGTCGGCAAGACCACCACGAAGGAAATTCTGGCGGCCTTGCTGGGCGCGAAGCTGCGGGTCCTGAAATCCGAAGGAAATTTGAACAATGAGTACGGGCTGCCGCTGACGCTGTTTCGCTTGGAAGAAGCGCATCAGGCGGCCGTGCTGGAAATGGGGATGTCGCGGCGCGGCGAACTGTCGCGGCTCACGGCGATCGCGCGGCCGGACGTTGGCGTCGTTACGCGTGTCGCTCCCGCGCATTTGGAGTTTTTTTCTTCAGTGGATGAAATTGCGCTGGCCAAGCGCGAATTGATCGAGGGACTCAATGGCCGCGGTTCCACCGCCGTCTTGAACGCCGACGATCCGCGTGTGGCCGCGTTTGGACCGTATGCCCCGGGGCGCGTCCTGACATACGGAATCGAGAAGCAGGCGTTTTTCATGGCGGCGGAAATTGAAGACCGTGGCGCTTTGGGATCGGCGTTCGATTACCTGAGTCCCGAAGGCCGCGTCAGGTTGGAGCTTGCAGTTCCCGGGCGCCATGCGATCGCCAACGCGCTTGCGGCGCTGGCGGCTGCCAGCGTTTGGGGAATCGGCGCAGCGGAGGCGCAAAGCATTTTGAGCACATTGCGCGCGCCCGCGATGCGCGGAGAACTCTTGCGATTTTCAAATGGGGCTGCGTTGATCAACGACAGCTACAACTCCAGCCCGGCGGCGCTGCAAGCAATGACGGAGTTGCTCGCGGCCACGCCGAATTTCCATCGACGAATACTGGTTGCCGGTGAGATGCGCGAATTGGGAAGCACATCGCCAGATTTGCATCGCGAAGCAGGAAAATTCGCCGCGAAGACCGGCAAAGTGGACTGGGTCATCGGCGTCGCCGGGGACGCTTCGCAAATTGTGGAAGGGGCCGTGGCTGCGGGACTCCCTCACACACACACAAGATTTTTCGAGGTACCGCAGCAAGCTGCCGAGTTCCTGGAAACGCTGGTTGCTCCCGGCGATTTGCTGCTCGTGAAAGGTTCGCGCGGAGTGAAGATGGAACAAATTGTCGATGCCTTGATCGCCCGTCACGCTGCGCCTGGAGAGTACTCGCGCCAGGAGGTTCGGCACTAGATGCTTTACTACCTCCTCGTCGAAGTGTTGCGGCGCTACTTCAGCCCGCTGAACGTTTTTCGTTACATCACGGTTCGTACCGTCTACGCCAGCTTAACCGCGATGTTCCTCGCTCTGGTTTTCGGACCGTGGTTGATTCGCCGCTTACGCGAGCTTCAAATCGGCCAATACATCCGCGAAGAAGGTCCCCAGGCGCACCAGAAAAAAGCGGGGACGCCGACGATGGGCGGCGTACTCATCGTGTTGTCCACGGCCATTCCGTCGCTGCTCTGGGCTGATCTGACGAATCCGTTCATCTTGATCGCGCTCTTCGCCTTGGCGGGATTTGCCATCATCGGCTTCATTGACGACTACGCGAAAGTCTCGAAGCAGCAGAACCTGGGCCTTACCGCGAGGAAAAAAATCTATTTTCAGGTGGTCATCAGCCTCGTCGTGGGTGGTTCACTGCTGGTGCTGGTGACGCGCAACGTTTACTCGACACAATTAGTGATTCCGTTTGCCAAGCGCTTCCATCCCGATCTGGTGATCCATTCGCTGATGAAGACGCCGTATTGGTGGCCGCTGGCCTTTGTACCGTTTCTCATCTTCGTTTGCCTGGTGATTGTCGGCTCCTCGAACGCCGTGAATCTCACGGATGGTCTTGACGGCCTCGCCATCGGTTGCACGGTCATCGCCGCCGGAGCGCTCACCGTGCTCACCTACGTCAGCAGCAACTTTCGCTGGGCTGCGTATCTCGACATCCAGTACATCCCCAAAGTTGGCGAGCTTACCGTTTTTTGCGGCGCGCTCGTTGGCGCCTCGCTCGGATTCCTCTGGTATAACGCGCATCCGGCTGAAATTTTTATGGGAGACGTCGGCTCACTGTCGCTTGGCGGAACGCTCGGAACCATCGCGGTGATCATCAAGCAGGAAATTCTGCTGTTCTTCGTCGGTGGCATCTTTGTCCTCGAAGCGCTTTCCGTCATTTTGCAGGTCTTTTCGTTCAAGCTAAGCGGGAAGCGCATTTTTCGGATGGCGCCGATTCATCACCACTTCGAATTGCTGGGCTGGAGCGAATCCAAGGTGATTGTGCGCTTCTGGATTGCCGCGCTGGTGTTCGCGCTCTTCGCGCTGACGACTTTGAAATTGCGGTAGGAGATCCGGTAACAAAACGAAAAATGTCTGCGTCCATCGAGCTTCGGCACAAACGCGTGCTCGTCGTGGGTCTGGCGAGAACGGGCGTAGCCACAGCGCTGTTTTGCGTCGCGCGGGGCGCTTGTGTGACCGCAACGGACACGCGGACGGAAAAAGAGCTTGGCGACACGGTCGTTGCGCTGCGAAAAGCTGGAGTTGTTCTGGAACTCGGCGGGCACCGTCAGGAGTTAATTCTGGATTCAGATTTGATTATTCCCAGCCCGGGCGTGCCTGCTGACGCGCCTGTTTTGCAATTTGCGCGGTCGAAAGGTGTCACGATTTGGAGTGAAATTGAGCTTGCCTACCGTTTCCTCAAAGGGCGGCTCATCGGCATCACCGGATCGAACGGAAAAACGACCACGACCTCGCTTATCGAACACATTTTGCGGAGTGCCGGATTCCCCACGATGCTTGCGGGGAACATTGGCACGCCGTTGATCTCCTGCATAGAAAAAACCAGCGACAAGACGGTCACCGTCGCGGAACTGAGCAGCTTTCAACTCGAGCTGATCGAGAGGTTTCGTCCCAACATCAGCGTGTTCCTGAATCTCACGCCCGACCATTTGGACCGTCATCACACGCTCGAAAGTTATGGAGCAGCCAAAGCGCGAATCTTCGAGAATCAGACGGAATCCGACAGCGCGGTCTTGAACGCAGATGATCCTGGCACAACGCCGTACGCTCCCGCAAAGCCGCAACTCTTTTGGTTCAGCCGGAAGCAGCGCGTCGCACAAGGCGCTTTCGTCAAAGAAGGCGAAATTCTGTTTCGCCGCGACGGAGACGAAGGGACGATCCTCAAGCTCGGTGACATTCCTCTGGCTGGCGCGCACAATGTGGAAAATGTCCTCGCGGCTGTGGCAGCAACGCGGCTTGCAGCCGCGGAGCCCGCCGTCATCGCTAAAGGCGTGCGCTCTTTCGCGGGAGTCGAGCATCGCCTGGAATTTGTCGCGGAAATTGGCGGTGTGCGCTTTTACAACGATTCGAAAGCCACGAACGTGGATGCCACGCTGAAGGCGCTAGACGCTTTTCCGGGGCGCATCCTGATTATCTTGGGCGGCAAAGATAAAGGTAGCGATTACACCGTGTTGCAAGCGCCGCTTCGCGAAAAAGCTATCCTCGCGCTTTTGATTGGAGCGGCAGCGGACAAAATCGAAAAACAAATTGCCGGCAGCGTAGCGATCGAGCAGGCCGGGACCCTCGAGCGCGCCGTTGAAACAGCCGCTCACGCTGCGCGCGCCGGAGATGTCGTCTTGCTCGCTCCCGCCTGCGCCAGCTTCGACCAGTTCCAGAATTACGAGCACCGTGGCCGCGTTTTCAAGGAGCTGGTGCATCAACTCGAGCGCCAGGCCGCGAGCACGACTCCAGGAGGGCGGTGAACGACGTGCCGAGACGAACCGACAGCGACCGCTGGCTCTTTGGCGTCACGCTGGCCCTCTGTCTGTTTGGCGCGGTGATGGTTTTGAGCGCTTCCGCTGTCACCGCGGAGCAGTGGTACGGTCATTCTTACATCTTCCTTTTGCGGCAGGCCGCGTGGCTTTTAATCGGCCTCCTCGGAATGTTCGTTCTGATGCGCACGGATTATCATAAACTCCGCCAGCCCGCGGTAATTTACACCGTGCTTTGCATCATCGTGTTGATGCTCGTCCTCGCCTTTTTCCTCGACCGGTCTCACGCCACGCATCGCTGGATTCGCTTCGGCCCGGTGGGAATCCAGCCATCGGAGCTGGCGAAGCTGGCCGTGATTCTTTACTTGGCGTGGTTTCTGGATCAAAAGCGCGGCAAAGACGCCATGGATTTTCGCAAAGAAGATTTTCTCCATACGATTCTGCCCGCATTCGCGCCGGTGCTGGTTTGTGTCGGATTGATCCTCGCGCAGCCCGACCTCGGCACCTCCGTGGACGTTCTGCTGTTTGCTACGACGATTCTCTTCGTCGCGGGACTCTCCTGGAAGTGGATCGCCACCGGTTTGGCGGCAGCCGTCCCCGCGCTCTACTTGCTGATCACGTTGGCGCCGTATCGCATGGCGCGATTCTTGTCGTTTTGGGATCCCGGCTCCGACCCGCAGGGCGCCGGCTTTCAATTGCGGCAATCGCTGATCGCCGTGGGGTCTGGCGGATTCACGGGCGTCGGCTTGATGGAAAGCAAGCAAAAACTTTTCTATCTGCCCGAAGCGCACACCGATTTCATCTACGCCGTGATTTGCGAAGAACTCGGGTTCATTGGCGCGGTGCTGGTCATCGCGCTTTTTGTCGTTTACGGAAGGCGCGGCATCCGCGCAGCTTTCGCAGCACCGGACGCCTTCGGCCGTCTGCTGGCTCTCGGAATTACGACCATGGTTTTGTGGCAAGCCCTAATCAATTTCACCGTAGTCCTGGGAATGGTCCCGACCAAAGGCATTCCACTGCCGTTCATCAGTTATGGTGGCTCGAGTTTGCTGGTGATGCTGCTGGGCACCGGTGTGCTGTTGAACATTTCGCAGCAGGCCAGGGAGGCCCCGTGTTGATGCCCTTTCGGTTCCTTTGTAGGGGCGCAGTCTGCTGCGCCCTTGCTTGGCGGAAGTCTCAGCCATGAAGTTGTTGATCGCAGGCGGGGGCACGGGCGGTCACGTTTTTCCGGCAATGGCTGTCGCACGCGAATGGCTGGCTCGGGGGAAAGAGAGACAAGTCGTGCTGGTGGGAACCCTACGAGGGCTTGAGATGAAGCTGGTGCCGCAGGCCGGCCTGCCGCTCGAAACGCTTCGTGTGGCGGGACTCAAAGGCAAGGGCGGCGCGACCCTGTTCAGGAACTTGGCGATGCTGGTTCCCGCGATCTTTGACGCACGCCGCGTCTTGCGCAAGCACAAACCTGTCGCGGCCTTCGGGGTCGGTGGCTACGCCGCAGGACCAATGATGCTTGCAACGTGGCTGAGCGGAGTGCCCAACATTATTTTTGAGCCGAACGCTGAGCCAGGCCTGACAAACAAACTCCTGGCGCGCCTTTCGAAACGCATCGCCACCGGCTATGAAGTTTCAGCACAAGCTTGGGGAAAGAAAGCGGTTGTTACCGGCAACCCCGTGCGTGCGGAATTCTTCACTATTCCACGACGCAAACCGTCGAATCCGTTGCGCCTCCTGATTACCGGCGGCAGCCAAGGCGCTCTGCCGATCAATCGCGCCTTCGTGGATTCGATGGACGGCCTCGCCACACGAAAAAAGGAACTGAGCATAGTGCATCAAACCGGCGAACGCGACTACCAGGCGGTGCGTACTGCCTACGCGCGCCGCGAAATTCCAGCCGAAGTTGTGCCTTTCATGACCAACATGCCCGAGCGCTTCGCCTGGGCGGACGTCATTGTTTGCCGCGCGGGAGCCATTACCGTTGCGGAAATCGCCGCTGCGGGCCGCGCCGCTATCTTCATCCCTTTTGGAAGAGCCACCGACAGCCATCAACTGCGCAATGCACAGGAAATGGCGCGGGCCTCCGCTGGTCGGCTCATCACCGAGCCGGAGTTGACCGCCGAAAAGTTAACAGGCGAGATTTTTTCGTTGCTCGAGCATCCCGGCGAAATCGAAAAGCTCTCTTCCCACGCGCGTGCATTAGCCCGCCCTCATGCCACGCAGGAAATCGTCAATCTGATTGAAGAGGCCGCAAACGTGCAAGCTAAACGATGAGGGCAAAACCATGATGGTCTCCTTTCGCAATTTTCAGCGGATTCACCTGGTGGGCATCGGTGGCATTGGCATGAGCGGCATCGCCGAAGTCCTTCTCACGCTCGGTTATTCCGTTTCCGGGTCGGACGTGAAGCTCTCGAACATCACGGAGCGCCTGCAGAAACTGGGCGCGACGATCTTCGAAGGGCACAAAGCTTCGAACGCCGATGGCGCGCACGTCCTCGTGACGTCTTCCGCGGTGAAGCCGGACAATCCGGAAGTCGTCGAAGCGCACAACAGCAAAATCCCCGTCATTCCGCGCGCAGAAATGCTCGCGGAGTTGATGCGTTTGAAATACGGGATCGCCGTCGCCGGAGCCCACGGCAAGACCACGACGACCTCGATGGTTGCTTCCGTGCTCGCTGCCGCGCATCTTGATCCCACGTTTGTTATCGGCGGTCGCGTCAATCAAGCAGGGACCACCGCGCGTTTAGGCAAAGGCGAATATTTTGTCGTCGAAGCCGACGAGAGCGACCGCAGCTTCCTCATGCTCGCTCCCGTCGTCGCTGTCGTCACTACCATCGACCGCGAACACCTCGACCAATACACGTCGCTCGAAGATATTCAGGGCGCCTTCATGCAATTCGTGAATCGCGTGCCGTTTTACGGTGCAGCCATTCTGTGCATCGACGAGCCGAACGTCCAGGCAATCATCCCCAGCGTCAAACGGCCCATCATCACTTATGGCACTTCGAGCCAAGCCGACCTGGTCGTCAGCGACGTAAAGCTCGATGGTCTGCAAAGCGAGTTCCGCCTCACTTACAAAGGCGATGATCTGGGAATCTTCCGACTGTCTCATCCCCCCGGGATGCACAACGTGCGCAACGCCGCCGCCGCAGCAGCCGTGGCCCTCTATCTCAACGTCGCTTCCGACCTGATTCGCGAAGGGCTGGCAAAATTCGCCGGTGTCGGCCGCCGCTTCGACATCAAAAGCGTGGTCAACGACATCACTGTCATTGACGATTACGGCCATCACCCCGCCGAAATCCGTGCCACGCTCGACGCCGCCCGCGGCTGCAAGTTCAACCGGCTGCTCGTCCTCTTCCAGCCGCACCGATATACCCGCACACAGCATCTGTGGGACGAATTCTGCCGCGCGTTCAACCAGGCGGATCTTCTTGTCCTGGCCGACATCTATCCCGCCAGCGAAACGCCCATTCCCGGCGTGACCAGCGAAGCTCTCGCCAACGCCATTCGCGGCGCCGGGCACAAAAACGTTCATTACGCTCGTTCGCTTCAGGAAGGCATCGACCTTTTGCTCAAGCAAGCGCGTCCCGGCGACGGGATTTTGACCATTGGCGCGGGCAACGTCAGCCGCGCCAGCAACGATATCATCACTCTTCTTTTGGCGGAGCATCCGGCGCAACATGCGCATTAGCGATTCCCAATTAATCTCAAATTTGGCCGACCTCGGCGTCGAGCGTCGGCCCGCGGAGAAGTTGTCTGAACTAACTTCTCTCGGCATCGGCGGTACCACCGACGTGCTCCGCATTGCCAAGCACGAGAGCATTCCGGAGGTCCTCAGTCTTCTCGACGCCAATCACATTCCCCACAAATTCCTAGGCGGCGGTTCGAACCTACTTGTGGACGACGGCCAACTTCCCTGGGTCGTCTTACAACTGGCTCCGCCCGAACCCGACGTTGATCTCGAAGGCAATCTCGCTTACGTGGACGCCGCCGCCGACCTCGGCCGCACCGTCACCTTCTGCGCCAAGCA
>DATFRZ010000094.1:0-13255 GCA_035262885.1 Candidatus Acidiferrum sp.
CGCGAAAGATCGCGCGGGAATGTTTCTCGTAATGGGCGTTGCAGCGGCGCTCGGTTTCCATGTGTTGGTGAACGTGGCGATGGTGATTGGCGCGATGCCCGTCACCGGCATTCCGTTGCCGTTGATGAGCTACGGAGGCTCCGCCACGCTGTTTGTTTTCCTGGCGATTGGTCTGGTGATGAACGTTCGGCTACGCCGCTTCGTCAACTGAACCGGCTGCCAGTTCCGCGTAGCATTCCCACGTCGTCGGAGTGTACCGGAAGAAGTAAATTGAAGTAAGCAAGTATTTGGAAGTTAGGAAGTAAAGGATTTGTTGGCTCCGGCCACGCCGGAGTCCCGTATAAAAGGATTTTCAGAGTGAGGACAGCATCGTCCGCCGTTCGCCCAGCCAGTTTTCGGCAACGGATTAACCTCGACAGACTGAGGATGTCTTTTCCTTCTGGCTTCGAACGCCAGGCGGTCTACCTGCCAGTGTGCCCAACCTCCTTTCCGGGAATGCCGGAAACCGCTTTCCTTTCCTGGGCCCACGACGGGCAGAAGCTTGCGGCGATGCGTCCTGCGTTGGACTCCGGTCATGCCGGTGCCACTTTCAAGGAGTTTTCATGTCAAAAGAATTGGTTATCTCCGCGTCCTCCCACGAACGGCGGGTCGCGATTTTGGAAGAAGGTCAGCTAGTCGAAATTTACATCGAGCGGGAAAAAGAATTCGCCCTCGTCGGCAGCATCTACAAAGGAAAAGTCACACGCGTCCTCCCTGGCATGCAGTCCGCTTTCGTGGACATTGGCCTGGATGGCGATGCATTTCTCTACGTCAGCGACGTTTTTGAAAACCTCGAGGACTACGAGCCCCACGAACATCACGCGCAGCATGTTCCGACGCCCGCAGCAGCCGCTCCTGCGGGCAACGGCTCAACCGTCGAGTTGCTTCCGGGAGAATCTCTGGCCCGTGCCACGGAAAAGCGCGAGGAGCCGCGCTCCGAAGAATTTCATCCTGAGCCTGCTGGCGAACAAGGTGCGGCTTCGCCGGAAGAGACATCTCCACTGGCCACTCAGGAAGTTCCACGTGCTGAAGGGCAACCCGCCAGCCAACAACCCGCTGCCGCGGAAAGCGCGCACGCAGAATCAGGAGAAGAGCGCCAGCCGGACTCCAACGCTTCTGCACCACAGAACTTCTCGTCCCATTTCAATCCAACTCAGAATTATTCCCGGCGTTCCGGAAATGATCGCGGCAGCGATCGTGGCAATGACCGCCAAGGCCAGCATTACGGCCGTGGCGGTGATCGCGGCCGCGGGGGCCGCTGGGGCCGGCGGGGCGGGCGTCATCGAGGCGGCCGCCAACAAGGCGGACCGGGTGGGCGAAATCTTCCGCCCTCCAAGTATGCCTCGCCGCAGGGCGGCGAATTTCGCGGCTACGACAATCGCGATCGCGGCCAGCAGCGCAGCTATGACAACCGCCGTCAGGAAGGTCCGCGCGGTTCGGGCCCGTCGCCCGCCGATGTCTCCGAGGAAACGATCCTTCTTCCCGGCGAATCGCTCGCAAAGTATCGCGACAAAGCGGTAGCGTCTCCGGCATCAGCGGCTCCCGTCGTCGAGCAGGCGTCCCGCAACGATTCAGCGGTCGGCGAAGAAACCTCTCCACGCCAGGCAAATACTCTCCCGGTGGCAACCTCCGGCTCTGCCGGCGTTCCTCGCCGTTTTTCGGGTGGCCTGCCGAGCTGGCTTCTGGCTGACGGTGCGGCCGAGGCTGGCACGGAAGCCGCTTCGGAAGAATCTCCCGGAGAAACCGAATCCTCGCTTTCTCACGCCACACAGGAGAGTGAGTCGGCGAACAATGGTGCGGACCTAGACGACGATCAGGTTGCCGCATTGGCCGCCGATCTCGTGGAGGCCAAGCACGAAGAAGCCACCGCGGAAGCTCAAGCGGACGCGGTCGTCGGTGGCGCTGTCTTCGAGGAAGAAGACGACGTAGAAGAGGAAAGCGAAGTCGCGGAAGAAGCCGAAGCCGCGGAAGAGGTTCACGCAGAAAACGCTTCAGGTCTCAGCCCCGAGGATGTTGCTGAGGTCGAAGCACACCGCGCCGCCGATCGCGCGGAATTTGCCGCAGAGGTCGCTCACGAAAGCGCCGAGCATATCGTTTCACTGGGCGAGCATCCTGAACTACAGGAAGAAATACACGAAGGCGAACTCGATCACGCCGAAGCCGAAGAGGAAGATCACGCGCTCGAAGCGCAATCTTCCGAAGAACATTTCGAAGTCGAACAGGTTCACGCCGAAGCCGAAGGGATTCGAGCCCCCTCGGGCGAAGGCGTCGTTGAAGCCGCCGTTTCTGAAGACGTCGAATTTCTGCTCCCTGGCGAAACTCGCGCGCCCCGTACGGGCCGCGGGCCCTCGGGTCCCCGCGAAGATTATCCGCGGGATTCCGCCCGCATTGGCGGCAACCCGCGCTCGCGCTTCCAGCGGCCTTTCCGCGGTCGCGATCGCGGCGGACGCCCGGACCGCCGTGGCGGCGATCGTGGACGTGGACGATTCGAACGCCGCGGGCCCGGCGGGCGTCAGCACGACCGCGGCCATTCCGCACCTCGCCGTCCGCAGCTCATTTCCGAAATGCTGAAGCCCGGCGAGGAAATCGTCATCCAGATCGCCAAGGAGCCTCTCGGCAAGAAGGGCGCGCGCATTACCAGTCACGTTGCATTGCCGGGACGCTTCCTGGTTTATATGCCCACGGTTCACCACACCGGCGTGTCGCGGAAAATCATTTCCGCGGAAAATCGTTCGCGCTTGCGCCGCCTGGTGAGCGAAGCCAGCGCCAATTATCCCGGCGGCTTCATCGTTCGAACTGCCGCCGGCGGCGCCACCGACGACGAAATCCGCGCGGATATCGACTTCCTCGGCAAAACCTGGCTCGAGATCAAGCAGCGCAGCGAGGAACGCAAGGCCCCGGCTCTGCTTCACCGCGACCTCGACCTCGTCGAGCGCATGCTCCGCGATTACGTCAGCGACGATTTCACCGCGATCTGGATCGATAGCGAAGAGGAGTACGGCAAAGTCGTGGATTTCGTGAACCGCTTCCAGCCCAAGCTCGTCAGCAAGGTCAAGCTCTACTCGAAAGAAACACCCATCTTCGAGGAGTTCGGCATCCAGCACGAACTCGACAAAGCTCTCCGCGCCAAAGTGTGGCTCAAATCCGGCGGCTACATCGTCATCAACCACACAGAAGCGCTTGTGGCCATCGACGTCAACACTGGCAAGTTTGTCGGCAAGGGCTCCACACGCCTCGAAGACACCATCGTCAAGACCAACCTCGAAGCTGTAAAGGAAATCGTCCGCCAGATTCGCCTGCGCGATCTCGGCGGCATCATTGTTGTCGACTTCATTGACATGGAAGAACGCCGCAACCGCGAAAAGGTTTTGTCCGCCCTGCAGCAAGCGCTGGAGCAGGACAAGGCTCCGTCGAAAGCGCTTTCCTTCAACGAATTTGGCCTCGTTTGTATCACTCGTAAACGCACCAAGCAGGCGCTCGAACGGGTGCTCTGCCAGCCTTGCCCGTATTGCACCGGCTCCGGCATGGTGAAATCCACGCCCACGCTCTGCTACGAAATTCAGGCCGAGGCGCGCAAGATGGCCGCGGCGGATCCCGAAAGCCCTAGCCTTACACTGCGCGTTCATCCGGAAATCGCCAAAGCACTTAAGACTCGCGAGTCGATGCTCATTGATGAACTCGAGCAGAACTCGCACAAACACGTCATCATCCAGTCCGACGCCACGCTCCACTGGGAGCAGTACGACATCTACTGACACTTGATTCCATCACCTTGAAAGCGAAACGCCCGGGCAATCATCGCCCGGGCGTTTTCATTTGTTTGCTGGACTGCCGCTTGCGATAATCTCTATCGCGACGCACCTGAGGTTCCAACCGGCCCGTTATCCTCCGCGTGAAAGGCAGGCCACCCGATGAGCGTAAGTGGCTCCCAGCAGTCCCCAGCACCGTCCGCCAACGTCGTCAGCACAGAGCAGACCTCCTGTTGCGTGGTCGGCGGCGGCCCTGCCGGAGCGATCCTGTCGTTGCTTCTGGCGCGTCGCGGCGTGCCTGTGGCTCTTTTGGAAATGCACAAGGACTTCGACCGCGAATTCCGCGGCGACACCATCCATCCTTCCACTCTCGAAATCCTCGATCAGATCGGCTTGGCCGCTCCACTCCTCGAGATGCGCCACAGCAAAATCTCCGGCCCCACCATCGAGTTCGCCGATGGCCCTTTTCAGCCTTTTGACTTGAAGCGCCTCAAGACGCGCTTTCCCTATATCCTGATGATTCCTCAGGTGCAGTTTCTCGACTTCATCACTCGTGAAGCCGCCAGATTCCCTTCCTTCCGCCTGGTGACGCGCGCCAACGTACGCGAGCTTGTGGAAGAAAATGGTGTGGTGCGGGGCGTCAAGTATCTCGGACCTGATGATGCCTGGCACGAACTGCGCGCCCCGCTCACGGTCGCCGCGGACGGCCGGTTCTCCCGCTTGCGCCAGCTTGCGGGCATCGAGCCGGTCAAGACCTCACCTCCCATGGACGTGCTCTGGTTTCGCCTTCCAAAACTGCCCGAAGACCTGAACGTGCCAAGCGGGTTCCTTGGCGGCATCGGTCGCGGCCGTGCTCTCATCGTGCTCGACCGCGTGGATTACTGGCAGAGCGGCCTCGTCTTTCCCAAAGGCCACTACCAAGAGCTTCATGCCCAGGGCATTGCAGCAATTCGCCAAACAATTCTTGACATTGAGCCTCGTCTGGCCAGGCATGTGGAATCCCTCACTGACTGGCAGCAGCTTTCCCTTCTTTCCGTTGAATCCAGCTTGTGCCCTCGCTGGCACAAGCCGGGACTCTTACTCGTCGGAGATGCCGCCCACGTCATGTCTCCTGTGGGCGGCGTCGGCATCAACTACGCAGTGCAGGATGCGGTGGTCGCGGCAAATGTTCTTACCGGTCCGTTGAAAGCGGGGCGTGTTGCAGACTCCGACTTAGCCGAAGTGCAGCGCCAGCGCGAGTGGCCCGTGCGCGTCATTCAACGCTTGCAAACGGCCATGCAGAATAACCTGATTAGGAGGGCGCTCCTGTTGGAGGGTCCCCCTCGCCTGCCGTGGACTGTGCGCGCGCTGCTCCGCGTTCCCATCCTGCGCGATTTGCCCGCCAAGCTCATTGCTTTCGGCCCGCGGCGCGTGCGCCTCGACGATCCCTGACTCGACCACCTCTTGCCAAGCCGGTCTTGAGCATCCTGGGCCCCGTCCGTCGCTTCGCCTTCGGTTTGTAATAGCGGGTCTTTTACCCTGAGGCACGAAGGGCAGACCCGTTCTTCTCTCTCTGTTCCTATGCGTTCAGTCTTACCAACACTCCTCTAACAATTCTGTAACCGGCTTCCCTCAAAACGAGTAACTAGGTATAGAGAGTAGTGCATGGAACTGCTCGAGCGATTTGCGGCGGGCGACCTCGAAGCCTTTGAGGCCCTCTTTCGCCAGCACCAGAACGAAGTTTACCGCTGGACCGTCCGCATCGTTCGCGACACCGGCGCCGCTGAGGATTTGACCGTGGAGACGTTTTGGCGCATTTACCGGGCCCGCCAGAGGTTCGACCCTGCGGCTGGAAACTTTCGCGCCTGGGCCCACCGCATTGCCACTAACACCGCTTTGGACCACCTCCGGCACGCGCGCAAGGAAACAGAGCTTCCCGAGGATTATCCCGCCGCGCTTCATGGCGACCCCGCGGTGCGAGGCGAACTTCGCGGACACCTCCGCCGGGCGTTCCTCGAGCTTCCTGCAAAATACCGGCTCATCGCCACTTTGGCGCTCATCGAAGACGAACCGTACGACGAGATTGCCGAAACTGCGGGCATTTCCGTCGCGCTCGTGAAGGTGCGCGTCTTTCGCGCCGTCCGCATGCTGCGCAAAAAACTGAGTTCTTGGGGTTTGGAGGCCGCTTTCGATGAGCCGCCCGCTCAATGAACGGAGGGGACAGGGCGGCCCGGCCACACACAATGGCCTAGAATTCGCCGCTCAATTCGGCGTCCAACGGTCATCCCGACCCTCAGGACGCAGCCGTCTGCGGCCTGAGGCTGAGGGATCGGCTTATCGATTTCAGAATCGGGATAGAACCAGAAATAGGATCGGCCAGAAATGACTAAAAAGATAGAGGAACACGAAAACGAAAAGGAACTCCGCGCCCTTCTGAAGCGCGATTTCCCTCCCCTGCAAAACGCCGAGCTGCAGCGCGACCTGTGGCCGCAGATGCTCCGGCGCCTCGACGTCCAGTCGCACCCCCTTCGCGTCCCCTGGTTCGATTGGGTCCTTGCGGCCGCCGTTGCCGCGGCTCTCTTACTTTTCCCAAACGCGATTCCGGCTTTGCTCTATCAATTGTGAGCGGGAGGTTTTGATGAACAAGCACCCATATCTTCGGGCCTACATGGCGGGCATCGTCGTGCCCACGATTTTCCTTCTCGTAGTCGCCACCGGATTCGTCATCGCTCGCTATGTCTACAATATCCCCGTGCCCATCGAGCGCGTGATCGTTTTTCCCATGGCCGTGATTCCCAACGCTTGGGGCCTCTGGAATGTTCTATTCCTCTTCTGGCGTGAACGTCTTCAAATGTCCATCGGCCTGCATGGCGCGCTACTGCCGATTCTGCTCGCTCCGCTGGGCGTTGCCGTGGCGGGCCTTCTCAACTTCCAGATCCCCAGCTTTGCCCTGCACTTCTTTCCTGTTGCCGCGCCGCTCGGGCTCATCATTTACTACCTGGCATGGAAATATTTCGTGGGTTTCCTCAACCGCGTCCTGGAACTCGCCTGAGCCGCGGAGTAGTGAGCAGACGATCTGCTTTCCAACCCAAACGCAGGGTTTCGGATTTGTTTGTCATCCTGAAGGCTGCGTCTTTCGCGGCCCATCGAAGATTCCGCCCCCTGTCGGAAAGGTGTCAACGTCTGCGTCGCACTGGACAAAGCGACGAAGGGGTTTGCAGCTCGCACTCCTTGCGTATGAAAGGGTCAATTCTCCGGCTGGCTTTGCGTTTCCTGCTTTGGTTCGGCGATCTGCTGCTTCTCATCCACGGAAAAGAGCATGTAATTGTCGAAGCTATGCCGCCGGTGCACGCGCTGCCCCCTCCAATCGAAATACACCTCCGCGCTTTGCGGCAGCCACATTTCCACGTTACGGTTTTTGAAGCGCACCGGGCCATAATCCACCAGTGTGTGGTCGGCCAAAAGCTTGATTTCCGGAAGCTTTGCCACCAAGTCTGTTTCCATCCGCACAATCTGGTAGCTGTCCGCCGCAATCCAGGCGCGACCGCGCAACGCCACCGGGTAGGAAGGGCCAGTTTCGCCGAATTTGTACGCGCGCATGGTATTCGGCTTGTCCGGCCTCTGTCGGAAATGGACCTGCCACGACGGCTTTCCATTCCATTGCGCCAGGCCTTCGCAGCTCATCGCAAAATTTTCTGCGTTGAGGGGATGAAAAATCAGCGACAGCGTCGGGAGGCCGTGGGTCGCGATTCCTCCTGGAAATTGCTCCGGGGTATAGCGGTTGCCCCGATATTCCGTCACGCTGAAATACCCCGGCCGGTATTGCTCGATGCTGACCACATAATCGAACTTGCGCGTATCCTCGGATTCCGCAAATCCCCATCGATTGATGGATTCATGATCCAGGAATTCCGTAGCCGTAAAGCGGTCCACATTCTTAACAAATTCCTCGACGCGCTTCCCTGCCTTTTGAACCACCGTATCCAGCGCGCATGCCACTTCCGACTCAACGGGCGGAACGTCTTCATCTACATCCGGCGGTAGCCAATTCATCGGAAGAGGAAGCGGCGTGACAGTAGCGATGGCCGCCGACTGCAAAATGACTTGGCTCGACGCTTCCGCCGCGTCCTCCGCATTGCGCCCGTGACGCGGCCGCAGTTTCTCCAGTTGCTCCTTCGCTTCCCTGTCTTCGCGGTGTTTTTTGATGTAGTTTTGAAGAACGCTGGACGCTTTTTCTTTTTCTCCCCGCTTTGCCAAAGCCGCCGCCAGGTACCTTTGAGCGACAGCCGCTTCCTCGTGGCCCAGCTCAATCGCGCGTTCCGCTTGCTTTGCCGCCTCGTCCGCGGCTCCCCGGCGCAAGTTTATGTGCGCGGAAAGTGCGTAGGCACGCCACGAAAACGGTTCGATTTGCAGGCTGTGTTCGAGATAAGGCATGGCTTCATCGGGCTTGTCTTGATCCACCAGCGCCTGGCCTAGGGAAAGCAACGCGCGATAGTGTTTCGGATAAAACTCAATAGCTTTCCTCCAATAAGCAATGGCTTTCGCGCGATCATTCATCTGCCACGAATATGCGCCAAAAAGGTAGTTCACATCCGCGCTCGTTGGGGCAATTTTGTAAGCCGTCTCCAGATGTTTCTTCGCCAAATTCGCTTCTAGCGTCGTCATGTTGGGGCCTAGCAGTTTGAGCGCCTTGTCGAGGGCCTCCTGCGCCTTTGGCTCGAACGGAGAGGGTCCCTCTTCCGTGTTTGAAGCGCCTCCATTTATCCCCACCCGCGACAGATTTGGCGAAAGCGGCAGCGCCACGATGCCCGAGTCCGTATCCGCCGATGCCTTCGCCCCGCTGCCAGTGGCTTCCTTCCCTCCGGATACGTGAACTTCTGCAAACCGGAGTCTTTCGAGCTGCTCGTGGGCCGCGGAGTCATCGGGATGGGCTCGAACGTACTCTTGCAGAACCTTTCCGGCGCGTTCCTGGTTCCCGCTCTCCATCAGCGCCCGCGCCAGCAACGGCTGCACCATCGTCGCCTGCCCCTTGCCTAGCTCCACCGCCCGATCCGCCTCCTTCACGGCTTCGGTGGGCTGGCTTTCCTTCAACAGAACATCCGCGAGGATGGCATGAGCGCGCCAGGAATTAGGATCGGCATCCACAGCTTTCTTCACGTACGATGCCGCATCGGGAATTTTCTGTTCCCGGAGCAGCGCCTCACTCATAGAAATAAGGGCCGAAACATGCTTCGGGTTGAATTCCAGCGCCTTTGTCCAATAAGTCTTCGCCTTTTCCTGGTCCTTCATCTGCAGAAAATAAACGCCGTACAGATAATTCACCGCCGGATGATTTGGGGCCATGCGGTATGCCGCTTCCAGATGACTCCGCGCATCGCCGGGCTTGGTCGCGCGCAATGCCTCCACGGCCTTTGCTAGCTCTTTCTGGGCCTTCGGTGCCAGAAGAATTTGTGGCGAGCCTGCCCCCGTCTTCCCGCTCAACTGGGGCCGCATATCAATAATCACTCTCGACGCGCCCGCATTGTAGCCGTCAAACTCCTTCACCGCATTTTCATAACCCGCCGCAACCACCTGGATGGTGTACTGACTCGCAGCGATCCCGCTGAATTTGATGTTTCCGCCCAGGGTTGTTCCCTGGCCTGCGACTTGCCCCGTAGGAGCTACCAGCGTAACCATGGCTGTCTGCTCGATTGGGCCGCCATCCGCTCCCTTCACATAAATGTCTATCTCAATGGTCGGATCGCCACGCTCCAACGACGACGCGCCCGGGGCGTTTCGATTCGTAGGGCCCGCCCCAGAGCCCGGCGTTGGCCGCTGGCCAAAAGCCGAGCCGGCCAGTAAAGTGGCAAGGGAAAAAGCTCCGATGAGAAGAACACCCTTCGCGACGCGCTGGGACATGGCCAACTCCACTCGGCGGGAACCTGAATACCGCCGTATCATACACCGCCGTTTTGCAGGAACGCCATGCGTAGTGCGACTTGCGGGTTACCCGGGCCGGCCCAGTTCGTTTTTCCTGTGTCTGAACTCGCGCCCGCAACACCTTCTTGGCAGCCGCCGCTTTGAACTCACCGGGCTGAGAGGTCCTAGTTTTCAGTTTTCCGCTCATCGTCTTGAAACTGTCGTCTGTCCGCGGTCGGCCTTTTTCTGCTTTCCACCTGTCCCTTCGTCCAGTTCCAAACTGCGCAAATCGGCTCCGTTTCTCTGTTGCCTCATTGCGTCTGGCGACACAACATGGACTCCACACTGCTCCTCTCACCCGGAGCAAATTTCGTCTTAGGGATTCCGATAAAAGGGAGGTCTTCATATAATGTGGTCCAAGCAACAAGGTGCGGTAGCGAAACCACCCACGATTTCGCCCTCGCCAGCTCCAGCGTCTCCAGTCGTTCCATTGAATCAGCCCGCTTCCTCCGGCAAACTTGGCGGTTCTCCAGCCCGTGGTGGTGCGCGCCTTGGCGCCAGCATCCAGATCAAGGGCGAGGTCACCGGCTCCGAAGACCTGCAGATTGACGGCATCGTGGACGGCCCCATCCACATCCAGGGTCACGAACTCACGGTCGGCGCTGCCGCCCAGCTCACTTCCGAAATTCACGCCGGCGACGTCATTGCCTATGGCAAGATCATGGGCAATGTTCACGCCCGCGGCCGTGTGGACATCAGGAAGGACGGCTCCATCACCGGCGACATTTCTTCTGCGCGCATAAGCATCGAAGATGGCGCCTATTTCAAGGGCCGTATCGAAATCGACCCAAACAAACCCGCCAACCAATCCACCGCCGACTAATCATTGGGAGTGCGGTTTACCCTGCTTGCCCGAGCGAGTTTCGCTAGGGGAGCCTTCGAAAGGCGGCTTGTTTACCCTAAGGTTAGGAAGGGCCGCCGCTTTTCCGTCACCCTCGCTTCTTTGGATAGTCGCTGGTGGTTCATGCCAGCGATCGAGCGAGGAAGGATTTGTAGGGGCGCAGCTTTACCCTGAGAGGCACTCGAAGGGACGGCTGCGCCCTTCGCTTTTTTGCGTCGTTCACTTTCTGTTCTCGTTGAGGGTTCCTTATTCGACTGCTGCCGCGGCGGAAAACGGGGAACGTAAATCCCCGCGAAGGCGGGCCTTCCTCTCCACGCCCTCTTGTGCTAAGTAACCACAAATCTCGAAAGCAGAAAGTGGAGCGACGATGCGAACCGCCTTGCTGCGATTCAACGGCGGCGTCGAGCGGGATCCCGCCATCGACGCGTGGATGAAAGAGCATGCTGGTGAATTGGGCGCCATTGCTTATCAGTGGTTTGAAGTGATGCGAAAATGCGGGGACGAGGTCCGGGAGCTATTGCATGACGGCTGTCCGGTTGCCTGTCTGGGAGATGCGCCCTTCGGCTACGTCAATGTGTTCGCTTCGCACGTAAACGTAGGGTTTTTTCACGGCGCGGCGCTGCCGGATCCGGCCCGTTTGTTGCAAGGCACCGGCAGGTGCATGCGCCATGTGAAGCTGAGACCGGGGACGGCCACAAACACCGCCGCGTTAAGCAGGCTCATCGATGCGGCGTACACCGACATAAAGGCGCGCGTCGAAAACGGGTAGCTCAGAGAAACGCCTTGGAAGGCTATCGAACGACGTAGAACAAGGCGAGATAGCTCTGCGGAATCTCCAATCTGTTGGTTGTCAGTGTCGGCTGCTCTTCTGTTTTCTGCGTTCCGCGTTTTCTCTTCTCTGCGCCCTCCGTGCCTTTGCGCTCCGGCCTCTACCGCGAGCCGGTCGGGGCGTTCAACCTTTTTCTGAAGTCCTGTCTTTCTCTTCGACTCTTCAACTTTCGCCCCTTTGACTTCTTCTCTGCGTATTCAGTTCTTTGTTTTTCGTCTTCAACCTATCGGCTGTGGGATGTCAGCTGTCAGCTCTGCTTCCTTTCTGCTTTCTGCACGGTTGGTCATCCCGAGCGCGGCGAGGGATTCTGGCTGACTTAAACACAGGCACGGTCACAGCGGACAACAATTTCTCAACACGCTTTCTCCTTTTTCTCCCACCTCACTCATACCTCAGCGCCTTCATCGGATCCAGTCGGCTCGCCCGCAGCGCCGGAATATATCCCGCGGCGCACGCCACCACTGTCAGCGCCACCGTGGCAATCGCCAGCGTCCGCGGATCATGTCCCGTCAACCCAAAAAGTTGGCTCTGCACCGCTCGCGTCAGCGCCAGTGCCGCCGGAATTCCCGCCACTACTCCGATGCCAATCAGCCGCAATACTTCGCGCATCACCATCCACACCACATTTCCCTGCTCCGCGCCCAGCGCCATTCGAATCCCAATCTCTCGCGTTCGCTGCGCCACCGTATACGACATCACGCCATAAAGCCCAATCACCGCCAGCAGCGTTGCCAGAAAACCAAACACCGTTGAGAGGCTCGCAATCATGCGTTCCGTCGTAAGCGAATTGCCGATCTGCGTCTCGGTCGTGCGCAAACGATAAATCGGAAGATTCGGGTCAAGCTCGCGAACTTTCTGCCGCACCGTCGGCATAAGCAAGCTCGGATCCACCCCCGTACGCAGGTACACGGTCATGCCGCTCAGGAAATGGCTGCCCATGTACGGGATAAAGGCCTGCTCCGGAATTTCATCCCGCAAGTTAGTATACTTGATGTCCTTTACCACACCGATAACTTCCATGTCCGTGCGCGTTCCCGGATCGCTTCCAAAACCAATGTGCAGCCCGAGCGGATTCCTTCCTGGAAAGAATCTCTTCGCAAACTTCTCGTTAATCATGACCGTCGTGGGAGTCCAGTCATCATCCTCCGGGCCTTTTTTGATTTCGTGATCATCGGTCAGCCGAAAATCGCGTCCGGCAACAATGGGAACGCCCAGCGTGGAGAAATACCCCGGGCTGATCTGATTCATATAGGGCTGCGCCCGGTCCTCAGGTTTCGCAGGCGTGTATCCTTCCACCGTCATGCTGCTGTCCCACTCGTTGTTTTCGAGAATCCGCATGCTGGCCAAACCCACGAATTGCACTCCTGGAATCGCCCACAGCGAGGTGGTCAACTGTTGGTAATAAATTTTCGCCCTTTCCGGAGTGTAGCCGCCGAGCGAAGGATCGATGTTGAACCCCACCAACCGTTCCGCCGGAAATCCTGGTCCAAGGTTGCTCAAGTTCCTTAAGCTGCGAAGAAACAGCCCCGCTCCAATGAGCAACAGCAGCGAAAGCGCCACTTGGGCCACCACCAGCGTTTTCCGCAATCCCGCGTGGCCACCGCCAACCACCGCCCCCGCTTCATCTTTCAGCACGCGCCCCACATCCGGCCGCGTTGTCTGCAAAGCCGGCACAAGACCAAACAAAACTCCCGTGAGAATCGTCACGCCTAACGCAAAAAGCAGGATCCGCAAGTCCGGCAGGGTCGAAATATTCAGGTCCGTCGAGTCGGACGGCAAGTAAATCCTCATCAGCGCCTTATCCGCCCAAAAAGCCAGCGCCAGCCCCACCAGCCCGCCCAGCGCCGCAAGCGAAAGGGT
>DATFRZ010000095.1:0-35277 GCA_035262885.1 Candidatus Acidiferrum sp.
CGCCACCACTCCGCCGCTATTGTAATTCTTTTCCGTGGCGGGCGAATTGATGCTGCTCACAATCAATCGCAGCCTGCTCCCTTTCGCAATGCGCCGCGAGAAGAAAGTGAAATTGTCAAAGACGTATTTCTCCGTCGCTCCCTCAGGCAGCGGCTTCGCTTCGCGAAGGGATTCACGGTATCTCGCGCGCATGCTTGCGCCCGTGAGCGACACGGATGCTCCATCCGGCAAAATCTCAAACAAATCCGTCTGCAAGTCCGTGTCGGGCACGTCCATCTTCAGCCACAAGGTCAGCTTCGCAAATCCCGTTATCTCCGTGGCCTCCGCAACCGGTTCGCTGTGATACACCACGCCCTCGCCGAACAAATTCATCGCCGCGCGTTGAGACGTCAGCGGGGCGGGATCGTCCTCCGGCTCTGAAACGCCCGGCCGCGTATCGAGGGGATCGTAAGTCCACGAGTCCGTCGCGGCTCCCGCGGTACCTTTCCCTTCAGCCAAAACACCGGAGTGAAATACATCGGCCGCCGTGCCATTCGAGCTTAGGTAAAACGTCTTCGCCGCATTCGAAATGCTCTCGAGACCGTCCGCGTACTTCCATTCCTCCGCGCCAACCAGGTAGTAGGCCACGCGCTTCTTCAAGAACTCCGGTTTTGCTCCACCCTTCATCGCCCAGTCGTACCACTCCGTGTGTAGCTTGTTCAGGTCGAGCACGCTTGCCGAGCCAAATTTCAGTCCGCCGACTTCCGCCTTTGGCGTACGCGTCCCCGCGTGGTCCCATGGACCGATAATCAGGTAATGCTTAGCTTTCGCTTCCTGGGTCCCATACTGCATGTGCCGCCTGTAATAGGTAAAAGCGCCGGGCTGATCCCCGTCGTAATGCCCGGTGATGGTCAGGATGGGGACACTGATTTTTTTGTACTGCTCCGGCGAGGGCACCATCGCGTCGTAAAATGCATCCGGGGTAGGATGCGCCAGCCACTTCTGAAACACCGCCGAAGGATTGCCCGCCGTCTTGTCGTAAGTTTGAAACGCAGCGTGAGACATATACATCTCGCGCATCTTAGCGCCCCAAAAGCTGCTGGTTCCAAAAAGGTTCGCGTTACTCGTCACCCCGCTGGTGAACGTCAGCCATTGCATATCGTAGGGCCCAAAAATGTTGTATTGAAAAGGAAAATCCACACCTGGATGCGCCGCAGCCGCCGGAACGATCGTCGCAAGGCGCGGCGGAAACTCCTTTAGCACAGTCCATTGATCGGAATCCGGCGTAGGATCCGCCCCACATCGTCACCTTTCCATTGCAATACGGCTGGTTCGCCAGCCACTCCACGACGTCGTATCCGTCGCGGCCTTCGTTTTCGAACGGCCAGAACTCGCCGCCCGAATTGCCGCGCCCGCGCACATCCACCAGCGCGTAGACGTAGCCGTGCTTCGCAAAATACACCGCGCGGTCCGTGTACGAGTCGCCAATATAGGGCGTGAACGTGAAAATCACCGGCAGCGGCCCTTTCTGCCCGTGCGCCGTGAACACCGTGGCGTTCAGTTTCACTCCGTCGCGCATAGGAATCTTCACGGCCCACTGCAAATCCACAGCGGGCTCTTCCATCGTCTTCTGTTGTGCGCGACTGCCCGCAGGGCCGATCCAAGCAAACGCAGCAAGAACCGCCGCAGCCACAGAAAGACCCTGCGATGTCACACGGAACATCTCTTGTCCTCCGCTAGGAATTGCTTGATTACGCCTGGCCCGGAGCCCACTACGTTTCCGCGATTTTACTTCTTGCCGGAACCGCCTTCATCTGTTTGCGGATGCGCACCCGCAATACTTTCCGTTGGTTGGCTTCCACCACTTCGAAGCGGTGCCCTTCCATATCGATCTTGTCGCCGGGCGCCGGCACTTTGCCGCTCACATGGTTCAAAAGCCCCGCAAGAGTAGTCACCGTTTCATCCGCTTGCTCGCCAAAATTCACGCCCAGCAATTCCTCCACCGCATCAATCGCCATGCTACCGCGCATCACCAGGCCGCCATCCTGCTCACGCACTACGTCGGGCGCGAGTGGCTTTCCATGGTTGCCGCTTTCGCCCACAATTTCTTCCACCAGGTCTTCGATCGTAGCGATGCCAGCAACGGTTCCGTGCTCGTCTATGATGACCGCCAGCGAATGCCCCTTCTGCCGCATCTCGCGCAACAAATCCGATCCAATCTTGGTTTCCGGCATGAACAAAACCGGCTTCACAAGCTCGCGCACTTTCCCTCGGGGCAAATCCTGATCCGCAATCTGCAAAAGGTCCTGCGCATAAACAACGCCCAAAATATCATCCAGCGATTTCTCGAACACCGGGATCTTGCTAAATCCTGTCTCCACAACTTTCGCGTGCAATTCCTCCAGCGTGGCCTCGGCAGAAATCGCCACGATATCCGGCCGCGGCGTCATCACTTCGCGCACACGCTTGTCGCTGAATTCCACCACCTGCTCGATTAAGTCGGCCTGCTCGGGCTCGATGATGCCTTCTTCTTCCGCGGCCTCGACTAACGCCTCGATTCCCTCTTCCGTGCGCTGCTCTTCCGTCTTCTCCGCTTCCTGCTCGGAAATTCGCGCCAGCGATTCCGCGCCTTCCAGAAACACACGCACCGGCCACACAATCCACATGGCACCGCGAATCAGCGGTAACAGAGGAAGCAGCCAGCGCCCGGTCGTGCGGTACAGCAGCATGTCCGGAATGAAGTGCATGGCGAAGACAACTTCGAGAATGACGAACACGCAAAACTCGACAAACGATTCCCAAGTGCCTTGCGCGAAATACACCACGCCGCGGGTGGTCTCAAGAACCAAAAACGCCAGCCAGAAATGCCCGATGATGCGGAAGGTGCGTCCGCCGCTGCGCCGGTTGATTTTCAGTTTGGGTTCAATCTCCGCTTCGAAAAGATCTAAATGTTCGTGGACGCGGCCCGTGGTCATGCGCCCCAATTCGCGGTAAATCAATGTGAGGTAAGAAAAAATCGGCAGGGTAAAACCGACCAGGAGCACGCTGAGGACATAGACCCAATAGGAAAAGGTAACGGGGAGCCGTATACCTTCCTGCAAGAAAGCGAGCGCAAGGGACCAGCTCAAGTTCATCACGTCAATCCGAATCGCTTCCGCAGCCGCTGCTCCGTCGCATCCATTTCACCATGGTCGGTTTCATGGTCGTAACCCAGCAAATGCAAAACCCCGTGAAGAATCAGCGCACGCAATTCGCTCGCCAAACGGCGGCGATTCTTTTTCGCATACCGCCGTGCGGTTGCCGGAGAAATGGCTATATCCCCAAGGAATTCGTGGTTCGCAGAATTCGTCGCGCGTGATTTGCGCCGCAACCGAATAGGTCTGTTCCGCACAACCGCCGGAAACGACAGCACGTCGGTCGGCCCTTTTTTCTTTCGAAAGTTCTGGTTCAATCGCGCCATCGCTCTATTGCTAATCAGGCAGACCGTCACTTCCGATTGGTTCAAGCCGAGCTCCCTCTTGACTCGGCCCAAGAACGATTCCAAGGGGCCGCGCGCAACGCGTACCTCATGCTGCCGGTTCAGAATCATCCTTGCTGAATTTCTTGCTCCGGCCCTTTCCCGGATTCCCTCGTTGAGGCCGCAGCTTTCCCGTTGGCGCCGCGCTGCGGGTGCGCCGTCTCGTAATCCTCATAGGCGCGAATAATTTGCTGCACCAAGTTGTGGCGCACCACGTCCCTTTCCCCGAACTGGACGCTGGCGATGCCTTCGATTTTTCCGCAAACTTCCAGCGCCTCGATCAACCCGCTCTTTTTCCCTTGCGGCAGGTCGATCTGCGTCACGTCCCCAGTGACCACCGCCTTCGAATTGAAGCCCAGCCGCGTGAGGAACATTTTCATCTGCTCGCTTGTGGTGTTCTGCGCTTCGTCCAGAATCACAAACGAATCGTTCAGTGTGCGCCCGCGCATGAACGCGAGCGGCGCCACTTCGATGATGCCCTTTTCGAGGAAGCGCTCGAGCTTGTCCGCGTCCAGCATGTCGTAAAGGGCGTCGTAGAGCGGACGCATGTACGGATCGATTTTCTGCTGCAGCGTGCCAGGCAAAAATCCCAGCCGCTCGCCCGCTTCCACCGCCGGCCGCGCCAGAATGATGCGGTTCACCTGCTTGGTCAGTAGCGCGCTCACGGCCATGGCTACGGCGAGGTACGTTTTCCCCGTGCCGCCAGGCCCGGTGGCAAACACCATGTCGTGCTTTTCAATCGCTTCCATGTAGTGCCGCTGGTTCGCACCCTTGGGCGTGACCTGCTTTTTGCCAAACGAGCGCACGCGGCTGTGTTCGAACATGCTGCGTGGCGACTCATGCGGCTCCTCGGTGGCTACGCGCACCAGCGACTTCACTTCCGACGACGTCAGCTTGCGCCCGTGTCGGGTCAAGTGATTGTATTCTTCGACGATGGTCACGGCGCGGTCCACGTTGTCCTGCTCGCCTTCGATGGTCAGCCGCGTGTCGTGCAAATGCGTGCGCACGTGGAGGGAATCCTCGAGCAGGCGCACGTTTTCATCCAGCGTGCCAAAGAAGGGTTCGATTTGTCCGGAAATGTGAACAGTACGTCGCATCCAATTGGAAGGTTCTCGGTTACGGGAACCGGCTTGCCGATGAGATTCCTCCTCACTGCACATAAGGGCTCAGCGGCCGACCCAGGAGAAACTCTTTACACCCTAACCCACACCATCGTCGCGGTCAAGTTGCAGTGTTATTAGCCGGTTGTCGCCGCCAATCTTGAATATCGGCGGCACTTTTCTGTTGGAAAGGTCGAAGTAATGGAGCGTCAAATGATCGTCAAAAGTAAACGCCGCTTTAGAAAGGAAGCCGGCCGTGGTTCCGGCGGACGCGGGCCTATGGAGATTGAATGCAGGGAGACAGCGGTGCCGAAGGTCGGCGAGGTGCCACCGTAGAGCGCGGCAGATGCCGGCGGAAACTAGCTCCTGGGGTGGAGTTTTGTGGAGATGGAGCAGACTCGGTGACGGGAAGCGATTTGTTTTTCGGCAAGGCGCCAGGGAACGGGGCGCGCAGAGGCGCGCGAAGAGTTCGAGAGAGTGTTTTCATGCGGCGGCGGTCAGCAGTGTTGGAGAGCGCAGTTGGATTTCTGCAGAAGCGAACCTCTCGACGACCACCATCGTTCCACCACACTTGGGGCAATGCCAGAGGCGGTTCGTGGCGGAGGTGTCTGGGCCGTGGCCGGGGGAACGTGGCTTGCGGGAGAGCGGATGAGAGGAAGCGGCGAGTCGCGCCTCGGAGTGCTCTTAGTCTGCGGGCACGGCGCGGGTTTTCGCCCATTCGCGAAGGGATTGCACTTCTTCAGCGCGCGTCACACTGAGCGGCTGCGTGCCCTGAATTTCCGCGAGCAGAATCTCCGTATTCAATTGCTGCTTCGCATTGAACGCCGTGTACAGCCCAGCGACGATGACTTGCTCGATTTCCGCGCCGGAGAAGCCTTCGCTCGCGTCTGCTAGTTTTGTCAGATCGAATCCCGCCGCGTCCCGGCCTCGCTTTTTCAAATGCAGCGCCAACAGCGCCGCGCGCACTTCGGGATTCGGCAAATCCACGAAGAAAATCTCGTCGAACCGGCCTTTGCGCAGCATTTCCGGCGGCAGCACGCTGATGTTGTTCGAAGTCGCCGCCAGGAAGACCCCGCTCTCACGGTCCTGCATCCACGTCAGAAGTGTGGCGAGCAGGCGCTGTGAAAGCCCAGCGTCGGCGTCGCCGCTTGAGCCTGCCGACGCAAACGCTTTTTCAATCTCGTCAATCCACAAGACTAGCGGCGCGAGCTTTTGCGCCAGCTCCAAGGCCTTGCGCAGGCGCCGCTCGCTCTCGCCCACGTATTTGTCGTAGAGCGCGCCCGCGTCCAACCGCGCTAATTCGAATCCCCATTCGCCCGCAACCGCGCGTGCCGCCAGGCTCTTCCCGCACCCCTGCACGCCTGTGATCAGCACGCCCTTCGGTGGCACCAGACCGAACCGGCGCCCTTCCACCGTCAGCGCGTTCTTTCGCTTCCCTATCCAATCGCGAAGGTGCCGTAGGCCCGCGACGTCGGTAAACGAGGCATCGCGCAGCACGGTCTCGATTAATCCCTCGTTCTTCAGCGCCTCGCGTTTCGTTTCCAAAACCGCATCGAGCAATCCCGTATCGGCCCTGCCCCGCGCGAGCACGCTCTTGCGCAGCGCCCGCAGCGCTTCTTCTTCTGGCAAGCCCACTAAGTTCTGCGCCAATTGCGTCATTGCCGGTAGATCCAGCGCACTCGGAATGCGCTGCTCGCGATTCAACTCCGCAAGGACTCGCTTTACTCCCGGTAACAGATCCTCCGCCTCCGGCAATCCTAGCTGGAAAGGCATCGCATCGCCGTCGAGGTCCGCTGGCAGCCCCACTTTTGCAGCCGTCAGCACGATCGACCGCCGCACCGTGCGGAACTTCTCCGCCAAATCGCGGAGCCGACGGCAAATCTTGTCGTTGTCGCAGTAGCGCGCAAAATCCTTGAGCAGGAAAATTCCATCGCCCTGAATCAGCCCAATATTGGCGACCGCCTGTTCCGGGCTATCGCTGTTGTACAGCGGTGCCCCGCGCGCTTTCGCAAGGCCCGTCGTGACACTCCACTCATACAGTGGCACGCCGAGTTCCATCGCCACGTCCATCAACAGCGCTTCCAGCCGCTCTTCCTCCGGCGTCTCGACGGTGATGATCGGGTGCCGCGAATTAATCAGCAGCCGGAGCTCATCCCGCTTGTTCGCATGTTTTGGAGGTGTGCTCACAGCGCCTATGCCACCAGTTGCGGGCGCTGTCCGGACCCACGGTTGCGGACGCTGCGGTCCGAAAGGGCGATTCGCGTCGTTTGACAAAGCTGCGAGCCTCGTTTAACGTTAGAAATTCGAATCATACGCCTAAGGAGCGATAGATGGCCCAGGGACAGCCTACCAAAGTAAAGAAGCGGAAAAAGTCGGTTTTAAAGCGAGCGGCGCAATCTCGTCAACGTGCCGAAGTGAACCGCGTCAACCGCACGCGCGTGCGCACCATGATGCGCCGCCTGCGCACAGCCCTTACCGCGGGCGACCCAACCGCCGCGGGCAATCTCCTGCACCCCACCATGTCTGCCATTGACCAGGCCATCACCAAAGGCGTGCTGCACGAGAACACCGGCAACCGCTACAAGTCACGCTTGACGCTTGCCTACAACGCCGTCAAGGCCAAAGCCGCCGCGAAGTAAGAGCCGCTGTTCCAGGCAAAGATTTTGCAACGACAAAGGCGGGTCGAAAGCCGCCGCTTTCCTTTTGCCTTCGAGTAGGGTGGAATTTCATGAATTATTATGCCTTGATCTACGAAACCGTGGACGACTATGTCGCGCGGCGCGCCGAATTCCGCGAAATGCATTTGCACATGGCTCGCGAGGTCCGCGGACGCGGAGAGTTGATTCTCGCCGGTGCCTTCGACGATCCTGTCGACCGCGCACTCTTGGTTTTTCGCGTGGATAACAAACGCAAAGTAGAAGACTTCGCCCGCGAAGATCCTTATGTGGTCAACGGCCTGGTCAAGAAGTGGGAAGTGCGCCCTTGGAAAGTGGTCGTAGGTCAGGAACAGCATGCCTCGTCAGGAGTTCCAGCGGGCGCCATCGTTCGTCATTGGTCGGCCCGCACAACAGAAGCGCAACTTCCCAAGTATCTCGAGCACTTTTCCAAGAATGTCTTGCCGGAGCTTCGCCGCGTCCCCGGCTATCTCGGAGCCAACGTTTCGCTGCATCACTCAGGCAACGAAACTGAAATTTTCGTTGAGACCACTTGGCGTTCTCTTGAAGCCATACGAACTTTTGCCGGTGACGATCTCGAAGCCGCCGTCGTTGCTCCCGAGGCCGCGGCGCTGCTCGCCGACTTCGACCGCCGGGTGCGCCACTACGAAATCGCAATTTCCAGTCGCGCTTAACACAAGAATTTTTGCGAAGTTAGCGCGTGGCAGCTTTTGCTTCCATGGAAGTCAACTCGGTCACCAAAAATTCCATTACCGTGCGCGCCTCTTCCCTACCGCCTTTCAGGCGGTCGTCGGCGCGCTGCAACGCACTCAAACCGGAAAGTAAGCGCAGCTTTGGAATTTTGCGCGCGCTCTGAAGCGCCAATTCCGCCTGCTCCGGCCGCATGCCAAGTACTCGCGCGGCCTGATAGCCATTGGAAACGCCACGTACTTCGCTCGCCTCGACCAGCTTGCGATACATCCAGGTAATGGCTCCGAGCATCTGCAGTGGCTCCTCGCCTTCGCGCAGCAGCCGATCCAAAAACTCCAGCGCCCTCTTCCCTTGCCGCGTTGCCAGCATGTCCGCCAGTTCCCACACCGTTGTCGTTCTTTTGGATACCACCAGCGCGCTCACGTCTTCTCGTCGGATCTGTTTTCTCCCGCCAGCAAATGTGGCCAGCTTTTCAATCTCCTTTTTCAGCCGCATCAAGTCCGCAGCCACAAACTCCGCTAAATCCTCGGCCGCCCCGCGCTCGAGTTCGACTCCTTGTTCTTTGGCCATTGCGCGCGCCAACGCCACCGCCGCGGCTTGCCGCTCGTTTAAGTTCTCTCCGAGGCCGCACTCCACCACCAGCGCCTTTTCCGCCAGCAACTTTCCCCATTTCATCCGCTGGTCCAATTGCGTGGCTTCTATCACCAGCACCGTGAACGGCGCGGGATCCTCCAAATAAGCCGTAAGCTGCTCGACCGCTGCATCACGGTTCTTCTCGCCAAGACTTTCAATCGTCTCTGCGTCTTCCAAAAAAACCACTTGCAGCGGCGAGAGCATGGCCATGGTCTCTGCTTGTTCGAACGCCGCTTGCGTCTCTCCGCGATCCGCAGAGTAGCGCGATACCGCCCACGCCCGAGCCGCTTCTGGCACGTATCTCTCGATCAAAAGCGTCCGGCAGCCGTCCCGCAGATAAGGTTCCTCGCCCAGCAGCAAGATCGCGGGGATGGGTTTACCCTGCTCCAACCTCGAAAGCAACTCCTTCGGGGCGATTCGCGCCATTTCACCCTTCCTCTCGCCCTAAGCTCAAACGAATCAACGGGTTTAGGCCTCCGCTTAAAGTATTGCTTTAGGCTTTGCGCCGCAAAGTAGCTTGCGGCTTGACCTTGGCCCTGGTCTCCGTAACCTCCTCATTTTAAATGCTTCGAAGGAATCCCGGCACGTTTCAAAAGTTCTCCGTCACCGCCGCCACCAACCGCGCCGCAAAGTCCTGCGCTAGGCGGTCCAGCGCGGGATCCTGCTCCTCGAAAAAGCTCTTTACGTCGGTCGAAATTTCATATTGGTTGCGAAACAAAAAGTTTTCGGTATGGTACAGCACTTTTCCGGTCTCGCGTTCCTCGAAACTGACTTCGCATTTCACGCTCACTAACATTGTCGTGGCTCTTCCGGTCACGGTGTCGAATAAAAGCGGAACAGCTTCGACGCTTAGCACTTTCCCGCGCAATACGGCATCGCCGTTCGCTGGATCGGAAATCACGCGGTACGTCGTCTTTGCCAAAAACTCGTGTACCGTCGCTTCAGTCAGTCTCTGCTCGATCCGGTAACTCGTCGTCTTATTTTCGAGCGCCGGTACCGCAATTACATGAATGGTTTTCGGCAGCGCGTCACTTCTGCCCGCGACATGATACCCGCAGCCGCTAGGCAGCGCGCAAATGACCGACACGATGAGGAAAGAGGCGAGTGGCGAGTGGCGAGTGGCGAGTGCAACGCGGAATCGATCGCAACTTTGATTCACGCAAGAATCTCCGCTAGCTTCACCGCGTTCCAGGCCGGCAATCGAAAGTTATCTGCCGCTCCCCAAAACCACCATATTCCCGCGTATACAAGATCGGCTTTCGGCTGCGCCAGTTGAATCGTTTTCTCTCCTGCCACACTCACGTTGCTCGGGCCGGCCTCGCCGCGAGCGGTCAGCGCAAACCCCGCACCGGCACATGCCTTTGCGATTTCTCCGGCGTCCGCGCCAGGATTCAGGTTTGCATAAGCGGAAAACACAGCGCCGTAGAAAACGGGCGCGTGTATCGCTTGGATAGAGGGCACAACTGCGGAATTGCCCAAGCACGCTTTCACTTCCGCGCGAACCCGTTCACACACCGCCTCCAGGTTGTGAGCGCTCGCCGCACCATACGCGGGCAACAGATTAAAAGCGACCTGCGCGTCAAACACCGGCTGCCCCACACGCTGAAATGACAGCAGTTGCCCCGTTTGGCTTTCCAGTTCTTCAATCCCCGCGCGGCCAGCTTCGGACACTGGCTGGAACCATTGAAACTCGATGCTATTCACACCACATCGGGAAAGCGCTAGCGCCAAAGCAGCCGCCGCCGTCCCCGCCGCGGAGGGAACGGCATAAGTGGCAGCGCTAGAGGGAAAGTCCCCCCCAAGCAATTCGTCGAGCTTGCGGAACCAGAGAGTCGTTCCACCTTCGCAGGCGAGCGAACCCGAAAGATCCACAATCTTCCCAGAGGAAAGTTTTGCCGCGGCCAAATTCGCCTTGGTAAACGAGGGCGAGCCCGTGAAGAAAATGAATCGCGCTCTTTCGAAGCTGCCTTCTTCCACGGGTTGAATCACCGTGGGTTCCCCGCCCGCTTCGGTCAGCATACCGGCCGCGTCTTCTTCATCGAGCAATCGAAAATCCCAATCTGCGAACTTGCTCTCTTCCAGCAAAGATTTCAGCTCGGCTCCGAGCAGCGAAGATGCGCCTGCGATCACAATTCGGTGGGATTCCCGTTCGATCGAAGGCATGAATCACGCAGTCCGCGAAACCAGGCGGTGCCGAAAGAAACGTACCACATGCAATGTCAACCCAACCACTGCGTACGCGGAAGCCATGACTACCAGAGCGTACTCCGAGTAACGCCAAATCACTCCCACAAGCAGACAGAGCAGAACAATGGCGAGGGACGGCTGCTTTCGCGTCAAAGGAATGTCTTTGAAGCTGTAGTAGCGAACCCTGCTCGTCATCAGTGCGCCCAGCCCCGCCACCATCAGAAACCAAGCTACCGACCATCTCCAATCATGCAAGGGTTGCTTGAATCCGTGGACAATCGCAGCAATCATGCCGGCAGCCGCGGGCGTGGGCATGCCCACAAAGTATTTCGAGCCACCCGGCGCCATGCCCTGCACGTTGAACCGCGCCAGCCGCCATGCGCAGCAAATCAGAAACGCTAAGCACCACACCCAGCCAAACTCTCGCATCTGCTGGAACGCCACACTCCCGTCCTTCGGCAGGTCGGTGAGTCCCCACGCGTAGGCCAGGATCGCCGGAGCAATACCAAAACTCACGACGTCCGCCAGCGAGTCAAATTGCACGCCGAAGTCTGTGTTCGCTTTCAGAAGCCGCGCCAGGCGCCCATCCAAGGAATCAAACAAAATCGCAAAGCCGATGGCTTTTGCTGCGTGGTCAAAGTTCTCAGTGCCGCCCAGCAGCGCCGCCACCACTGCATAGTAGCCGCAAAGCAGATTGGCCACCGTGAAGAGGCTGGGAATGAGGAAGATGCCCCTGCGGCGCAATTTCTGGTTCCTGTAGCGCCGCTCCTCAAACGGTATTTCGTGCTGATCTTCGAGCATGTTCACGATCGCTTTCCTGTGGCTGTCAGATTCGCTTCCGATTCTGCCGCGCTCTGGGCTCCGGATTGCCCAAGTGCGAGTTTGGCCGGCCATCTGGCAATCACGCTGGAGCCGCCCTTTACATTTTCTCCCACTTTCACCAGAATCTCAGCCCCTTTCGGCAGCCAAACATCGACACGTGACCCGAATCGCACCAGCCCGATGCGTTCTCCACGCAGGACCTGATCACCGGCTTTCTTCCAAGAGACTACGCGGCGCGCGATGAGTCCCGCAATCTGCTTGAAGACCATTTCGCCGGATTCGGTCGAAAGCGTAAACACGTTCTGCTCATTTTCGAACGAAGCGCGCTCGCGCATGGCCGCCAGGAATTTCCCGGGCCGGTAATCCATCCTCGCAATGGTTCCCGAAGCGGGGGACCGGTTCACGTGCACGTTCCAAATCGCCAGGAAAATGCTCACACGCTGGCCGGGACGTCGGGCATTCTCTTCTTCGGTTACCACCACCACCCGCCCGTCGGCCGGCGACACCACCGCGCCAGGCTCGGAAGGAATCAGGCGATCCGGATCACGAAAGAACGAGAATACGAACAGAGCGAGGCACACGAATACGGCAGCGGTAAAATACCAATGCAGGAGGAAAACCCCGCCGCCCAGCACCAGCAGCGGCAGTCCAAAGAAATAGCCTTCTTTGACCATGCTAAGTGGAGTAGACCTCCGCGCTTTCGCTCGCGGCTAGCTGCCGCGGGCAAACATGGCCATTCTACGATAGTTTCTACGCCGCGAAGCTGGTATTGCTTGGATCTCGCTGCTCTCGCAGAATGCGCGCAGCAATCCGCTCCATTTCATCTTTGCAGCGGAGCTTCATCTTTTTTAATCGGATTTCTTCGAGGAGGTCTTCTGCGTTGAGGTAGGGGGATTTGGAGATTCGTTGGAGTTCCAGATCATACTGATGGTGCTGCTCTGCCAGACGCCGATACTCAGCGTCCGCCTGGAGAAGCACGTCCCGAGGTGCCCGCTGCGCGCTTGCCATGCGTTCCTCCTGACGACTTCGTGAATGGAATGTGAACACTACATGAGCGAACGATACCACTCCGGCAGGCCACGTCAAGAGGGAACGAGTAGTATTTTCGTCCTAGACTGTGAGTTTTTCGAGCCGAGCCATTCGCACTTCCCTTTTCTTTCGATGGGAAGAACGATTCTGCTGCACGACTGAAGCAATCTGCGAGTGGGGACGCTAGCGACGATGTATTGCAATTTCAATGAGATGCGGCGTCCCTCGGGCCCGGCGGCAGGTGATCTTCAAAGTAGCCCAGAATGTTCGTATACACATCCTGCGTCGTGCCCTTGCCCTCCGAAATGGAATGCGTGCGGCCGGGATACACGCGCATGTCAAACTGCTTTCCAAGTGAAATCAGTTTGTTTACCAGCAATTCGAATCCCTGGATGTGCACGTTGTCGTCGCCGGAACCATGCATGACCAGCAAATCGCCGCGCAAGCCAGACGCGAAATTGATTGCAGAACTCTGTTCGTAAGCTTTTGGATTATCCTGCGGCAAGCCTAAATAGCGCTCCTGGTAGATCGTGTCGTAGAGCCGCTGATCAGGCACAGAAGCCACGGAGACGCCTACGCTGTAAGCTTCAGGATAGCGAAACATCAGATTGAGCGTTTCCGTTCCTCCTCCGCTCCACCCCCAGACGCCGACGCGTTTCGCATCGATATAGGGACGCGTTTTTTCGAGTGATTGCAAAGCCGTCGCTTGCTGTTGTGAGGAGAGCGGCCCAACATTTCCATAAACAATCTTGCGCCATTCGCGGCCCCGCGGAGCGGGCGTGCCCTGATTGTCAAAGCTCGCCACAAGATAGCCCGCGCTGGTTAAGGCCCTCATGAACATGGATGGCCAACGGTCGGCAACGGTCTGCCCAGCCGGTTCCGAATACACATACACAATCAGCGCGTACTTTTTCGCCGGATCGAAATTCGGTGGTTTCATCAGCCAAGCATCGACTGTGAGGCCGTCGCCTGCATCTACCTTCAGGTATTCCGCCGGCCCGCCCGATAACGGCTTCACGCGCTCGGCGATTGCGGCATTCTCTACGGTCTTTCGCTCCACGCGGTGATCGGGCAAGTGGACGACGTCAAAGAGTGGCGGCTCATTCAGCGAGGAGTAAGTATGAAATGCCCATTCCGCACTCGGGGAAATGGTGTATGAGTGCGTGCCGGGAACATTCGGTGTCAACCGCTCGGGCGAAGCCGAACCATCGAGCCGCGCGCGATAGAGATAGCGCTGTGTTGCGTTTTCCGGCGAGGCGATGAAGTAAGCCCATTTCTCATCCGGGCTGATGCGGTCCAAACTGACAACGTCGAAATCACCGCGTGTGACCAGTTGCACTTTCCCCGTGTCGCGCGCCACGCGGTACAAGTGCCGCCAGCCGTCGCGCTCACTCAGCACGAGGAATTCGCGCCCTTGGTTAATCCAGACAACACCGCGGTTCACCTCCACCCAAGCCTTGTCTTCGTCCACAAACACGGTGCGCGATGCGCCGCTTGCCGCGTCGGCCAGCAGAAACTCATTCCGGTTCTGCAAACGGTTCATGTGTTGAACCAGGAGGTGGTCGGCATCCGCCCAACCCATCTCTGGAATGTAATTGTTGTGTGGATCGCCTTCGGCCTTCATCCAAACCACCTGCCCGCCGGCGGCGCTTGCCACGCCCGCGCGCACGGCGGAGTTTTGTGTTCCCGCCAGTGGGTAGGGATATACCAGTGTCTGTGGATACGGTCCCGTGTTTGGATACGGAATGCCGGTGACGATTTCGCCCCTCGGCGGGCCAAGGTTGTAAATCAACGTGTATTTTCCCACGCCAGCGATATTGAACTGCCAAAAGGCAATCGCGCGGCTGTCGGGGCTCCACGAAAAGCCATCGCGGATGTCAAACTCCTCTTCATTCACCCAGTCCGACGTCCCATTGATAATGGTGTCCGAACCGTCGTGCGTCAGTTGCGTGATTTTTCCGCTTGCGAGATCTTCGACATAAACATTATTTCCGCGAACGTAGCCCACTTTGCTGTTGTCTGGCGAGAATTTAGCGAACATGAGGCTCGATTCAGGAGCGTTGCCTCCGAGCTTGCGCAACGCGCCGCTCGCCAGGTCAAGCACCCAATAATCCCCGCGGGTATTCCGCCGCCAAACCGTCTTGGAGTTGGCGAAAACCAGGATGCCGTGCCCGTCGGGTGAAATGGTGTAGTCTTCGACGTCCAACGGCGTTTTCTCGCCCGCGGCAATCAAGCGGCTCGCGGCAACGAAGATCTCTCTCGCACCGGTCGCGGTCTGGTATTTCACGATGTCGCTGCCGGTTCCCGAGGCGGACGGCTCGATATCCAGATACGCGTCTCCCTTGCCCAGCCAAGTGCCGCCTCGGAATGACTTAGGCCGAAATTCCGGATTGCCCATTGTCCGGGCGATTATTTTCGCCGGGGATTCCCTCAGTTGGGCGTGGGCGATGGAAGGACTGGCAATTGCGGCCAACACGCCAATGACAATCAGAGCTGCCGCAGGCAGGGCAGGTGCTCCTCCCCGCACTCCATTCGCCCTGCGCGATAGCAATCCGGTGTGCATCATCTCTCCTCCCTCTAAATCAGACGCGGAGGGAAACAGTATCAGATTTCGGGCGTGCCACGCGTTCCTGTGGAGTGAAGCAGTTTCCGCCACGTCGCTAAGCCGGACGCACATGCACAGAAGCACGACGACGCTCCAGACCGAGCTAATTTCCGGTTTTCAGGCTACGCATTATTCAGTGAGCCCTATTTCCATGACGATGGCGGCCTCGACGGGAACGCGGTAATAGCCTTCGCGGCGACCTGCTCTGGAAAAACGGTGCTTTTCGTAGAAGGCGATCCCGGCGGCGTTTGATTCGCGGACTTCTAAGAACACTCGGGTTACGCCGCGCTTGCGAAGCTCCGCGACCGCGGCCCCCAGCAAGGTTCCCCCTTCGCCCTTTCGCCGGCTTCCGGGCGCAACGGCCAGGTTCAAAATCTCCGCCTCATCTCTCACTTGACGAGCAATCAAGAAGGCAATGACCTCCACTTTCACTTCACTCGCGAAGCCAAGGATTCCTTTCCACTCCAAAACTTCGCGCACGCTAGCTTCGCGCCAAAACACCGCCTCCGGAGACTGGCGCAAAATTCCCGCGACGGCTACGGCATCTTCGGCGCGCAGCGTCCGAATCGCCCCTCGCTCCTCGCTCCGCCTTAATTCAGTGGCCATGGGCCGCGCCCTTCCAGAAAATCTCCGCGTCCGACCGCCGCACGTAGTTCGCGTCGAGCCCCAGCGCATCGGTCGCTTTCCCGTCCCGCAATCGCTGCAACCCGATTTTTCCAATGATGCCCGCCAATATCGGCGAAGCGTCCTCGATGCTTTCGCCACGCCCTTCTCGCCTCTTCCAAGCAGCGTCGGCCTCCACGAGCGCTGAGTCTGGGGAAATCCAAGCGATCTTCTGTCCAATCGCAATTTCCTCGGCTACCTGCACGAATCCGGCTGGCGCGATAACCATCTCTTCGCCGAGTCTCGTGAGCTCGGCACTTTCCCTTCGATAGATTGCTCCAAACACTTGTCCCCGCTGGGCATCCACGAAGGGTGCAACGTGGTCAGCGGGACCTATGACTTGTTTGCCGATAGCCTCCAAGCGGGAAACAGCCGCTACCGGCTTTCCATACACCTCGACCCAAGCCTTCACGGTGGTAACCCCGACGCGCACACCCGTGAAGGACCCCGGGCCCGCCGCAACGGCATACCCGTTTACCTCACACATCCGTATGCCGGTCTCTTTCAACACCCTGTTTACCGCGGGAAGCAGCCAGGACGAGTACTCGTCCCTCGTTTTGTGCGGAACTAACCCCAGCACAGAATCGTCTCGCAGCAGGGCCACACTTCCGCGCGTATCGCACGTATCTATTGCAAGGACAATCACATACGCATTGTACCCTAGCCAGGAATTTCGCGGATGGGCTGGGCTGAGGGTTCAAAAAGAAACATCCGTTTCAGCGGGATTTTGAGCAAAGTCTCGCAGGGCTGCAGGGGGGTATGATAGGCCGCTAACACCTCTGCAGTAACTTCCCAAGGGAATTACCCTAGCAATTCAGCTGCCAAATTTGTAACAATTTTTCCCTAACCCATTCATTCCACAGGATATATCTTGACTCTTGCAACACAAGTTCCTATACTGAATTTGCTGCTCTGGGGGGCATCCAAAAATTATGGATTATAAAATAGGCGACAAAGTCGTTTATCCGAATCATGGTGTGGGCGTTGTTGAGCAAATCAACTACGGCATCTTGAACGGCAGAACCGAGCGTTACTACATGATCCGCATTGTTTCCAGTGGCTTGCGCGTGATGGTCCCGCAGTCCAACGCAGGCACGGTGGGGCTGCGGTCGGTGATTCGCTCGAATGAATCCACCAAAGTCCTGGGCTTCCTCGAAAAGGGCAAACTGAACTCACATCCGGACTGGAAGCATCGCTTCAAGGAGAATTCCGAGCGCATGCGCACGGGATCGCTGATTGAAGTCGCCGCCGTCCTCAAGAGCCTAGTTTCCCTCAGCCGCAGCAAGCCCCTCTCCTTCCGCGAAAAGAAAATGCTCGAGCGCGCGAAGTACCTGCTTGTCAGCGAAATGGCTACCGCCAAGAACACCACCGCCGAAAGCGCCGAGGGCATGGTCATCAAGTCCCTCGCCAAGGCCAAGCTGCAGTTTCCGGTGATGACGGAAAAGTTCGAGTAGCAGGTCTTCGCTCGATCGCTGATTTAGACAAGTTTTCAGGCGCCCCGATCCGCTCGGGGCGCTTTTTGTTCCGGGGAACCTCTTTGGCAATACAACGACACTCCCATGTGGCGAGCGCTCATTCTGCTCGTCGTACCTTGCCCCGTTTTCGGTCAAACGCTTCGTGTTCGCGCTGTTTCCGAACAGGCCGAGCAACTTAAGTGTTCCCGAACCTCTCTCCGAGGCTTATTGGGATGGAAAAGTTAGAGTAACCTTCGCCCTTCTAAGTGCCTGCGCTACGGCGACGGCGATTTGCACGGAGCCGGGCGTGTCGCCGTGGATGCAGATGGTCTGGGCGGTGAGCTTCACTACGGTGCCGTCGTGGGCCGTGACCATGCCGCGCTGAGCGATGCTGAGAGCTTGCTTGGCGGCTTCGGCGGGATCGCGGATGAGGGCGTTCTCGAACTTGCGCGAGCGCAGCGTGCCGTCGGGCTCGTAGCGGCGGTCGGCAAAGGCTTCGGCGGCAACGGCAAAGCCTGCTTCGCGAAAAACGCCCAGCATGGGCGATTCCGCCAAACCCATAAGAACCAAATCCTTGCTGAGTTTCGCGACCCCCTGCGCAATCGCCTCCGCAAGTTCACGATTCTTCACCGCCTGGTTGTAAAGCGCGCCGTGCGGCTTCACATGAACCAGCTTCGCGCCACACTTCGCCGCGACTCCGGCGAGGGCGCGCACCTGTTCGTAGATGGAATTGGCGACCGCTTCCGCGGACATCTTCAATTCGAGGCGGCCGAAATTTTCTCGGTCGGGATAACCGGGATGCGCGCCAACCGCGACGCCCGCGCGCATCGCCTGCTCGATCGTGGTGTGCATGGTGCGTTCGTCGCCTGCGTGTCCGCCGCAGGCCACGTTCGCCGAAGTGATGGAGCGGAGGAGCGCCTCCTGCGTGCCGTCGGCAATGGCCTCCGGCAGCTCCCCCATGTCGCAATTCAAGTCAATGCGCGTCATTTTCCTCGGTGGCTGTGTAGGGGGGGCGCCTTAACGCGTCCCACATCCCTCGCTGTGTGCGGCCTCGCCCTTCCCAAGGAGGAAACCAAGCAGCAGCCAAGGGCATACAAGCCTGCGTAATCGCGCGGGCCTTGGCCATTCTACTGTGAAGGAACCAGAGAAGGGATACTGTTGCGGTTGGGGCGCGACACCCTTGCGAACAGGGTTTAACCATTCGATGGCAGCTCTGGCCCGAGCACCATTTCCAAAGATGCGAAGACGGCTTTCGTTGCAGATGGTAATGAAATAGATTCTGCGACCGATATAGTCATAACGGGCAAAGCGAATGTTTTTTCGAGGAACGAGCACGATTGCAGGAAGGTTATCAGGAAACGGGACGTGCTAAAGCGCCCCTACAGGTGTTCCGCGGTGGTTTCCGCTGTGACAAGCAAATCCGGCGAGGCCAGCAGCTTCTCCTGTTCTATCAACAGCTTGCGCGCCGTCTCGAAACTCACAAGCTCGAAGCGAATTTCGTCCCGTGGACGAAGCTGCCCGAGGCGGTGCAGGTCGGCGGAAATGACGTTGGCGATCTTCGCGTAGCCGCCGGTGGTTTGCTGCTCGACGAACAAAATGATGGGCAATCCCCCCGCCGCGATTTGGATCGCGCCAAGGGAAACGCCTTCGCTGATCATTTCCCCAAGCGCCTCACCGGGAGCGTCTCCATGCGTACCTTTGGCAAGCGGCGGTCCCTCCAGCCGAAGCCCCATGCGATTTGCTTCTTCGGTGACGCGATAGGCGTTTGCGAAAAACGCTTTCTGGGCTGCTTTGGGAAACCATGCGCACTGCGGACCGGGCGTAACGCGCAAAACCTTGCGCGGCGCGAGAAGCTTCAGAGCTTTCGCCGAGACTTTTCGTGCACGATGGGAATCGTGCGCGCTTTTTGTGGAACAGGCGCTCTTGCCCGTTTCCTTCTGGCTTGTTTCAGCTGCTCCGCCAATCTTCAACACGTCTCCTTTTCTCAGCGCACGGCCTTCGTGGCCGCCGAGCCCGCTGAGAAGGTTCGTGGACGCACTGCTGAGAAATGGTTCAACCTCGATTCCGCCTTGCAGGCACAGATAGCACCGCGCGCCCGAACGGGTCGCGCCAAGCCGTAGCGCTTGGCCGGGCTTCACTTCAAACGAAGCCCAGGCCGGAACAGGCGTCCCATCGAACGTCGCTCCGAAGTCGGAGCCCGTCAAACCGGCGACGCATGCACCATGGAATTGAAAAGCTCCCCCAAGCAGCGTCATCTCCAGACCCGGCGCGCCCTCTGAGTTGCCAACCAATCGGTTTCCAATTCGCAGCGCAATGGCGTCGGCTGCGCCGGAGGGCGAAACACCCATCGGACCGAAGCCTTCACGGCCCAAATCCTGCACCGTGGTGAGGAGTCCCGGTGAAAACACTTCGATGGCGCTCATGCGCGGCTCAACTCCGCGAACCGCTCTCTAGAAATGGGTTCAAAGCGCACGCGATCGCCGATGGACAAGAAGCTCAAGCCCTCTCGGTCGGTTCGAAACATGGAAACCGGCGTGCGTCCTAACAATCTCCAGCCGCCCGGCGTTTCAAACGGATACACTCCGGTCTGGTTTCCGGCAATGCCGACACTTCCCGCCGGCACCTTCTTTCGTGGTGTCGCCAGCCTCGGCGTAACTAATTCCTTCGGCAATTCGCCAAGGTACGCGAAACCAGGGACGAACCCCAAAAAATACACAAGATAGCTCGCGGAAGAATGCAGCTTGATGACTTGTTCCGGCGTGGTTTTGTGCAGCCCGGCCACTTCGTCGAGGTCGGGGCCATACTCTTCGCCGTAGCAGACCGGAATTCCCACCTCGCGCGGCTCGGGCAATTTCACTTTTTCAAGCCGACCGAGATATTTGCGCAGCTCTGTTTCCAGCTCTTGGTGCTCCCATTTCAGCCCCTCGAACTTCACCAGCAGCGAACAATAGGCGGGATGCAGGTTCCGAACGCCTGCAATCGGCTCTACTTCAAGCAAGTGGAGCAACTTGCGAACTTGCTCGTGTGCCTTAATGGTGATTTTTTCGCCGAAATAAATCAGCAGCGATTGATCACTTGCAGGTTCGAATCGCGCGCTGTTGCTCTTCGCCGTCATGTCCGGAGTGGTCAGGCTTCGTTTAAGGCGTCGCGGTTACGCCGCCTCTTGAGGGCTTCACCAGCTTGCCGGCGACAAACGCGAGTAGCCCCAAAATTACTCCCGAGATAAGGCCGACAACCGGTCCAACCACTCCCATCATCAGTTTAGGCGAGGCGGGCAGCGGCATCGAGTTCATCATAGCAGCCTCGCGCGCGTGGCGGGCGAGGTACTGATCAAAGAGCAGGATGTGCGCCGCGGTGATCCACACGGAATTTGCCAAGCCTAAGAGTAATCCGTGGAGAAAATGCTTCCCAGAACTATTCTTTGCAATGACATAAGCGCAGAAAAGAAAAATCACGAGCCAACAAAACGGCTCGATGTTCGAAGGAATGACAAAGACTGTAGCGATGCCCATCGCCAGTCCAAACAAGGAGAGCAGCCCGATCAATTTCCAGTTCATGGATTCACCCCTTCCGGTTCTTGCCGATACCCACCTGCCTTTATTCCGTGAGGATAACGCCTAATGCGCCGAGGATTTATCATTTTTTCCAGTCAGCTGGCGAATCAGGTCGGCTTCAGCCTGGCGATAAGGTTTTCCGTCGGGGTGCAGCACTTCGTGGAACCACACTGGAGGCTGATTGTTGATGTACGGGTGTTGCCACGATTCCCAGGGCAAGTTCGTTTGCGTCTTGCCCACGACAAACCCCCAATTGATCGCGCCGACTTTTTCTTCCTTTGCAACTGGCAAAATCGTGTCGAAAGTGCTGCCCACCGAACGCGCCATGAATTCCGTGCAAATCAGCGGGCGGCCGTACTTTTTCAGCCACCCAACTTCGCGTTTGAAATATTCGGGCCAGCTGTAGTTATGAAATGTGATGACATCGGATTCGCGCAATTGGATTTGTTCGATTTTGCCCAGGTGGGATCCATCCGAGGCCTGGTCCACGCAGCAGACTCCGCTGGTGAGCGGCTGCGTGGGATTCACTTCGCGCGCCCATTCGAATGCTTCAGGCAAAAGTGCGAGCACACGCTCCATTTTGTCTTTCAATTCTTCTTTCGCGTAGCTGCCCATGTTGCTGTTGCCGGGCTCGTTCCACACATCCCAGCCAAGAATGCGGACATCTTTCGCAAAAGCTCCCACCACGCCTTGTACGTAGGCTTTCAGGCGCGGGTATTGCTTCAGATCGCCGAGCGCTACCGAGCCGGGGCTCTGCACCCAGCCGGAATTGTGAACGCCAGGAATGGGAGGGTGCTGCGGGCCCAAGAGAGGCAAAGGGTCCCAGCAGGAATCGAAAAGAACAAAAAGCGGGCGGATATGGTGTTTCGCGGCAATGGTCAGGAACTGGTCGATGCGCTTCCTGAAACCGTCGGCATCCTGTTGCCAAAGCAGATCGTGCAAGAACACGCGCATGGTGTTCATGCCGAGCGATTCGGCCCAACCCAGTTCCTGATCGATTTGCTCCGGGTTGAACGTGGCCTCCTGCCACATTTCCAGCTCATTGATGGCGGAGCGCGGAATGTAATTGCTTCCGACGAGCCACGGTTGCTGGGCGTACCAGTCGTTCGCTTTCTTCTCCGTCCATCGAACGGTGCGCCTGCCGGCGGCACTTGCACCCGAGGCGGCCAACGCTAGGATTGCGGCCAAGAAAAGAGGCTTGGCGATGTTCATGAATTCATTCCCTTCGCATTTAATTGTTAAGCGAGCGACAGGCTGGGATCGGCGTTCAGCGTAAGATCGGCGAAGCGGCCAGCACGAAGCCGCGAATAGGCGGCGGCCGCAATCATGGCAGCATTGTCGGTAGAGAGCGCGCGGCTTGGAAAAAACACTTCGACGCCCGCAGCCTTCGCACGTTCTTCGAATGTGGTGCGCAACTGATTGTTGGCAGCGACACCACCGGTGACCAGGATGCTCTCGACATCGAGTTCTGCGGCCGCGGCCATGGTGCGATCCACCAAATCGCGCACAACCGCATTTTGAAATTCGCGTATCAGCCCGAGCGTGGCCCGGCCGCAAAGCGGGAACAATTGATCGAATTTCCTTTCGCCGCGCGCGAGTGCTTCTTGGCGCTTCCGAATTTCCGCCATGTATTCCTCATGCTCGCGCAAATGATAAAGAACGGCGGTTTTCAGACCACTAAAGCTGAAGTCAAGGGGGTTGCCGCGTGTTTTCGTGCGGCCAAATTTCACGGGCACGGGCGCGGCATCCGCGGCGGCGGCCAAGCGGTCGAGAATCGGTCCGCCGGGGTATCCGAGCGCGAGCAGCTTCGCGACTTTGTCATAGGCTTCGCCCGCGGCATCGTCGCGCGTCTGTCCCAACTTGCGGTAATGAAAAAGCGCGCTTGCATCCGGCACGGGGGAGTCTTCAACCTTCACTTCGTACAAAACCGTGTGGCCGCCGGAAACAATCAGGCAAACGGCTGGCAGTTTGGGTGTGCGCCCGGCTTTGTGGGCTTCGAGAAAAACAGCATGAACGTGACCCTCCAAATGGTTGACCGGCACGAGCGGCTTGCCCAGAGATTCCGCAAGCGTTTTTCCATACGTGATTCCCACGAGCAGAGCGCCGACCAGACCTGGACCTTGCGTCACGCCGACGGCCTCCACCTCTTCCAGCTTTAAGCCGGCTTGTGCGAGAGCTTCACGCACAACGGGCACGATTTGCCGCAAATGTTCGCGCGAAGCCAGTTCCGGCACGACACCGCCGTATTTCCGATGCACGTCAACCTGCGATGCAACCACGCTAGACAGAATTTCGCGCCCGTCGGCCACCACCGCTGCGGCGGTCTCGTCGCAAGAAGATTCGATTCCTAGAATGCGCGCGCTCATGCGATCTCTGCAGCCGAGGGCCTCCCTGCGAACCTCAGGGCAGGCAGAAGGCCGTCCCTACAGCTGCAACCCCTTCAAATATTGGCGAAACTCGCCGCCAAATTCCTTGTTTTGCAAGGCGATCTCGACCGTGGCTTTCAAGAATCCCAGCTTGTCGCCCGCGTCGTAAGAGACTCCATCATAAATGTACGCCCACAAACCGTCTTCCTGGGCCAGAATGCGAAGCGCGTCGGTCAATTGGATTTCGTTGCCGGCGCCCGGCTTGGTGCGCGCGAGGCAATCAAAAATCTCCGCCGGCAGAACATAGCGCCCGGTGATTGCGAGATTCGAAGGAGCTTTTTCCGGCTTGGGTTTCTCCACGACATCGCGAATCCGCAGCAAGCGCGCGCCAAACGGCGGCTGCGGCGCGGGCTCGCCATCGATGATGCCATAGAGATGCGTTCGCTCCTTCGCCACTTCCTCGACAGCGATGGCACCCACGCCAGTTGCCGCATAAACGTCGATGAGCTGTTTTGTGGCCGGATTCTGGCCGGGAATCAGCACATCGCCGAGTAAAACGGCAAAGGGTTCGTCGCCCACAAGATCTCTTGCCACCAGCACGGCGTGTCCCAAGCCGAGAGGCTCTTTCTGGCGCGTGTAACTCACTTGAACCATATCGCTGATGTGCCGCACCATGGCGGCTTGCTCCTTTTTCCCTTTTTCTTCAAGGAAGCGCTCGAGTGTGGGCGAGTGGTCGAAGTGGTCCTCGATGGAATTCTTCCCTTTCCCCGTGACGATGATGATGTGCTCGATGCCGGAGACGACGCACTCTTCGACGACGTACTGAATTTGCGGCTTGTCCACGACCGTAAGCATTTCTTTGGGTTGCGCTTTCGTTGCGGGCAGGAATCGCGTCCCCAGGCCGGCGGCCGGCAAAACTGCTTTGCGTACTTTGCGTCCCGCGGCGCCTTTCGCTTGCGTTGTGTCGGCCATCCCGGCTCCTCGCGCGATTTACTTCTTCTTCCCGGATTTCTTTTCTTTCGAGTCCTTGGAAACCGTTTCCTTCGAATCGCCACTCTTTTCCTTGCCGGCGGCCTCCGTTGCTCCCGCAGCGGGCTTTTCAGAATCGCCGCTGCCCGTTTTCTTCGCGTAGTCGGTTACGTACCATCCCGCGCCCTTGAATTGGATGGCGGGTGCGGCTACCAGCCGCTCCACTTTGCCGCCACAGTGCGGGCACTTTTTCAAGTGCGGCCCGTCAACGCTCTCGATTTTTTCCGTTCGCCGGCCACACTTCTGGCATTCGTACTCGTACAGGGGCACAGAGACTCCTCCTGGTGGTAACTCAAAAAATGAAGTATAGCATTGCCATGAAACCTCCGCGGCGCGACCGCTTTTGTATGGCGAACCTGGGCGAAGGCACGCTCCAGCTGCTCCCTATTTCCTCAAACGTGCGACTCCACAATGTTGGTTGCAGATTGGGCGCAGCATGCTGCGCGCCTACAATATGGAATCCGAACAACGGCCGCAATGCTAGACTGAAACGTTATGACCGCGAAGAATCCAGCGGCAGAGCGGCAGAATTCCACGGGCTGTTTGTACCTTGTGGGAACCCCGATTGGCAACCTCGAGGATATTACGCTGCGGGCGGTGCGCATCCTCAAGGAAGTGGATCAAATCGCGTGCGAAGACACGCGCCATACGCAGAAGCTGCTCGCGCACTACGACATTCACAAGCCGCTGGTCAGCTACCACGAACACAATGAAGGGAAGCGCGCGGCGGAATTGGCCGCAGCCATGGAGGAAGGCGCAAAAATTGCGCTGGTGAGCGATGCTGGAATGCCTCTGGTCTCCGACCCCGGGCACCGGCTGGTGGAGCTGTGCTTGCAGAAGCACATTCCCCTGGTACCGATTCCGGGGCCTTCGGCGCTGCTCGCTGCACTTTCCGGATCGGGAATGCCCACCGAGGAATTCCTCTTCGTAGGCTTCTTGCCCGCGCGCAGCGGGGAGCGCCGCCGCGCCTTCGAACGCTTGCGCATGGAGGAACGCACGATCATTCTTTACGAAGCGCCACACCGCGTTGCCCAATGTGTTGCTGACGCCTTGGAGATTCTGGGCGACCGGCCAGCGTGCCTGGCGCGAGAGGTGACAAAACTTCATGAGGAATTCTTGCGCGGCAAACTCTCCGAAGTCCTCACGTCTCTCGAAGAGCGGCCGGTGCGCGGTGAAATCACACTAATACTTGGCCCGCCGGCAGCCGAAGTGCGCGCCCATGGCGATTCTTCGCAAACGCTGGCGGCGCGGGTCGAGGAATTGATGCAACAGGCAAAGCTGGAGCGGAAAGAGGCGCTCAAGCTGGCAGCCAAAGAACGTGGCCTAACTCGGCGCGCGGCGTATACTCAATTGGTCGGGGCCCAAGCGGGCGAAAGCGGGCGCAGAGATGAACCCTAGCCCAAATCCGGCCATCGGCGTGACTGACTCCGAGGGCCGCGCATCGAAGTAAGCAGTCTGCCTCGGGGTTCCTGCAGACAATCCCACAGCGAGGTGATTCCATGAGCATCTACGGCGGCAAAGAGCTGGCAAACGCGTTTCGTACCGTACGGAAAAACACCATTCGGGTTGCGGAAGACATTCCGGAGGACAAATACGATTTCGTGGCGGCTCCGGAAGTCCGCACCGTCGGCCGCATGCTAACGCACGTGGCCATCTCGACGCGGATCTGGGAAGAGGTACACAAGAAGGGGCTCACCACACTGGTGGACTTCGATTTCTTTGGGATGATGGACAAGTTCAACGCGGAAGAAGCCAAGCCGAGAACGAAAGCCGAAATTGTGGAGCTACTGAAAAACGAAGGCGAGCAGTTTGCCGCATGGCTGGAGACGCTGACCTCGGAAGTTCTGGCGGAGACGGTCATCGAGCCGGACGGAAAGACTGCGAAGACGCGCTTCGAAAGGTTGCTGTCGGCAAAAGAACACGAAATGCATCATCGCGCTCAACTGATGCTCATAGAGCGGCAATTGGGAATCGTGCCGCACCTCACCAAGCAATTCGAGGAAGTAGTGGCGCAGATGCGCTCCGCGAAGGCCGCCGGATCCGCGGCTTGAGTGAAATTCGCAGGATAATACCGGGGATTGCTCTCCGGGCGATGCTGATCCAGTTAGAATGACACTCGCCCAGTTTCCTTTGATCCGACCTTGGTCGCCGCCCGTTGAGCGGCAATTCGTCGTAGCACTAATCAATTTGTTTCGTGCGAATGCCCTTTACGGGATGCGTCACCAATGCGCCTGCGAGGCTTAAGAAGCGCGTCATGTGTGGCAGCTTGGCATGCGCATCGAAGGCGGCTTCGTCTACCCACTCGGAGTGAATGTAGAAAACTAGCGGGTCGCGTAGCGCTTCGTAGAGGTGAATGCGAATGCAGCCTGGCTCGGCACGCGTCGGCTCGAGGAGTGACCTCAGCTCTTCGCGGAGTTGCTGCTCCTTCCCAGGGATTGGCTCGAAGTGAACAAAAGTGTGCAACGGCAAGGCAAGCCTCCCGCTGAATATAGCTTACAGGGTTGTAGGGGAATGAAAACCGAGGTGAAATCTTGTGTTGTGTGATCGCGGCGGTCGCGGTAGGGTATCGGGCGACTCAATGAAGTAAAAAAAGACCTGCGAGATAAGCACGTACGAAGACGCTGGGGCACTCCAGCAGGAGGCGGCACGGATGGCCGATGAATCAGAGAAGGACCGTTGGACGCGGCGCGGATTTCTCGGAGCAAGCTCTGCGGCGCTGGCCGCCGGCATGATGGCCGGGAACAACGCCGCAGGGCAAACCCAAGATTCGGCGCAAAAAGCCCAGAGCGACCGAAGGCGAAGCGAGCCGGTGCCGAAGAATCCAGCGATGGATGCACAAAACGCGGATTCCGTAAATCCGCCGCCGACGGACGCGGGTGGCGTAGCAACATTCAAGTATCCCTTCTCGATCGCGCACAAACGATTACATGAGGGAGGATGGTCGCGTGAAGTCACGGTGCGCGAGCTCGCCGTTTCGAAGTCGCTCGCGGGCGTGAACATGCGTCTCACGGCCGGCGGCGTGCGTGAATTGCACTGGCACACTGCCGCCGAATGGGCGTACATGCTCTATGGCGCGACGCGCATCACCTGCATAGACGCGAGTGGAAAGAGTTTCGTCGCCGATACCAAAGAGGGCGACTTGTGGTACTTCCCGCCGGGAATTCCGCACTCGATCCAAGGACTTGCTCCCGACGGCGGAGAATTTCTGCTGGTGTTTGATGACGGCAACTTCTCCGAGTATGAGACGGTGCTTTTGTCTGACTGGATGGCGCACACGCCCCGCGATGTAGTGTCGAAGAATTTCGTTGTGCCGCAAGCGGCCGTGGAAAAAATGCCGAACAAAGAGTTGTTTATCTTCCAGGCCGAACTCCCGGGACCGCTTACCGAGGATCAGCGCAAGGCCGCCGGAGCGCTGGGCGCTTCGCCGATTGATTTCGCGTTTCGAACCACGCAGATGCCGCCCACTAAGCGCACCAAGGGAGGTGAGGTCCGCGTGATTGATTCGAGTACTTTCAAGATCTCCCAGAATATCGCCGCGGCGGTGGTCACGGTGAAGCCGGGCGGCTTGCGCGAGCTGCACTGGCATCCCAACGCGGACGAATGGCAATTTTTCATCAACGGCAAGGCACGTATGACCGTCTTCGCCACTGGAGGCCGCGCGCGAACGATGGACTTTGAGGCGGGCGACGTCGGCTATGTGCTTAAGACGCTTCCGCACTACATCGAAAACACCGGCAACACAGACCTGAAATTTCTGGAAATGTTCAAGAGCAGCTACTACCAGGACCTTTCTCTCTCCGAGTGGCTCTCGCACACGCCGCCGGAACTTGTTGCCGCGCATCTCAACCTGGACAAGGCAACACTCGACGCCCTGCCGCGCGGGAAAGCAGTCATCCTTCCCGAATAACACCGCTGACTCAACGGGCTTCGAGCAAGGCTATGACGGCGGCGGTCGGCTGTTTAGGACGCCGTTGCTGATGAGAGTCAGCAGCCACAAGCGCGTTTGCTTCGTCAATTTGCCTTCTGGTCATGATGCGAGAGAGGCTCTTGAAGTGGTCAACGCCGGACTTGTCTCCGGCTGCGATGGCTCGCGAATACCACGCGTATGCGGCGACGTAGTCGAGGGGAACCCCTCTGCCCGATTCGTAGAGATAAGCGAGGTCGGTTTGCGCGTAGGCGCTACCCTGCTCCGCGGCAAGCCGCTCCCAACGGGCAGACTCTTTGTAATCGGAAGGGACGCCGAGGCCTTTGAAATAGAGGAAGCCGAGATTGTGCTGGGCGTGGGCGTCGCCCTGTTCGGCGGAAGTGCGGAACCATTTGGCGGCGAGGACATAATCGCGCGACGTGCCATCGCCGTGGTAATACATGAGGCCAAGATTGCATTGCCCGACAAAATCGCCGGTTTGGGCGGCGAATCGATACAGCTCCAAGGCGTGGAGGAGATCCCGAGGAACGCCTAGTCCCTTGTGATACAGAAACGCGAGATTGTTGGCAGCAGGCGCATATCCCTGTGCAACGCCGGCTTGGTAGTTCTCGACAGCTTTGGTCAGATCGCCGTCCGTCCCTTCCCCGTGCTCGTAAAGAAAGCCGAGGATGAATTGTGCCTTGGGGTTTCCTTGCGCCGCTGAAGCGCGAAGCCACTTCATAGCCGAGGTGTAATCCGGTGCGGCGGGACTGCGTCGCAGGGAGTCCACCGCAAGCTCGAATTGAGCACCGGCGTCGCCGTCTTCGGCGCGAGATTTCAAGATTTCGAGCGATGAAGCGGTAGCCGCGGCTTGTGGAGAACGTGGCGCGGAGAGGCAAGGACAAGCAGCAATCAAGCCAACAAACCAAATGAGCAGAAGGTTCAAGACAAAAACGGCAGGTCGAATGAGCGGGTACATAGGGGCCCCCCTTATGGATGAATGCTCGAGCACGAGCTTCAAGTTCCGTTCATCTCCGGGCGGGACCACTAGATGACGAGAGACACGCGGAAGATTGAGCGAATCGCGCAACCGCCTTTGCGTGAGAACCGCCTCTATCAACAAAAACCGATACCGCAGATCGCTCCCACTTCATCCGGAGCGCGTTGCGGATTCCTGGGACCACTGCGCTTTTTTTGCTGGCATTTGAGAGGACGACGGAACCCGCAAAAAAGTTGCGCGATTAACGATTTTTCTTGGAGGCTTTTTCGTGCAAGGCTAACATCGTCACTGCAAGATAGTCAGTGCTATTCGCTGGACGTACTTCCTACCCACCAGCCTCAGGTATTTACATGACTGCCGTTTGAAGTATGCACCCAATTGTCGCCGTCGCCTTCTCCGTCTATACGTTGGGCGTGCCTCATGAAGCGGGTGGTCGAACTGTCCTTCGGGTCCGTGCCTCTTTGAACAGTGGATGACCACCCGCTTTGCCAAATCCGCGAGAACCAAGTGCTCGCCAAGGGGCCTTCCTCAGCCTTGCAAATACAAAGCGTGCAAAGGAGACCTCCATGCGCAAGCTCATGCCTTTACTGTTTCTCGAAGCGGTTGTGCTGATTGCTTTGATTCCCATTTTCTCCCTCGATCCAAGCCGCACTGTAATCGCACAGACTGCATTCCCTGACCCTGCCAACGAGCGCTCTTGTCCGAGTCAGACCGGTGCAGGCGGAGGAGCGGAAGCGATCCCTGCTTTCGTCGGTTCCGGAGCGGATGGGTTCAGCCCGAATCAAAGCTTGTGCCTGCCGCAATTAGCTCCGGTTCCGACGGGCCTGAGCCCCTTTGCCTTTATCGTTCAGGGCCTGGAACCCGGGGACCGCGTGGACTCGCAGGGCACGATTTACTTGGAATCGATTCGCGGCGTGCCTGGCGGCGTGGATTTGTGGCGCTGGAATCAATCCATGGAAGGCGGACCCAACGCCAATGGAACTCTGCCGTTCAAGTACGAAGGCCAGCCGGACAATTGCGGCATTTTCGGATTGACTGGCGGCGGGTGCGTGAACAACGTTGGCAGTCCCACGAACCTTGGAATTGCGCCTGGTGGCGGGGATGCAGACATTGCGGTGAATGCTCCAGATCCTAACAACTCCGCGATTCCGAATCTTGCGTTCACGAGCCTGACGCTGGCGCCCGGAGTCGCCGCCACGAATTCCAGAAACCGCGGCGACACGTTTTTCGCGCCGCCCAATGTTGTCGCTACGCTGGTTCCGGCCGATGACCGCATGTGGAATGATGCGGTCAATGATGCCTCCACGGTTTACATCGCTTACCATGACCTGGCAACTTTCAATATCAACGTGCAACGGTCCAACAACGGCGGGCTGACGTACACGGCTGGCCTCGGCGAAGCCATCGATGCGGCAACTCTTCCCGCAGCGGGCAGCCTTTCACCAACGAGCAGCGCTAACACTGCGGCGCAGATCAAAGTGGATAACACTGCGTGCCCGAGCAGAGGAAATCTGTACGTCGCGTTTACCGCTCCCGATAACGCGATGGAGAATGGCGCCGGAGGGCCACAGCGTAGCGTGTACGTTGGAGTGTCCACGGATGCGGGCTTGGGCGCGCCGAGTTTCACCTTTACCGATCACAGGGTCTTTACCAGCCCCGCAGGGTCGCTCGGCGCCACGCAAGGAAACAACAACATTTTCCCTGCCCTTGCGGTCGACGGCTTCGGCAACGTCTACACTGTCTGGTCCGACAATCAAAATGTGTTCATGTCCTCTTCGTCGAATCAGGGCAAGACATGGACTGCCCCGGCGCGTGTGAACGGCGGAACAAGCAGCGGCAAAGCAAATGTATTTCCCTGGGTAGCCTCGGACGCTTACGGTCATGTGGTGGTGACCTGGCTCGGCGCGAACCTGGCCGGAAATTCCAATGACGTTGCTGCCATGCAGCCAGCCTGCGCCGATGGAACTACGGATTGCTGGGCGCAATGGAACGTTTATGCAGCGGAAAGCGTCAATGGCAACGCAGCCGTTCCCACTTTCACTCAGCACACGGCCAGCGACCATATCATTCACGCAGGCACTATCTGCACCAACGGGACGGGATGCTCCAACGGCGATAGCCGTGCCCTTGCGGACTTTTTTCAAGTCGCTCTGGATACGCAGCACCGCGCGAATATTGCCTACTCCGATGATCACCTCGCCAGCCCGCTGTGCTCGCAGCAGAGCCCCGGCCATTGTGCCGACAACGACCCACAGTCCTTCCGTGTGGCGGTTCCCTATTTCACGTATCAAATGAGGTCCAACAAGAAAGTGGGTACAACGGGTCTCTGCACCCGGTAGCATGATCGAAAACCAGGGAGCCTGCTCTGAAAGACTAGAGCAGGCTCTCCTTTTTTGTGCGCACCCCTGCCAAAAGTGCGCCGTAACCTTTTCCGCGGTGGCCAGTTATTATTCCAGAGCGATGAAGGCCACCGGACGCCTCGGAAAGAAGAAGGCCCTGCCCAGGAGCGCACCGCCTAAGAAGGCCAGTGCGCCGGCGGAGGAGCGTCTTCTTGTCGAAGCGGCCCAGTCCGATCCTGCGAGATTCGACGCGCTCTACGAATTACATTTCGAGCGCGTGTACGGCTTCATCGCCGGGCGAGTACACGACCGCACTACGGCCGAAGACTTGACTTCCGACGTGTTCTACAAAGCCCTCGCCAGTTTGAAGGACTTTGAGTGGAGGGGAGTTCCGTTCCTAGCCTGGCTCCTGCGTATCGCTGCGAACGCAATAATCGACCGCACGCAGCGTACCTCACGCGAACATCCCATGACGGACGACCCTCCCGACCCTGGCGTTATGCCCGACATGCGTGCGATTGAACACCGCGCGCGGCTTTTTCAACTGGTGAAGCGGCTTCCGGAAACGCAGCGCCGCGTTGTCCAGGAGCGCTTTGTTGATCAACGCAGCATCCGCGAAATTGCCGGGCGCCTTGGCAAGAGCGAGGGAGCCATCAAGCAATTGCAATTGCGCGCGCTCGAGCGCCTGCGAGCGCAGATGGAGGGCGGCCATGCCTAAGCGCGTGCCCGAACGCCCCCTCGCCGAACAGCTGGAAGAAGTTGTGCAGGCCATGCTGGTGTCGCTACAGCCGCGTCCCGAGGCGTCGCCGCACGGGGACCTCGCGCCACTGCTGACAATCGCGCGAGAGCTCCGCTACTTGCCGAGCGAAGAGTTCCGAGCGGCACTCAAATCCGAATTGCAAAGGAGAACCTCCATGTCTATGAACCAAGGAACCGAAGCGTCAGCGGCTGCACCGGCAAAAGCCGTTCCCTACATGCGGCCCGGATTCACGTCCATGACGCCTTACATCATCGTAAACGGGGCCGCCCAATTCCTAGAATTCTTGAAGAACGCGTTTGATGGGGTGGAACGGCTGCGTGTGCCGGCGGCGGATGGCACGCTGATGCACTCCGAAGTGGCAATCGGCAACGGCATCATCGAAGCCGGAGACGCTAGCGCCCAGATTCCACCCACGCCGACCGACATCCATCTCTACGTGAAGGACGCCGATACCACGTTTGACCGAGCCATTGCGGCGGGCGCGACATCCATCTACAGGCCCACCGACACGCACCCTTCGGGCGATCGCTGGGGCGCTCTTAAAGATCCTTTTGGCAACAATTGGTACATTGCGACGCCCAAAGGCTGGACGCCAGGGCCGGAAGGGCTCCGCAGTATTCAGCCTTATTTGCATCTTCGCGATGCGCACAACATGATTCCGTTCCTGGAAGCGGCCTTCGACGCAGAGGCTATGGGAGTCCACAAGTCGCCGGATGGAATCGTGCGCCACGCCACTATACGCATCGGCAACGCCACGCTCGAAATCGACGAGGCGCACGGAGAATATCAGCCCAAGCCGTGCCTCTTGCACGTCTATGTGCCGGACGCGGATGCTATGTACGCGCAGGCGCTGCTTGCGGGTGCGACCTCGGTCGACCCGCCAACGGACAAGCCTTACCGCGACCGCTCGGCAGCGGTCAAAGACCCGTTTGGTAACACCTGGTATCTCAATACGTACATCGGGCGGTGAGGTTTGTACTCCCGATAGGCAAACAAGCCACACTTCAATCCGAAGCATCCGAACCAGTGTTCGGCAGCCTCCCGCATGTGGAAACTATTGCCTTGGGACCCTTCAAGAACCTTGCGGCCGTGAGGAGTCCCAAAGCAGGGGATACAACTGCAGGTTTCAGAGACTACGAAGCCACCTTGACGCTGACCGCGATGTTCTTGCCGCCTTCTTCGCGATACGTGACTTCTGCGTTGGCGTTGACTTTGAGTTTGCCTTCAATGGCCGTGTTCTTGTCGATGAAGAACGTCATGGTTTTGGGTTCAGCTTGCTGCGTCAGTTGGTGACCTGCGGAAGTTTGACTCCCGGCTACCGTTAGCGTGAAGGAGTCCTTCGCTACGGAAGCAATCTTTCCCGACACGGATTGGGTTGCGGGAGTCTGCTCGTTGATCAAAGTTGGATAAGTGCTCCCGTGGGTGGTGGCCGGTGGCAGTCCCCAAGCTGCCGCTACCAGGATGACACCTGCCAGGGTCGCAAGGGTAAGCCGAAGCGTGTTCTTCATTGGTCACACTCCTCAGTGTGTATTGGGAGGGCATTTGTTTAACGCAGAACGGTAACCATACTTCGAGGGCCGCCCAATACACGCATTAACCTCTTGCAAGTGTTGGATTTACCGAAAAAGCTTCCGGTCTATGGTTTGCACCTCCGAAGGGTACTATAACGGGTAATCCCTTCCAGGCTGCTGGTCGAAGATACTCGTAAATTCATGCGGTGGGTTGAAGAACACCGCTAGTGCGTGGCGCCTGAATCCGATGACTTTGGGTTGTCTTTTCCCGTGGGCTTGGAGGTCGAGGCCACTTGAGAATCAGCAAGGGAGGGCCCGAGAGAAGCGGTCAGCGCATAGGACCTCCCATGGTCCGTCAGGCGGGTAATCAAGAGTTCGTAGCGGAAGCCTTCCGGATGACTCTTGCTCCTGAGTAGAGCCAGTATGCCTTTCACTTCGGATTCAGGGTGAATGACGAGCTCACCGGAGGAGGTCAGGCCAGACACAACCGTGCCGTGAAACTCAGTGCCGTCAGCGTTTACCGCCGAATCGATGGAATCCAGGATTTTGACGCGAAGGAGCGTTCCCTTTGGCAGACCGTCCACACTGTCGCCGCTGGTGGGATTCAGGCGAGCATGGAGATAAAACGTCAGGACCGTTCCGGCAGTGACGTGGACAGGTACAGGCGTCGAGCCGGAAGTTTGGCCTTGAGCAACACTCGCGAACGCAGTGGCAACAAAAACAGCACCAAGGGCGATACGCTTCATCGGCTGGGACCTTTCGTATCCCCGAAGAGCCAAAAAAAAGAGAGCCAAAAACTTGGATGACTCAACCGATCCTAAAGTTGCGCCTTGTTTCGGTCAATGGTGCTCCCAGATTCAATGTGTCCTATAACATATCCACAGAATTCCGGTCGCGCCAGCGGAGCATCATGCCGCGGATTCAGACCGAAACATCCGCTGGAAGCGCGGCCCCGTGAATTGCACGCCGACGAACTTCTCTCCAACCGCCTGCGCATCGCGAACATGGACAACCCGTCCTTGTGTAAAGAAGTCCGCCTCGCCCCGACGCGAAGCATAATTCGAGAACGGGATGCGGATTTCGAGGTTCGACCCGATGGCAACGTCAAAGCGCGTCAAAAAGGCGGCGCCGCTGCGGCAAAGATTCTCGCTGGAAGTGTCTTCTTCGAAGGCCACGCCGCGAGAGTCGCGTCCGCGAACGCGCATGGGCAAGTGTACTGCGATCCTACGTTCCGAGCGTTGCCTCGCAACGCTGGTGCTGACTGGGACCATGGGCCGGGTCCTCACTTCTGCCAGCCCCGTCTGGACCGGAGCCGACCAAAACGGCCGCTCGGCCCTCAAAAAAGCTCTCCACACTCGAGAGGATTTCTCCGGGCGTTCGCGCCGTGTGTACAATTCTGCGAAGCTCGCTGCCGTTCCCCACGCTATGAGTAAACCAGCAAGCGAACTGCTCCATTTTGC